>NZ_JBIUZW010000020.1:0-76548 GCF_044745245.1 Herbaspirillum sp. NPDC087042 | reverse complement strand
GGATGTCAACCAATGGGTGAAGAAGGCCATCCTGCTGTCCTTCCGCCTGGAAGACAACGTGCCGATGTCGGCTGGCACCGGCTACCCGCAGTTCTACGACAAGGTACCCACCAAGTTCGCCAACTACACCGCCGAAGATTTCGCCCGTGGTGGCTTCCGCGTGGTGCCGCCGGCAGTGGCCCGTCACGGCTCCTTCATCGGCCGCAACGTGGTGCTGATGCCCTCCTACGTCAACATCGGCGCCTACGTCGATGAAGGCACGATGGTCGACACCTGGGCCACCGTCGGCTCGGCTGCCCAGATCGGCAAGAACGTCCACCTGTCCGGCGGCGTCGGCATCGGCGGCGTGCTGGAACCGGTGCAGGCCGGCCCGGTCATCATCGAAGACAACTGCTTCATCGGTGCCCGTTCGGAAGTGGTCGAAGGCGTCATCATCGAAGAAAACTCGGTGCTGTCCATGGGCGTGTACATCGGCCAATCGACCAAGATCTATGATCGCGAAACCGGCGAAGTGCACTACGGCCGCGTGCCGGCAGGTTCGGTGGTGGTGCCGGGCAACCTGCCCTCCAAGGATGGCAAGTACAGCCTGTACGCCGCGATCATCGTCAAGAAGGTCGATGCGCAAACCCGTTCCAAGACTTCCATCAACGAACTGCTGCGCGGCGAGTAATCCCGCCTTGCGGCTTCATTGAAGTCCTGCATCACCACGCGCCGCGCCGGTCGTCTCGTACACCGGCGCGGCGTCGTGTTCTAGTGACCTCGATTGCGACAACAAGCGCGAGAACAAGCATGAGCGACAAGATCACCCTCTACGGCATCCCCAACTGCGACACCGTCAAGAAGGCCCGCGTGTGGCTGGACGAGCAGGGGATCGCCTTCCACTTCCACGATTTCAAGAAGGCCGGCCTGGACGCCGCCCAGGCACAAGCCTGGTTGAAGGACGTCGAGCGCGACGTGTTGGTCAATCGCAAGGGAACCACCTGGCGCGCCCTGCCGGACGAGCGCAAGGCCGCCATCACCGATGACGCCGCTGCGGTGGCACTGATGGTGGAAAACCCCTCGGTGGTGAAGCGCCCGGTGCTCTTCGATGGCAAGCACTATCACGTCGGCTTCAAGGCCGATCAGTATCAACACATTTTCGAGAAATGATCATGAGCAAGACGCTGGCCCTGACCCAGGAATTGATGTCCCTTTCTTCCGTCACCCCCGAAGACAAAGGTTGCCAGGCCCGGCTGGCGGAATTGCTCGCGCCCCTGGGCTTCGTCTGCGAGACCATCCAGTCCGGCGACGTCACCAACCTGTGGGCGCGCAAGGGAACGGCCCAGCCGCTGGTGGTCTTTGCCGGCCATACCGACGTGGTGCCGACCGGCCCGCTGGAGAAGTGGCAGTCGCATCCCTTCCAGCCGACCCTGCGCGATGGCCGCCTGTACGGTCGCGGCGCCTCCGACATGAAGACCTCGATTGCCGCCATGGTAGTGGCCTGCGAAGAGTTCACCGCAGCGCACCCGGATCACAAGGGCTCGATTGGCTTCCTCATCACCAGCGATGAAGAAGGCCCGGCCATCGATGGCACCGTGGTGGTCTGCAACGCCCTGAAGGCACGCGGCGAACAACTGGACTACTGCATCGTGGGCGAGCCGACCTCGGCCAAGACCCTGGGCGACATGATCAAGAACGGCCGCCGTGGCACCATGTCGGGCAAGCTGACCGTCAAGGGTATCCAGGGCCATATCGCCTATCCGCAACTGGCGCGCAACCCCATCCACCAGGCCGCGCCGGCACTGGCCGAGCTGGTGGCCGAACAGTGGGATGCGGGCAATGAATACTACCTGCCGACTTCCTGGCAGGTCTCCAACATCCATGGCGGCACCGGTGCCTCCAACGTGATCCCCGGTGACGTGGTGATCGACTTCAACTTCCGCTTCTCCACCGCCAGCACCGTGGAAGGCCTGCAGCAGCGCGTACACGCCATCCTGGACAAGCATGGCCTGGAATACGACCTGAAGTGGACCGTCGGCGGCCTGCCCTTCCTGACCCCGCGCGGCGATCTGTCGGATGCGCTCTCCAGGGCCATCAAGGACGAGACCGGTCTGGACACCGAACTGTCGACCACCGGCGGCACCTCCGACGGCCGCTTCATCGCCCAGATCTGCCCGCAGGTGATCGAGTTCGGACCGCCCAATGACAGCATCCACAAGATCGACGAGCACATCGAAGTGCGCTACGTCGATCCCCTGAAGAACATCTACCGCAAGACGCTGGAAAACCTGCTGGCCTGATCCCGCGACCGGCCACTAGCAACTAGCTACCAGCTACAGAAAGAACGACCATGACACCCAACAATTTCTCCACCGTGCGCGACCTGCTGCGCTACGCCGTGACCCGCTTCAACACCGAGCAGCTGTTCTTCGGCCACGGCAGCAGCAATGCGCTGGACGAGGCCGCCTACCTGATCCTGCACACCTTGAAGCTGCCGCTGGACCAGCTCGATCCCTTCCTCGACGCGCGCCTCTTGCCCGATGAAATCGCCGCGCTCATGCGCGTGATCGAACGCCGCAGCAAGGACCGCGTGCCGGCCGCCTACATCACCAACGAAGCCTGGCTGGGCGCCTATCGCTTCTACGTCGATGAGCGCGTGATCGTACCGCGCTCCTTCATCGCCGAACTGATCCCGCAGCACTTCGCGCCCTGGATCCAGGATCCGGACGCCGTCACCCACGCGCTGGACCTGTGCACCGGCTCCGGCTGCCTGCCCATCCTGCTGGCCGATGCCTTCCCCAATGCGCAGGTCGATGCCGTCGACATCTCTGCCGATGCACTGGCGGTGGCACGCAAGAACGTGGACGAGTACCAGCTGCAGGACCGCATCACCCTGGTCGAGTCCGATCTCTACAGCAAGCTGCCGGCGCGCAAGTACGACCTGATCATCAGCAACCCGCCCTACGTGAACTCCGGTTCCATGGCCAAGCTGCCGCAGGAATACCTGCGCGAGCCACAACTGGCGCTGGCCGGTGGCGAGGATGGCATGGACCTGGTACGCAAGATCGTCGCCGATGCCGCCGAACGCCTCACGCCCGAGGGCGTGCTGGTGGTCGAGATCGGCAATGAGCGCGCCTTCGCCGAGGCGGCCTTCCCCGAGCTGGAACTGACCTGGATGACCACCAGCGCCGGCGACGACATGGTGTTCCTGGTCACGGCCGAACAGCTGCAACTGGCCTGAAGCCGAGCCTTACCGCGTCCCAACGATTGTGAATCACCGATGATCCGTTTCCAGCAAGTTTCCCTCCAGCGCGGCGTCAAGCCGCTGCTGGAAAATGTCGACCTGACGCTCAACCCGGGCGACAAGATCGGCCTGATCGGCGCCAATGGCGCCGGCAAGTCCAGCCTGTTCGCCATGCTGCGCGGCGAACTGCATGCCGACCTGGGCAATATCGATTTCCCGGCGCGCTGGCGCATGGCCTACGTGGCGCAGGAAACCCCGGCGCTGGATCGTGCCGCCATCGAATACGCCATCGATGGCGACGTCCATCTTCGCCAGCTGGAAGCCGAACTGGCGCGCGCCGAAGCGCAGCCCGATGACAAGCACGATGGCAACCTCATCGCCGAGCTGCACACGGCCCTGGCCGATGCCGATGCCTATACGGTGCGCTCGCGTGCCGAACAGCTGCTGCTGGGCCTGGGTTTCTCGCTGGAACAGATGGCGCGGCCGGTGGCCAGCTTCTCCGGCGGCTGGCGCATGCGCCTGAACCTGGCGCAGGCGCTGATGTGCCCGTCGGACCTGCTGCTGCTGGATGAACCGACCAACCACCTGGACCTGGATGCCATCATCTGGCTGGAAGACTGGTTGAAGCGCTATCCCGGCACGCTGCTGATCATTTCCCACGACCGCGACTTCCTCGACGGCGTGGTCAATGTGATCGTCCATATCGACGAACGCAAGCTCAAGCGCTACTCCGGCAACTACAGCGCCTTCGAACGCCAGCGCTCGGCCCAGCTGGAACTGATGGCCGGCATGATCGAGAAGCAGCAGCGCCAGCGCGCCCACCTGCAATCCTTCATCGATCGCTTCAAGGCCAAGGCCACCAAGGCGCGCCAGGCACAGAGCCGCATGAAGGCGCTGTCCAAGATGGAAGAGCTGGCACCGCTGCGCGCGGCGGCCGAGTTCTCGTTCGAATTCCGCGAGCCCTTGTCGGCGCCCAACCCGCTGCTGGTGCTGGAGAAGGTCAATGCCGGTTACCACACCGAGGGCAAGAACGGTGCGCCGGATGAGGACAAGATCATCGTCCATGGCATCGATTTCTCGCTACAGAACGGCCAGCGCATCGGCTTGCTGGGCGTCAACGGCGCCGGCAAGTCCACGCTCATCAAGACGGTGGCGGGCGAGATCGATCCGCTGTCGGGCACGGCCCGCCTGGGCAAGGGTCTGGTGATCGGCTACTTCGCCCAGCACCAGGTGGAGATGCTGCGCCACGACGAATCGCCGCTGTGGCACATGACGCGGCTGGCGCCGGATGTGCGCGAGCAGGAGTTGCGCAACTTCCTGGGCAGCTTCAACTTCAACGGCACCATGGCCACCTCGTCCATCGCACCCTTCTCGGGCGGCGAAAAGGCAAGACTGGCGCTGGCCCTGATCGTCTGGCAACGCCCCAACCTGCTGCTGCTGGATGAACCGACCAACCACCTCGACCTGGAAACCCGCGAAGCCCTGACCATGGCGCTGGCGCAGTTCGAGGGGACGCTGGTGCTGGTGTCCCACGATCGCCACCTGCTGCGCGCCACCACCGACCAGTTCCTGATCGTGGCCGAGGGCAAGTTGCAACCCTTCGACGGCGATCTGGACGACTACAAGGACTGGCTCTTCAAGACCAAGCTGGCCGCGCGCAACGATGCCGCTGCCGCCGCCCCGCTGCCTGCTGCTGCCGCCAGCCAGGCGGCCGAGAGCGCACCGGTCTCGCTGGTCGACCGCAAGGAACAGAAGCGCCTGGAAGCCGAACAGCGCCAGAAGATGTCGGCCCTGAAGAAGCCCATCGAAGCCCGTATCAAGCGGCTCGACGAGCAAATCGCCAAGCTCAACCTGCGCAAGGGCGAGATCGACACCCGCCTGGCCAGCCCGGATATCTACGATGCCGCCAACAAGGATGAACTGAAGACGCTCATCACCGATCAGGCCTATTGCACCAAGGAACTGGACCAGCTTGAAAACGAATGGCTGGAGCAACAGGAAGCGCTGGAACAGTTGCAGGCCTGACCCGGCTGCTACGGGCAGGAGCATGGCATAAGCTTTCTACATCATTGTCTTAACCCCGCCCTTGCAGTTCGGCAAAACGAGGGCATCATGACGACCTGGCTGCAGCGTTGCGGCGAACGATTCGAAAGGACATCGACATATGAACAAGAATATCAAGCAATGGCTGCTGGCCGGTGTAGGCGTGGCACTGCTCTCGGGCAGCCTGGCGGCCTCGGCGGCGGACCTGCTGCAATCGGTCAAGAGCAGCGGCACCCTGAAGGTGGCGCTGGAGGGCAACTACCCGCCGTTCAATTTCAAGGATGCCAAGACCGGCGAGCTGACCGGTTTCGAAGTCGATGTGGCCAAGCTGCTGGCGGCCAAGCTGGGCGTCAAGCCGGTCTTCACCACCACCGAGTGGAGCGGCATCCTGGCTGGCCTGGGTGCAGGCAAGTATGACGTCATCATCAACCAGGTCGGCATCACCGACGAGCGCCAGAAGGCCTTCGATTTCTCCGATCCCTACACGCTCTCCAGCGCCCAGCTGATCGTGCGCAAGGATGAGACCCGCCAGTTCAAGACCCTGGACGACCTCAAGGGCAAGAAGCTCGGCCTGGGCCAGGGCACCAACTTCGAACAGAAGGCCAAGGCCGTGCAGGGCATCGACGTGCGCACCTATCCCGGTTCGCCCGAATACCTGGCCGACCTGGCCGCAGGTCGCATCGACGCCGCCTTGAATGACAGCTTGCTGGTGGGCTACATCCTCAAGTCCACCAACCTGCCGCTGAAGGCGGGCAGCCCGGTGGGTACCGTCGACAAGATCGGCATCCCCTTGCGCAAGGGCAACCCGGAGTTCAAGGCAGCGCTGAACAAGGCCCTGGCCGATATCAAGGCCGATGGCAGCTTCAAGGCCGCCTCCGAGAAGTGGTTTGGCATTGACGTGAGCCAGCCGCCGAAAGCACAATAAGGCGCGCTGGTCGTTGCGCTCCACCCCGCCCGATTCCCGTCGGGCGGACCGACTTATCCCCGCATCGCGGGGATAATTTTTTATATCGAATGCTTATGGAAATCCTGGAACTGCTACAGCAAGCCGCGCCAACGCTGGCCAAGGGCGTCGGCTACACCCTGCTGTTTGCGCTGGCCTCGATGGTCGGCGGCCTGGTGCTGGGATTCGTGCTGGCGGTGGCCCGCATCGTGCCATGGCGCCCCATCCACTGGCCGGCCGCGGTGTATGTCAGCATGATGCGCGGCACGCCGCTGCTGGTGCAGATCTTCGTGGTGTACTACGGCTTGCCGGGCCTGGGCATCGAATTCTCGCCGCTGACCGCCGGCGTGTTGACGCTGAGCCTCAACGCCGGTGCCTACCTGTCGGAAAGCCTGCGCGGCGCCATCCTGGGCGTGACCCGTGGCCAATGGAATGCCGCCTACAGCATCGGCCTGACCTACTTCCAGACGCTGCGCCATATCATCGTGCCGCAGGCCGTGCGCATTGCCGTGCCCTCGATGAGCAATACCCTCATCAGCCTGATCAAGGACACCTCGCTGGTCTCGGTCATCACCGTGACCGAACTGATGCTGGCGACCAAGGAAGTGATCGCCGTCACCTTCCGCCCCTTGCCGCTGTATGTGGCGGCGGCCGGCATCTACTGGATGCTCAGCCTGTGCTTCGAAGCCTTGCAGCATCGGCTGGAGAAGAAGCTGGGGCGGGCGCACCAGATCTGAGGAGCGTCGGCGCCCCATGCCCGCAAAACGAAGAAGCCCGGGTGCATCGGCATCCGGGCTTCTTCGTTTTTTGACCTGGCGGGGCCAGGACGGGAATTTATTCGGGGTGGTTGGCGTCAACGCTTGACGCGGTAGATGTCCTGTCCGACCTCGTTGATCTGGCGTCGCAGTTCGCGTCGTTCATCGGCACTCAACTTGCCGTTGCGGCGCTGCTCCTGCTCACTGGCCATCTGGCTGCGCTGCTCCTGGCCGCTGAAATCGCCGCCACGGGGCCTGAAGTCGCCGCCCTGCTGGCCGGGCATCGGCCGACCGCCCTGCGGCGGACCCGCCAACGCGGAGCCCACGCCGAGCGCCAGCATCGCGACCAGACATAGCTTGTTGACGACTGCAATCTTCATAAAGCGATTATTTCCAGAGACAGAGAATCGGTAACCGGGAAGTTCTCTTGCCATGAGTTTCCCGAGGTGATTCCAGTGTAGGCCGCAGGCCGCGATGGTATAAGATGATTAAGGTAAGGTATGTAACAGTTTGTAATGGATCGACAGCCCCGACTTGCTCAAAATCGCCAAGACGCTACCATAGGCATCATGAATACGACTACCGGCAACAATACTAATACGACAACATCCGCCAATCAATTCAAAGTGTTGGTGGTGGATGACGATATCCGCCTGCGCGACCTGCTGCGCCGCTACCTGACCGAACAGGGTTTCAACGTGGTCACGGCCGAAAATGCCCAGGCCATGAACAAGCTCTGGATCCGCGAGCGCTATGACCTGCTGGTGCTGGACCTGATGCTGCCCGGCGAAGATGGCCTGGCGATCTGCCGCCGCCTGCGTGGCGCTGGCGACCAGACCCCCATCATCATGCTCACCGCCAAGGGCGAGGACGTGGACCGCATCATCGGCCTGGAAATGGGTGCCGACGATTACCTGCCCAAGCCCTTCAATCCCCGTGAACTGGTGGCACGCATCAACGCGGTGCTGCGCCGCAAGGGCCCGGATGAACTGCCGGGTGCGCCCTCCGAGACCCCGGAAACCTTCGAGTTCGGCGACTTCATCCTGGACCTGGGTACCCGCACCCTGAAGAAGAGCGGCGAGACCATCTCCCTGACCACTGGCGAATTCTCGGTACTGAAGGTATTTGCCCGCAATGCCCGCCAGCCGCTGTCGCGTGAAAAGCTGATGGAAATGGCGCGCGGCCGCGAATACGAAGTCTTCGACCGCAGCCTGGACGTGCAGATCTCGCGCCTGCGCAAGCTGATCGAGCCGGACCCGGCCAATCCGCTGTACATCCAGACCGTCTGGGGCCTGGGCTACGTCTTCATCCCGGAAGGGAAACCGCGCTGATCTCCCGCTTCACCCCTGACCTGCAGGCCGCTTGCCGATGAAAGTCCGACCCCAATCAGGATGGTTTAGCAACGGCCTGTTCTGGCGCACCTTCTTCCTCCTGACCTTCCTGATCACGGCCAGCATGGTGGCCTGGGTGGCCAGTTTCCGCATGGTCGAGCGCGGTCCGCGCGCCGAACAGCTGGCCGCCCAGATCGTCTCGGTGGTCACCATCACCCGCGCCGCCCTGACGCACTCCGCACCGGAGATGCGGCGTGAGCTGCTGTTCGACCTGGCCAGCAACGAGGGCATCCGTATCTACCCGCTGGAGAAGAGCGACCGCATCGTCCCTCCCGAGGATTCCCCCATCGTGCCGGAACTGGAGTACTACGTACGCCAGTCGCTGGACGAGAACACCCTGTTCGCCTCCAGCGTCAACGAGGTGGAAGGTTTCTGGATCAGTTTCAACATCGACGACGACCAGTACTGGCTGATGCTCGACCGGGGCCGCCTGGACCGTACCTCCAGCCTGCAATGGCTGGGCTGGGGTTCGATCGCCCTGTTCCTCTCGCTGATCGGCGCGGTATTCATCTCCACCCTGATCAACCAGCCGCTGGCCCGCCTGACCGCCGCCGCGCGGGCCATCGCCAAGGGCCGCCAGCCGGAGCCCTTGCCTGAATCCGGCCCCACCGAGATCGAAGAGGCCAATCGCAGCTTCAACCAGATGGTGGCCGACCTCAACCGCGTGGAATCCGATCGCGCGCTGATCCTGGCCGGTATCTCGCACGACCTGCGCACGCCGCTGGCGCGCATGCAGCTGGAGGTCGAGATGGCCAATCTCTCCGACGAATCGCGGGACGGCATGCATTCCGACCTGGCCCAGATGGACAGCATCATTGGCCAGTTCCTCGACTACGCCAAGCCCTTCGATGCCAGCAGCCTGGCCAGCATCGACCTCGCCGGCCTGCTGGCCGACGTCAGCAACCAGCTGGGCCGCCAGGCGGACGTGAAGATCACCACCCGCATCGCCCCCGACACCGACGTGGCCGGCAACGGCACCGAACTGGCGCGGGTCTTCAGCAACCTGATCGAAAACGCCCGCCGCTACGGCAAGACGCCCGGCACCGACTGCGCCGAGATCGACGTGCGCAGCCGCATCGAAGGACATCAGGTGGTGGTGGAAGTGGGCGACCATGGCCCCGGGGTGCCCGACAGCGAATGCGAGCGGCTGCTGCGCCCCTTCACCCGCCTCGATGCCGCGCGCGGGCAAGCCAATGGTTCGGGACTGGGACTGGCCATCGTCAATCGCATCGTGTTGCGACACAACGGCAAGCTGCTCCTCAAGGGCCATGAAGAAACCCATGGCGGCCTGCTGGTGCAGATCACCCTGCCACTGCAGAATCACCGCCGTCATGCGTGAGCGGCGCCTCCTGGCCATGCTGGGCCTGCTAGGCATCAGCGTCCTGCCGGGGATGGCCGCGGCGCAGAGCTACGCCGACCGCAACCTGAGCCTGCCGCAAGGCGGCACCGATACGCGCCGGCCGATCGTGATCCTCTCGCCGGTCACGCCGGCCGCACCACCACCGGTGACGCCAACCGTCCCGCATCACGGCCCGACCGCCGCCTATGCCTCCGACGTGGCAGGGGCCGACATCCGCGCCAAGAACACCGACTACATCACGCAATTCCAGGTCGTCGGCCATGTACCACCCGGCTCCACCATCAGCCAGGTGAGCTGGCGCTATGGCCTGGCACGCAAGCCGGCCGGCTTCGAGGCCTGGCTGTGCTGGCAGGATGCCGGCAGCTGCTGGTCGGTCACCGAGGCCAGTACCGGCAGCACCGACTTCTTCAATGGCCGTGATGCCACCCGGCCGTTCCAGCTCTACTATCGTGTCAAGGGAAGCGGCCCCCTCATCGAGGGGCCGGTCAAGGGCGAGATCAACCAGGTCATCGTGACCTTCCATGTACCGGGCTGAACGGCCCCGGCGCCAGTTCGGACCTCAGCTGGCGTAGTCGTCGATCTCGCGCGCCTTTTGCAAGGCGTCGTCAATGCGTTCCACGGCAATCACCCTGAGGCCCTCGATGGCCTGCTTGGGCGCATTGGCCTTGGGAATGACGGCAATCGAGAAGCCCAGCTTGGCAGCCTCGCGCAGGCGCTCCTGTCCACGAGGTGCGGGACGGATCTCGCCGGCCAGGCCGACTTCGCCGAAGACCACCAGCCCGCGCGGCAGGGGCTTGTTGCGCATGGAAGAGTTAATGGCCATCAACACCGCCAGGTCAGCGGCCGGCTCGGTGATCTTGACGCCACCCACCGCGTTGATGAAGACATCCTGATCGAAAGCGGCAATGCCAGCATGGCGATGCAGCACCGCCAGCAGCATGGCCAGCCGGTTCTGCTCCAGGCCGACCGACAGCCGGCGCGCATTGGGTACGTGCGAGCTATCCACCAGCGCCTGGATCTCGACCAGCAGCGGGCGCGTGCCCTCCTGGGTCACCATCACGCAGGAACCCGGCACCTGGTTCTCATGCTGCGACAGGAACAGCGCCGACGGGTTGGAGACCCCCTTCAGGCCCTTCTCGGTCATGGCAAACACGCCCAGCTCGTTGACGGCACCAAAGCGGTTCTTGAAGGCCCGCACCAGGCGGTAGCTGGAATGGGTATCGCCCTCGAAGTAGAGCACCGTATCGACGATGTGCTCCAGCACGCGGGGACCGGCCAGCGCGCCTTCCTTGGTCACGTGGCCGACCATGATGATGGTGATGCCGGAGGTCTTGGCCACGCGCGTCAATTGCGCGGCACATTCGCGCACCTGGGCGACCGATCCGGGGGCCGAGGTCAGTGCATCGGAATAGATGGTCTGGATGGAGTCGATCACCGCCACTTCGGGCTTGTGCTCGGCCAGCGTGGCCAGGATCTTCTCCAGCTGGATCTCGGCCTGCAGTTGTAGCTCGCGCGCATCCACGGCCAGCCGCTTGGCGCGCAGGGCAATCTGCGCGCCGGACTCTTCGCCGCTCACATACAGCACCTTCTTGAGCCTGGAGATATTGGCCAGCGCCTGCAGCAGCAAGGTCGACTTGCCGATACCCGGGTCACCGCCGATCAGGGCCACGCCGCCAGGCACCAGGCCACCGCCCAGCACGCGGTCGAATTCCTCGATGCCGGTGCCGAAGCGCGGCACGTCGATGGCTTCGATATCGGCCAGGCTCAGCACTGGCGCCGTCTGCGCCAGCCCTTGCGGCTGCGCCGAATAGCGGTTGCCGCCACCGGTCTCCACCAGCGTCTCCACCAGGGTATTCCACTGCCCGCATGCCGGACACTGGCCGGCCCACTTGTTGCTGACGCCACCACATTCGGTGCAGGTGTAATTGGTCTTGACCTTCGCCATCGTCGCCTTGCTATTCCTTATCGATTGACTTCACTTGCAGCAGTCAAACTCATTCAACTTCGCGCACCGCCACCCGGGGCGCCAGCGCGCACATCATTTCATAGCCGATGGTGCCGGCCGCAAAGGCCACCTCGTCGATGGGCAGCTTGCTACCCCACAACTCGACATGGCTGCCCACGGCCGCACCCGGCACATCGGTCAGGTCCACCGCCAGCATGTCCATCGACACCCGCCCCACGGTGCCGGTCTTGACACCATCGACCAGCACCGGCGTGCCATTGGGTGCGTGGCGCGGGTAGCCGTCGGCATAGCCGCAGGCCACCACGCCCACCTTCATCGGCTTGTCGGCCACGAAGCGGCTGCCATAGCCGATCGCCTCGCCGGGCGGCACCTCCTGGACACCGATGATGCGGCTTTCCAGTGTCATCGCCGCGCGCAGGCCGAAATCGGCCGCCGTGCCGCCACCGGGCGTGCCGCCATACAGCATCACACCGGGACGCACCCAGTCATGCGCCAGCTCGGCATGGAGCAGGTCGCCGGCCGAGTTGCACAGGCTGCGCGCGCCCTCCAGGCCCTGCGTACCGGCCTGGAAGCGCCGCACCTGCTCCGCCAGCGGCAGCAAGGGATTACCGGCATCGTCGGCATTGGCGAAGTGGGTCATCATGGTGATGCTGCGCACGCTGGCGATGCGGCGTACCCGCTCGTAGGCGGCGCGATAGGCATCGGGCTTGAAGCCCAGGCGGTTCATGCCGCTATTCATCTTCAGATGCACATGCAGTGCAGCATCGGTGGCGAAAGCTTCCAGCCAGGCGATCTGCTCCTCGCAATGGATGGCAAACTGGATATCGTGACGCGCCAGCACCGGCAGGTCATCGGCATCGAAGAAACCTTCCAGCAGCAGGATGGGCTTGGTCCAGCCCAGCTCGCGCAGGCGTACCGCATAGTCGGGCTCGATCAGCGCCAGCCCGTCGGCGTCGGCAAAGCCGCGCATGGCGCGCTCCAGTCCATGGCCATAGCCATTGGCCTTGACCACGGCCCAGGCGCGGGCCTTGGGCGCATGGGCGCGGGCGACGGCGAGATTGTGTTGAAGTGCGGAAATGCTGATGGAGGCGACGATCGGTCTTGGCATGATGTCCAGTGGCGTTGAAGGCGATGGGCGGATCAGGCAAAGCGCACCGCGACCAGCCGCGCCACCACGGGCCAGCCTGCCGAGGTTCGCCCGGAAGTTTTTGCCCAGCGGGGAACAAGCGGGCATTTTACCGGACGAACATCTTCACGGTTTGACTAATATCGCGGAGCGCCGATGGTTTCATGGTATAAAGCTAGCCGGACATCATTTGTTATACATCTTGGACAGGGATGAATCGCGGTTTCTATACCATCATGGCGGCGCAGTTCTTTTCGTCGCTCGCCGATAATGCGCTGCTGATTGCTGCCATCGCCCTTCTTGCCGAAATGCATTCGCCAGCGTGGATGACGCCGCTGCTGAAGCTGTTCTTCGTGCTTTCCTATGTGCTGCTGGCGGCCTTCGTGGGCGCCTTCGCCGACGCCTTCCCGAAGGGCAAGGTCATGTTGATCACCAACATGATCAAGATCGTCGGATGCGCGATGATGTTCTTCACCGTCCACCCCCTGCTGGCCTATGCCGTGGTGGGCTTCGGTGCAGCGGCCTACTCGCCGGCCAAGTACGGCATCCTGACCGAATTGCTCCCCCCCGAGAAACTGGTGGCGGCCAATGGCTGGATCGAGGGGCTCACCGTCGGCTCCATCATCATGGGCACGGTCCTGGGTGGGGCGCTGGTCAATCCGCATGTGTCCTCGGTCATCCTCAGCTTCGACTTCCCGCTCTTCGACCTGCCGGTCGACACCCCTACCGAAGCCGCCCTCTGCATCATTTCTGTCATCTACATCATCGCCGCGCTGTTCAACATCAGCATCCCCGATACCGGCGCCCGCTACGAACACCAGCAACGCAATCCCATCCGCCTGATCGTCGATTTCGCTGGCTGCTTCACCACCCTCTGGAAAGACAAGCTGGGCCAGATCTCGCTGGCGGTGACCACGCTCTTCTGGGGCGCCGGCGCGACCCTGCAGTTCATCGTGCTGAAGTGGGCCGAGAAGTCGCTGCACATGCCGCTGGACAAGGCCGCCATCCTGCAAGGCATCGTGGCCGTAGGTGTGGCGTTGGGGGCCATGGGTGCCGCCCGCTTCGTGCCGCTGAAGAAATCGCTGTCGGTGATGCCACTGGGCATCGTCATGGGCATCGTGGTGATGCTGATGACCACCACCACCTCGGTCTGGGTGGCCTATCCGCTGCTGGTGATCATCGGTGCGCTGTCGGGTTATTTCGTGGTACCGATGAACGCCCTGCTCCAGCACCGCGGCCACGTGCTCATGAGCGCCGGCCATTCGATCGCGGTACAGAACTTCAATGAAAACCTCTCGGTGCTGACCATGCTGGTGCTGTATGCCTTCATGGTGCGCATGAACCTGGATGTGAATACCGTGATCGTCATCTTCGGCTCCTTCGTGGCCGGGATCATGCTGCTGATCATGCGCCGCCACGCCGCCAACCAGCGCGAGCATGACTCGCTGGCGCTGATCGGCGAGGACAAGCATCCCCACCACTGAGCACTGCACGGGTCCGGGCCGGAGCGCTCAAACACCAATGACTGCGTGCCGCACGCTTGACGCGGCACGTTGCTCCCACCCCGGTGGCACGATGAAGCCGCGATCGGTCTCGATCAATTCCGCCTCCACGCCTGGCTCGATCCTGCAACGCGCCACCATCACCGGACTCTCATCGACCAGGAAACCCGGCTCCAGCTTGCCCAGCAATTCATCGAGCGCCAGGCCCCGCCCCACTGGCTCCCGGGCGGGAGCCAGCCAGGCCAGGCGCGGCAGGATCAGGTAGCGGTCTTCTGGCTGGTGCTGCTCCCGCAGGCCCTGGGCGTCGCACCAGAAACCCCGGCAATGATCGCCGGCAATCCCCATGGAGGCGGGTAACGCCATCTGCATGCCCTGACGATAGAACAACCAGCCCTTCACCAGCGCCCCGGCCCAGGTCACCGGGGCCGGCAGCACCGCCGCAGCCGCCGGATGGTGCGAGAGCTGCAATTGCTGCTGCATGATCTTGCGCATCTTGCGACCCAGCGAATCGGCCAGGTTGGGGCCGACGAAGGCATCGGCGTCATTGGCGTCATCGGCTGACCTGGGCTCCAGCAGATAGAACTTGGTAGCGAACTCCCAGTGCACCAGGCTGGTATCGTCCGCACTTTCGGGCGGATGCACCAGGAAATCGAATTCGCCCAGCGTCTCGCGCGTCACCCCCTGGTTGTTGCGCACCTGCAGATTGGCGGCCACCAGCCAGCCCTGCTGCTGCAGGTAGAAGCCCAGCAATTTCTCCGCATAACGCCCCAGCCGGGCCGACGGATTGTGTGCCAGATGCGCCTGCAGCGCCGCATGAAGGACGGGATCCTCTTGCAGGTCGTGCAGCCAGCCTGCCACCTCTGGCGAGATCGCCCCCAGTGTGGCAATGCGTCCTTCCCAGCACGGCGCGTCTGCGGCCATCAGGTCTGGCGCGTAGAGCAGCCAGGCTAGCGCGCGCACATGCGGGTCGCGCAGTGCTGGCCAGCGCCGATGGAAGCGCACCTGGTGACTCTCAGGAATGGCCGCAGGCCCGCCGCCAGTGTCGTGCGTCATGTTCTCAGCGCGGCTGCGCCTGGTAAGTGCTCATCGCCAGGCAGAGATCAGCCCATGCCTTGCTCTTGTCATTGAGCGTACGCAGCAGATAGGCCGGGTGATAGGTCACCACCAGCGGCAGATCCTGGTAGCGATGCACCGTGCCGCGCAGGCGCGACACCGGCGTGCTCGGATCCAGTCCCAGCAGCGCGAGGGCCGCAGTCTTGCCCAGTGCGACCAGCACGGTAGGCTGAATCAGGGCGATCTGGCGCTGCAGATAAGGCAGGCAGGCCGCCACTTCCTGGGGCGACGGCGGACGATCGCGACCGTTCTCGTCGGTCGGACGGCATTTGACGATATTGGCGATATAGGCGTTGTCGCCCCGCTTGACGCCCATGGCGGCGAGCATGTTGTCGAGCAGCTTGCCGGCCGGACCGACAAAGGGCTCGCCCTGCATGTCCTCGTTGCGGCCCGGGCCTTCGCCGATGAAGAGCCATTTGGCCTTCTCGTCGCCAACGCCAAAGACCGTGTTCTTGCGCCCCTGACACAGCCCGCAGCGGCGGCAATCAGCCACCTGCTGCTTCAGGGCCGGCCAATCCATGGCCGCCACCCGGGCGATGACGGGATCGACCGCCAGGGCTTCGTCTTCGTCCTCGCTGTCGGGGATGGGCATAGTCTCCATGGAGGCCGCGAAATCCATCTCGTCCAGCCAGGACGGCGGGCCACCGTCGTCCTCGATCGGTGCGGTGCGGCGCGGCGGTACAGCCACCGGAGCCGCAGCGGGCCGGGGTGTCGGTGCGGGAGCAGGCAAGGTGGCTGCCGCCGGTGCGGCCTGAGTGACTGGCTCGTTCACGCTGGCCACTGCCGGCTGGGACTCGACAACCTCGACCACACTGTTCTCGATCGTGGCCGCAGCCACGACCTCTTCCACGGCCAGCTCGCGCCGCACCCACACCGGGCCGATGCCCAGGGCATCGAGCAGGGCCAGCGAGGAGCCGAAGCCGCCTTCCTGTTTCAATTCTTCACTCATAACGGCATGCTCATGACGATGGCCCCTTCACGGGACTGGTTGGCAGCGGGATAGTAGTTCTTGCGCCGGCCGATCTCGGCAAATCCATAGTGGCGATAGACCTTGGCCGCATGCGCATTGGACTCGCGCACTTCCAGCAACATGGTCTGCATATGGTGCTGGCGCGCCACGGCGGTGGCCTGGTCCAGCAGCAGCCGGCCCAGTCCCTTGTGCTGATGGACCTGGGCCACGCTGATATTGAGCAAGTGCGCCTCATCCACGGCCAGCATGACCAGGAAATACCCCAGCAACTGCCCGCCCGCATCACGCAGGGTCTGGGCCTGGTAGCCGCTATAGAGCGAATCCTGGAAATTGCCGCGCGTCCAGGGATGCGAGTAGACGGCCTCTTCGATCTCGACCACGGCATCCAGATCGGCCTGTGCCAGGGCGGCGAACTGCAGGGTGCCATAGCCGGCGTGGATGACTTCCCGCGCCGGCAGGACCAGGGTATTCATGCCGCGCCCTTGGCCGCGTCACGCAATTCGCGCTCCGCCGTGGTCAGGGCGACCTTGTTGCGCAGGTAGAACGGTTGCGCCTGCTCTGCCGGCAGCGCCTGGCCCTGGGCAAAATAGACCTGCCCCAGCGTGGCGACGTGACGTGCATGCGGCATGCATTCGGGATAGGTGGCCGCGAACTGGCTGGCGCAGAACTCCGCCGTGAAATCACTGGCATAGACCGTCAGTCCGTTGCCACAGGCCAGCGGATGACCCTCGGCACGCACCTCGGCAGCGGCCGACAGGGCCGGCTCGGCCAGCACATCCCAGGCACCGTCGGCGCGGGCGCGATAGCGCGCCCAATAGACTTCGCCCATGCGGGCATCCAGGATGGCCAGCACTTCGCTGGCCTGCGGCACCTGCGCGCGCACGGCCTGGGCCGCTGCTGCCAGCGTCACCACCGGCACCACCGGCCGGTCGATGCCGAAGGCCAGGCCCTGCACCACCCCGCAAGCGGTACGCACGCCGGTAAAGGAACCCGGACCAACGCCGAAGGCCAGCGCATCGCAACGCGACAGCGCCAGCCCGGCCTCGGCCAGCAGTTGCTGGATCATGGGAAGAATGGCATCGGAGTGCGTCTGGGCACCGGCCGACTGGCGCGACAGGAGCTCGCCGTGATGCAGCAGCGCTGCCGATGCGAGCTCGGTAGAAGTTTCAATGGCAAGAATCGTGGACATCCCGCTATTTTACCGTGAGGCGGGCAATTCTTCGGCGTCCCGTCCATGAGAACGAAATGATGCGGGCTTGCCTGCGCCAGCGCAAAACCCCTGCCGCTGAAGCGAGTAAAATAGCCACGCCATGTCTTACCAGATACTTGACCAAAACAACCGCCGCCCCCTCGCCGAGGCACTTCGCAATGACACCTGGGTCATCGCCTGCCTGTGCGCGAACTGGTGCGGCAGCTGCCGTGAATACGATGCGGCCTTCCGCGCCTGGGCTGAACGCTATCCCCAGCACCATTTCGTCTGGATCGACATCGAAGACCAGGCCGACCTGGTAGGCGACCTCGACATCGACAACTTCCCCACCCTGCTCATCGAACGCGGTGCCACGGTCGCCTTCTTCGGCCCGATGGAACCCGACACCCGCCTGGCCGAACGCATCCTGCTGGCGCAGATGGACAAGAGCGACAGCGAGCTCCAGCGCGAGGCCATCAGTACGGCCGAGCGCCGTCAGTGGCAGCAGGAATGCAGCCTGCTGGAGAAGCTGGCCGACGTCATCGGATAAGGCCGGGCAGGGCCGGGCCGGATCAGACCAGCCAGGGATCGGTTTCCGGATGCGGAAAGCGCGCGCTGACGAACTCGGCGAAACTGCGCACCTTGGCCGAGAGCAGGCGGCGGCTGGGGTAGACCATCGACATCACCACCTGGCCCATATCGAAATCCGGCAACACCTGCACCAGCTTGCCGCAGCGCAGGTCATCTCCCAATGTGTACGAGGGCCGCAAGGCAATGCCCATGCCGGCCAGCGCCAGCTCGCGCAGCAGCACCCCGCTGTTGGAGACGATCTTGCTGACGATGGGCACATCCATCACACCATTGGGGGTGTTGACGTGCCAGTGATGACGCAGGTACTCGTGGGAGAAATTCAGGCAACTGTGGCGCGACAGGTCTTCCGGCTGTTCGGGCGCTCCCGTCCGGGCCAGGTAGTCCGGCGATGCGCACAGGATCACATGCGCCACACCCAGCTGGCGCACGATCATGCTGGCATCGAACTTCTGCATGCTGTTGAAGAAACCGATATCGATGCCCTCCTCCACCAGGTCGATGGACCGGTCCGAGAGCCGCACATCCAGCGTCACATCGGGATAGGCCTGCGAATAGCCCGACAGGATATCGCCCATCTGTGACTGCCCGAACCCGGCATTGGAATAGATCGCCAGCGTCCCGGCGGGCCGCTTGGTCTCCATCGATACCAGGGCCTCGGCATCGTCGACTTCGGCCAGGATCAGCCGTACCCGCTCCAGATAGGCCTGCCCGGCCTCGGTCAGCGACAGGCGCCGGGTCGAGCGGTTCAGCAGGCGCGTGCCCAGGTGGGCTTCCAGGTCCGCAATGAAGCGGGTGGTGACGGCATTGGAAATCTCCAGGATTTCAGCCGCCCGGACAAAGCTGCCCTGCTCGACCACCTTGGCGAAGACCCGCATTGATTGCAAGCGATCCATTTTTCAAGTCCCTGATTGTTCCAAAAAGAGAAATAGTCCATTCCGATTAGACCCATTTTTCTTTCGCTTGGCAATATTTACACTGCAGTCATCGGTTGGCGCAGTGCAATAAGGCGACAACCGGTTCCGCCGGGAGCCCCTGAGCAGACGAGCCCACAAGGAGCGCCATGCCTCACCGGCCCGACGGAGCAAACTCAACTTACCAGACAAAACATAGGACAAGATCATGAACATCAAGAATATCGTCGTTGCCGCTTCCCTGCTAGCCGCTGCTGGCGCCGCCCTGGCCGAGGCACCGTATCCCCCGGAAACCCCGTTCCATTCGACCCAGACCCGCGCTGACGTCAAGGCTGAACTGCAACGTGCCCGTGCCAACGGTGAAATCGCTTCGCGCAACGAATACCCCATCGTGCGTCAACCCGTTTCGCACCTGAGCCGCGCCCAGGTGCAAGAGCAAGTGCAGCAAGCCAGCGGCAAGCAAGATTCGCTCTACAGCGGCGCCTGATCGGCCGCGGCCAGCATTGTGCCGAGCCAGCGTTCCGCCTAAGGCGCCAGAACCGCCCGGCTGCAGTGCCAGCCTCCAGTAGCATGTTGTAGCGCCTCACCGGCGCACCCGCAGTACCGCAGTCGCCAGTACCGCAGCACCACCTGCCATGTCGCCCCTCCCGCATCAATGCAATGAAGACGGCGCATGACAGTTGGTGCCCCTCCTCCCCGCCGCCCATCTCCCCCGCTCGCCTTTTCTCGCCAGACCACGCAAATCTGCAAGCATTTCGCATTCCCACGCCATGGGTGCAAGAAGAAATGCATACAAGCCCTCTTCACCGACCATTTTTGCTGCATCGCGCCATGCAAAATCCCGCGGAAACGCCCGGAATTTCAAGCTTTTCCTTGAGATTTTGGCGCACCGCATGTAGAGTCAAGGGTTTGTTCCTTCCGGCCTAGCTAGCGATTGTTGGTCAAAGTCGGGCCACACTTTTTTATCCCTATGGCTTTATACGTTCACAAATACGGCGGCACCTCGATGGGCTCGATCGAGCGCATCCAGAATGTCGCAAAGCGCGTTGCCAAATGGCACGACGCAGGCCATCAGATCGTCGTCGTGCCCTCGGCGATGTCTGGTGAAACCAACCGCCTGCTGGGCATGGCCAAGGAAATCATGGCCCAGCCCGACGGTCGCGAACTGGACATGCTGGCCTCCACCGGCGAGCAGGTGTCGGTGGCCCTGCTGGCCATCGCCCTGCAGGCGCTGGGCAAGCAGGCCGTGTCCTATGCCGGCTGGCAAGTGCCGATCAAGACCGACTCCGCCTTCACCAAGGCGCGCATCCGCTCCATCGATGATGCCAAGGTGCGCAAGGATCTGAACGCTGGCAAGGTCGTCATCATCACCGGCTTCCAGGGCGTGGACGCCGACGGCAACCTCACCACCCTGGGCCGTGGCGGCTCCGACACCTCGGCAGTGGCCGTGGCAGCGGCCATCAAGGCGGCAGAATGCCTGATCTATACCGACGTCGACGGCGTCTACACCACCGACCCGCGCGTGGTCAGCGACGCCCGTCGCCTCAAGACCGTGACCTTCGAGGAAATGCTGGAAATGGCATCCTTGGGTTCCAAGGTCCTGCAGATCCGCTCGGTGGAATTCGCTGGCAACTATAAGATGCCGACCCGCGTGCTGTCCTCGCTGACCGACCCGCTCACGCCGCTGGCCGAAGAAGCCGCCTCCGGCACCCTGATTTCGTTTGAGGAAGACAAGAACATGGAACAAGCAACCATTACCGGCATCGCATTCAGCCGTGACGAAGCCAAGATCACCGTGCTGGGCGTGCCGGATCGTCCGGGCATCGCCTACCAGATCCTGGGCCCTGTGGCCGACGCCAACATCGAAGTGGACATGATCATCCAGAACCAGTCGGTGGAAGGCAAGACCGACTTCACCTTCACGGTCCCGCGCGGCGAATACGCCAAGGCTGTGGAAGTGTTGAACAGCAGCGTCAAGGCGCACATCGGCGCAGCCGCCATCAACGGCGACACCAAGGTCTCCAAGGTCTCGGTGGTGGGCGTGGGCATGCGCAGCCACGTGGGCATCGCATCGCAGATGTTCCGCACCCTGTCCGAAGAAGGCGTCAACATCCAGATGATCTCCACCTCGGAAATCAAGATCTCGGTGCTGATCGACGAAAAGTACATGGAACTGGCCGTACGCGCCCTGCACAAGGCTTTTGACCTGGACAGCGCCAAGTAAGCAAGCAAGAAAGCGCACGCCATCAGCAAGACAAGTATCGGTTAAAAAAGAGTGATTATTTGCAAGACTCCTGTTGACCGAATGCAAATGAGAAGATATTATCTCGGTCTTCGCTGAGGCAACGCAGTAACAGCCTACAGTGTGGAGACGTGGCCGAGTGGTCGAAGGCACTTCCCTGCTAAGGAAGCATATGGGCTTAAACCTGTATCGAGGGTTCGAATCCCTCCGTCTCCGCCAAAAACATTGATAAAACGGGCCTTCGCGGCCCGTTTTTCATTTCTACCCATAAGACAACCTATGAATTATGGCCGGCTCAACTGGGTCGCTGTAGGCGTCAATTGGTAAGAGCGTCGTTTGTGCCGATATCTCAGTAACTGATTTTTTTGCAACTGCATAAAGTGCGCAGGTTCCGCTGGGTCATTACATCCTTTCAGTGCTCCCTCCGCAAAGTCAAATAGAAAGGCTGAGTTCTGCACAATGCAGAACTCAGCCTTTTATTTAAAGCCCAGCTGCCCATTGGCTTTCAGCCAACGGCCCTCTATTCTTGATACAGATTTCTTCTACATTTGGATCAAGATACTAGATACCTCCCATGCAGAGGTACTTCACCACCATATAGTCATCTAGTCCGTAATGAGACCCTTCCCGTCCCAGGCCTGATTGCTTCACGCCCCCAAATGGCGCCACTTCATTGGAAATGAGCCCGGTGTTGATACCAACCATGCCATATTCCAAGCCTTCCGCTACACGCCAAACACGACCGATGTCTCGAGTATAAAAGTAACTGGCTAATCCAAACTCGGTATCATTGGCCAATCCAACAACTTCCTCATCGGAATAGAAGCGGAACAGCGGGGCCAAGGGACCGAATGTCTCCTCCTTGGCTACCAACATATCAGCACGGGCCTCACGCACAATCGTCGGCTCAAAGAAGGTATGCCCCAATGCGTGACGTTTCCCCCCGGAGATCACCTGTCCGCCCTTGGACAAGACATCAGCAATGTGCTCTTCTATTTTTGCTACGGCAGCCTCATCAATTAACGGCCCTTGAGTGACACCATCGTCCATACCGTCGCCCACCTTGAGTTTGGCCACAGCCGCAGTCAACTTCTGCGCAAAATCATCATAGACACCATCTTGTACGTAGATACGGTTTGCGCACACGCAGGTTTGGCCGGTGTTACGGAATTTGCTAGCGATGGCCCCCTCTACTGCTGCGTCCAAATCGGCGTCGTCGAAGACGATAAACGGCGCATTGCCCCCCAACTCCATTGATATTTTCTTGATCGTATTAGCACTTTGCGCCATCAACAGGCGACCCACCTCAGTCGATCCCGTAAACGATAGCTTACGCACCAACGGATTGGCAGTCATTTCCCCGCCGATTGCCGTGGCTGATCCGGTGATGACTGAGAATACCCCTCGCGGCACGCCCGCCTGGCGAGCCAGCTCAGCCAATGCCAAAGCTGAATATGGCGTTTGTGTCGCGGGCTTGACCACAATGGGGCAGCCGGCCGCCAATGCAGCTCCCACCTTGCGCGTAATCATTGCTGCCGGAAAATTCCAGGGGGTGATCGCGGCGCAGACGCCTACTGGCTCCTTGATCACCACAATGCGGCGATCCCGTGCAGGCCCGGGAATGGTGTCTCCGTAGGCACGCTTGGCCTCCTCACCAAACCATTCAAGGTACGCAGCGGCGTAAGCGATCTCACCACGCGACTCGGCCAAAGGCTTCCCCTGCTCGGCCGTCATGATGCGCGCCAAATCGTCAGTGTGAGCGACCATGAGATCGAACCAGCGACGTAGAATCCCGGCCCGCTCCTTGGCGGTTTTTTGCTTCCAAGCGGGCCAGGCGGCGTTAGCAGCATCGATGGCGCGTGCTGTTTCTTTCTCGCCCATCTTGGGGATGGTGCCGATAGTCTCGCCGGTGGCGGGATTGGTGACGGCAATGGTGGTGCCATCCAGTGCATCGCTCCATTCGCCATCGATAAAACACTGCTGACGCAGCAAATTAGGTTGATCAAGTTTCAGCACAATACTCCTCCGTTTAAATATGTAGCGCGCGCTCGTAGGCCACCAGCACTGCCTCGTGCATCACTTCGGATTGGGTCGGGTGCGGGAAGACGGTGGCCATCAGTTCGGCCTCGGTGCTTTCCAGCTCGCGCGCCACGGCATAGCCCTGGATCATCTCGGTGACTTCTTCGCCGACCATGTGGGCGCCGAGCAGCTCGCCGCTGGCCTCGTCGAACACCACCTTGGCGAAGCCACCGGTGGCGCCCAGCGCGATCGCCTTGCCGTTGACCGCGAACGGGAACTTGCCCACCCGGATCTTGCGGCCGGTCTGGCGCGCCGCCGCCTCGGTCAGGCCGACGCTGGCGACCTGCGGATGGCTGTAGGTGCAGGCGGCGATCTTGGAGGCGTCCAGCGCGTGCGGGTGCAGGCCAGCGATCTTCTCGACGCAGGCCACGCCTTCGTGGCTGGCCTTGTGCGCCAGCCAGGGTGGGCCGGCGACGTCGCCGATGGCGTACACGCCGGGCTCACCAGTGGCGCCAAAGGCGTCGGTCACGATGTGGGTGCGCTCGACCTTCGCGGCCGTGCCTTCCAGCCCCAGCTCCTCGACGTTGCCGACGATGCCGGCAGCCACCAGCACGACGTCGGCCACCAGGGTTTCCTGGTGCTTGCCGTCGAGCGTGATGTGCCACTCGTTGCCTTCGCCGGCGCGGCGCTTGGCGGTGGCGGCGATGCGCGAGCCGGTGTAGAGCCGCATGCCTTCCTTGCGCAGGGCGTCGGCGACGTGGGCGCTGATGTCTTCGTCTTCTACCGGCAGGATGCGCTCGGCCATTTCGACCACGCTGACTTCCGCGCCCAGGGCGCGATAGAAGCTGGCGAACTCGATGCCGATGGCGCCGGCGCCGATCACCAGCAGGCGGCGCGGCGCCTGGCGCGGCACCAGCGCTTCACGATACGACCACACGCTGTCGCCGTCTGGCACGAGGCCAGGCAGCATGCGGGCGCGGGCGCCGGTGGCGAGGATGATGTTCTTCGCCGAGAGCTGCGACTTGCCGTCCGCGCCCCGCACTTCCAGCCTGCCGCGCCCAGCCAGGCGCGCGGTGCCGTTGACGACCGTGATCTTGTTCTTCTTCATCAGGTAGTCGACGCCCTTGTTCAGCTGCGCCGCCACCGCGCGCGAACGCGCCACCATGGCGGGCAGGTCGGCGCTGGGCTGGCCCACTTGCACACCGAACTTGGCGGCCTCGCGCACCAGCCGCAAGACGTCGGCCGAACGCAGCAGCGCCTTGGTCGGGATGCAGCCCCAGTTCAGGCAGACGCCGCCCAGTTGGGCCTTCTCCACCAGCACCGTCTTCATGCCCAGCTGCGCCGCACGGATCGCGGCGACGTAGCCGCCGGGACCGCCGCCGACCACGGCCAGGTCGTACTCACTCTGCTCTAGTTTGCTCACGGCTCACCTCAGATCAATGCGCTCAGCGGGTTTTCGATGCAGCGCTGGAAAGCCGCCAGCCACTGCGCGGCCAGCGCGCCATCGACGGCGCGGTGGTCCACCGACAGCGTGACCTTCATCACCTGCGCCACGGCCAGTTGGCCATCCACCACGGCCGGCTGCTGCAAGGTGGCGCCCACAGCCAGGATGGCGGCCTGCGGCGGGTTGATGATGGCCGAGAACTCGCGCACGCCGAACATGCCCAGGTTGCTGACGGTGAAGCTGCCGCCCTGGTATTGCTCGGGTGCTAGGGAGCCGTCGCGGGCGCGCGCGGCAAGGCTGGCGATCTCGGCGCTGATGGCCGAGAGCGTCTTGCCGCCGGCGCCGCGCACCACCGGCGTGATCAAGCCGCCCTCGGTGGACACTGCCACCGAGATGTCGGCCTGGGCGTACTTGCGCAGCGCGCTGTCGGTCCAGCTGACGTTCATCTCCGGCACGGCTTGCAGCGCCACGGCCACGGCCTTGACGATGAAGTCGTTGACCGAGATCTTGCGCGCGGCGGCGGCGTTGATCTCGGCGCGCAGGGCCAGCAGCTTGTCCATGCGGCAATCGGCGCTGAGATAGAAATGAGGGATGCTGGACTTGCTCTCGGTGAGGCGGCGCGCGATGGTCTTGCGCATGCCGCTGTGCGGGATTTCGATGAAGGGTGATCCCACCTCCGGCGCGGACTGGGTTGGCGCTGCCGAAGCTGCTGGCAATGCGGTGGAAACTGGACGCCCAGCCGCTTCGACGTCGCGCCGCACGATGCGGCCGTGCGGGCCGCTGCCCTTGATCTTCTCCAGCGCCAGGCCACGCTCTTGCGCCAGACGGCGCGCCAGCGGGCTGGCAAAGATGCGGCCGCCGGTGTTGGTAGACGAAGGTGCTGGCGCGGCAGGCGCAGTCACGGCTGCCGGTGCGGCCTCGGCAGGCGCTGCGACCGGCGCGGCATCTGCCACGCTTGCCACACCCGCCGCCGCCAGCAAGGCGGCGATATCGACATCCTTCTCGCCGGCCTCGAACAGCACCGCGATGGGCGCGCCTACTTCCACATCCTTGCCGGCCGGCGCCAGGATCTTCCCCAGCACGCCGCTGGTGTCGGCGTCGTATTCGATGACGGCCTTGTCGGTCTCGATCTCAGCCAGGCATTCGCCGGCCTTGATCGCCTCGCCCTCGGCCTTGGACCACTGGACGATCACCGCCGAGGTGGCGTTGGCGGCGATCTCGGGCATCTTGATCAGCTTGGCCATCTCAGTTCCCCGCTTTCTTGAGGTCGGGGCGGTAGGCGCCGATGTCGCTGTACTCCACTAGCTCCAGCACATTGCCCTCGGGGTCACGGCAGAACGCCAGGTACACGCCGGGGCGCGCTTCCACGCGACGCTCGCCGGTCATGAAGTGAATGCCGGCAGCCAGCAGCTTGGCGATGGCGGCGTCGATATCGGCCACGATGAAGGTCAGGTAGGCGGCGTTGGGGCGGTCCAGGATGTAGGCCGGCGCAACCTGCGCCGGCGGCGGGGTGTGCGGGGCCAGCAGCTTGACGCGCTCGCCGTAGGGTGTCTGCAGGCGCACCACGGTGTAGCCGTCGGCCGAGAGGCCGGAAGGCGCCGACTTCTCGGCCGATACCGTGATCTCGCTCACGAAGCTGAAGCCCATGGTGGTTTCGTAGAAGCGGCGCAGCGCCGGCAGGTCGCGGCAGGCGATGCCCACTTCCAGCGGGACGATCATGTTGATGCTCATGGCAATTCCTTTCGTTGTTCAGGCCGCGCCGGGGGCGGCGCCCTTATCGCGCATCGCCTGCTGCAGGCCGGCAACCGTTTCTTCCGTGCGCGCGGCGGCCGCGCGCTCCAGCACCTTGGAGATGCTGGGCGATGCTTCGCCGCCGGTGACGCGCTGCACCGGCTGGTCCAGCCAGTCGAAGTAGCGGCGCTGGATCTCGTCGGCCAGCCAGCCGCCGTAAGAGGTGCCCTGGGCGCCCTGCTCCACGATCACCACGTTGTTGGTCTTGCGGATGCTCTGGCCGATGGTGTCCCAGTCGATGCTGGCACGGTCCAGCCAGCGCAGGTCGACCACTTCGGCGTCGATGCCGGTCTGCTGCACGGCTTCCAGTGAATGCGCCACCATCGAGAGGTAGGTCAGCACGGTCAGCTCCTGGCCCTGGCGGCGTACGGCGGCGCGGCCGAACGGGGTCTGGTAGTCGAAGTCGTCCACCGGCGCCGTGCCGGTGCTGTTGTAGAGGTCTACGTGTTCGATCACCAGCACCGGATCCTTCAGGGCCAGCGCGGCGTTCATCAGGCCCACGTAGTCGAACGGGGTGGACGGCGCGACGATGCGCCAGCCGGGGCTGGTGGCGAAGATGCCGGCCGGGTCCATCGAGTGCTGCGAGCCGTAGCCGGTGCCCATCGCCACCTTGGTGCGCAGCACGAAGGGCACTTCGATGTCGCCGCCGAACATGTGGCGCGCCTTGCCGATCTGGTTGAACACCTGGTCGGCCGCGACCCACATGAAGTCGGGGTACATGAACTCCACCACCGGACGGAAGCGGCCGTCCATGGCGATGCCGCCGCCCAGGCCGCAGAAGGCGTTCTCGCTGATGGGTGTGCCCAGGGTGCGTTCGGGGTACTTGTCCTTGAGGCCGCGGGTGGCGCCGTTGGTGCCGCCCTTCAGGCGGTGCACGTCTTCACCCATCACCACCACGCGCTCGTCCACGGCCATGCGGCGGTCCATCACATCGGCCACCACGTCGATGAACTTGCGCTGCTCCAGCTTGCCGCCGAAGCCCTGCTCTTCCTCGGTGCGCGCGCCTTGCAGTTCGGAGAGATCACCACGCACGCCGACGTCGCGGAAGTCGGGGCTGGGCCACAGTTCAGGGCGGATGCGCTTCTTGCCGGCCTTGCCCGGATCGGCTTCGGTCAGCGCCGCCACGGCGCGCGCCATGGAGTCCTTGATGCGGGTGCGCAAGGCCAGGATGCCGGTCTCGTCGATCAGGCCGCGCCGCTGCATGCGCGCACCCAGCAGGTCCAGCGGGTCGCGCTGGCGCCAGGATTGTTCTTCCTCGCGGCTGCGGTAACCGAAGGCGCTGCCGGGGAAGCCGCCGTTCTGGTGGAAGAAGCGGTAGACGTCGGCCTCGATGATGGTGGGCCCCTTACCGGCGCGCATGTGTGCCAGCGCCTCGCTCATGGCCAGGTGCACCGCCAGCGGATCCATGCCGTTGACCTTCCAGCTGGGGATGTTGAAGGCGGCGCCGCGCGCCGACAGGCGCGGTTCGGCCGTAGCTTCGTCGACGGTGGTGGAAACGGCGTAACCGTTGTTCTCGATGAAGAAGCACAGCGGCAGCTTCCAGGCCGCGGCGATGTTCATGGTTTCCAGCACCGAGCCGATGTTGACGGCGCCGTCGCCGAAGTAGGTCACGGCCACGTTCTCGGTGCCGGCATGCTTGTGCGCCCAGGCGGCGCCGGCCGCCAGCGGCACGCCGCCGCCGACGATGGCGTTGGTGCCCAGCACGCCTGCCTCTTGCCAGCGCAGGTGCATGGAACCGCCGCGGCCCTGGCAGAAGCCCTGGGCCAGGCCGAGGATCTCGGCCAGGGTACGCTGCAGCAGTTGCTCGATCTCGGGCGTCAGTTCGGCGCCGGGATGGATGCCGCCGGGGGTCAGGTAGCCCAGCGCCTTGGACAGGAACTGGTGGTGGCCGCGGTGCGAGCCGTTGACCTGGTCGGCCGCCAGCAGCGGCACGATGGAACCGGCAGCGCCGCCTTCCTGTCCGACGCTGGAGTGGGCCGGGCCGTGCACCAGGCCATCCATGGCCAGTTCCAGCACGGTCTCTTCGAACGCGCGGATGAGGTGCATGTGGGACAGGAGCGTACCCAGCAGCGCCGGGTCGGCGGCTGCCCAGTCGGCGTCGGTGGTGCGCAGTTCGACCCAGGGTGCGGCTGGGGCGAGTGCAATGTGGTCTGACATGAGATCAATCTCCAAAGAAGAAATGGGTTCTGGCACCGGCCGTGCGAGCAGCACAGCCGGCGCGAAGGATCAAACGTAGCTATAGGCCGACCAGCCGCCATCGGCGACGACCGCCTGGCCGTTGATGAAGGCCGCGTGTTCGGAGGCCAGGAACAAGGCCAACGTGGCGATCTCATGCGGTTGGCCGAGGCGCCGCGCGGGAGTTCTGCGGGTCAGTGCGTCGAGGTCCATGCGGCCGCTCTGCACCAGTTCTTCCACCAGCGCGGTGCGCACGTAGCCGGGCGCCAGCGCGTTCACGCGCAAGCCCTGCGGCGCCCACTCCACTGCCATCACCTTGGTCAGCATCACCACCGCCGCCTTGCTGGCGCAGTAGGCGGCGCGCTCGGGCGCGGCCACGGTGCCGTACATGGATGCGGTGTTGAGGATCACGCCGCCCCCCTGCGCCACCATGCGGCGGCCGACGGCCTGGGCACAGTAGAAAACGCCGTTGAGGTTGATGTCGATGGCGCGGCGCCATTGTTCCGGCGCCAGTTCCAGCGTGGGTTTGTTGGCCGAGATGCCGGCGTTGTTCAGGAGTACGTCGATACGGCCGAAGCGCGCGTGGGCGGCGGCTACGGCCATCTCCACCGCGACGTCGTCGACGATCGAGGCCACGTGGCATTCGACCTCGACCTGCGGGAAGGTGCGGTGCAGCTCGGCGCGGGCCGCCTCCAGCGAGGCGTCGTTGATGTCCAGCAGCGCCAAGTGGGCGCCGTTGGCGGCGAAGGCGTCGGCCATGGCGCGGCCGATGCCGCTGCCGGCGCCGGTGATGAAGACGACCTGGCCGGCCAGGTCGGGGAACTGCTTGTATTTGGCGCTGGCATGCAATGCGTGCGCGTCGATCTCTTGGTCGCTCATGGTGTCTTTTCTCGGTGCGCCGGTCATACCGCCAGCCAGTCTTTGAGCAGCTGCGGGTTGCCGCTCAGTTCATCGGGACTGCCCTTGAAGACGATGTGGCCGTGGCCCAGCAGGCACACGCCGGTGGAGATCTTCAGGGCGATGGTCAGCTTCTGTTCGATCAGCACCACCGACACGCCGCGCCGGTGGATCTCCTGGATCGCCTCACCCACCACCGTCACGATCTTGGGTGCCAGGCCCTCGGTGGGCTCGTCGATCAGGATCAGGCGTGGGTTGCCCAGCAGGGAGCGGCAGATGGTGAGCATCTGCTGCTCGCCGCCGGAGAGGTTGCCGGCGCGGGTGTTGCGACGTTCCTTCAGGCGCGGGAAGAAATCGAACATCTGCTGCAGCGTCCACTGCGGCGCGTCGTCGCGAGCGCGCTGCATGCCCATCTGCAGGTTCTCGTCCACGCTGAGGTTGGCGAACACTTCGCGCTCTTCCGGCACGAAGGCGATACCGGCGCGCGAGACCGCGAACGGCCGCTGCCCGGCCAGGTCGCGGCCATCCAGCAAGACCTGGCCGCCGGTGGGCGGCACCAGGCCCATGATGGCGCGCGCAGTGGTGGAGCGGCCCGAACCGTTGCGGCCCAGCAGGCTGATCACCTCGTTGCGGCCGACCTCGAAACTCACGCCCTGCAGGATGTGGCTCTTGCCATAGTGGGCGTGCAGCTCCCTGACTTGCAGCAGCGGCGCCGCGGATGTGGTGACAGTGGCGCTCATGCCGATACCTCCGTGCCCAGGTAGGCTTCCTGCACCTGGCTGTTGTTGCGGATTTCTTCCGGTGTGCCGGTGGCCACCACCTGCCCGTAGACCAGCACGCTGATGCGGTCGCACAGGGAGAACACCACGTCCATGTCGTGCTCGACGATCATCAGGGTGCGCCCGGCGGAGAGCTCGCGCAGCAGCTCGGCGGTGTAGTCGGTCTCTTCGCGCGACATGCCGGCCATGGGCTCGTCCAGCAGCAACACCTTGGGGTCGGAGGCCAGCGTCATGCCGATCTCCAGCGAGCGCTGCTCCGAGTAGGAGAGCTCGCCGCCCAAGGTGTCGCGATGACGGGTGAGGCGCACCTGCTCCATGAGCTGCTCGGCCAGTGCGGTCACCTTGCGGTAGCCGGCGATCGGGCGCCACAGCGTGTATTGCATGCCAAAGCGCTGCATCACGCCCAGCCGCAGGTTCTCGAACACCGAGAGCTTGGAGAAGATGTTAGTGATCTGGAAGGAACGCGCCAGGCCCATGCGGTTGATGCGCTCCGGCGCCAGCCCGCCGATGGGCGACTGGCCCAGCAGAATCTCGCCCGCGCTGGGCTTGAACTGGCCCGAGATCAGGTGGAACAGGGTCGACTTGCCTGCGCCGTTGGGGCCGATAAAGGCGTGGCGCTCGCCGGTGCGTAGCTCGAGGTCGACGCCGCGGATGATGTGCGCCTCGCCGAAGGATTTGTTGACCTGGCGCAGCGTCAGCGCGGGTACGTGGTTGGTCTGGGTGACGGCAGTCATGCGCCCTCCTTGTCATTGAGTTCATCCCAGGCGCGGCTCACGCGGCGCAGCGCGACGCCGCCCACAATCACCAGCGCCAGCGGCAGCAGCCAGGTCGACAATGCTCCCGGCAGCCAGGCGCGGCCGAACAGGTCGATGGCCGGCCACGGCTGGCCCGCCACCAGCAGCGACTGGTAGTCGGCGCCCAGCGCGCGCTGCAGCAGCTCGACCGCGAACACCACCGCCGCCGCGCACAGCAAGCCGCCGATGGCCCAGCCGAGCACGTAGCGCGCCAGCACGGCACTGCCCTGCTGGCTGCGCTGCCACCACAGCACCACGCCGGAGAGGCCATTGGGCATGAACATCATCACCACCACGAAGATCAGTCCCTGGTACAGCAGCCAGGAGCGCGTCAGGTCGGAGACGGCGTAGCCGAAGAAGGTCATCACCGCCGCACCCAGCGCCGGGCCGAAGAACACGCCGGTGCCGCCGATGTAGGCGTTGAGCACCACCTCGGAGGACAGGCGCACGTCGAACAGCACGTAGTTGGCAGCTTCGTTGTTCATCGCCAGCAGTCCGCCGGCCACGCCCGAGAAGCAGGCCGAGATCATGAACACCATCACCCGCGCCGAGTGCACGTTGTAGCCGAGGAACTTGAGGCGATGCGCATTCTCGCGCAGGCCCAGGGTCAGGCGGCCCAGCGGTGTGCGGGTGAAGAAGTACAGAATGCACAGCGAGGCCAGCACCCAGGCCAGGGTCAGGTAATAGACATGGAAGGGTTCGCCGAAGGACACGCCCCAGGCCGGCATGCGCATCGACGACACGCCCGCCTCGCCGCCGAAGACGCCGGTGAGGTGCGGCGCCAACGCGTGCAGCAGCTCGGCCAGGGCCAGCGTGATCATCGAGAAATAGACGCCGCTGCGCTGGGTCGAGAACCAGCCGGCCACCAGCCCCAGGGCGCAACCGCCCAGGCCGCCGAACACCGGCAGCAGCGGCGTGGGCAGCAAGCCGGCGCCGCCCAGCGCGTTCATTGCGTGCAAGGTGGCGAAGGCGCCGATGCCGAAGTAAGCGGCGTGGCCGAAGGACAGCATGCCGCCCTGCCCGGCCAGGACATTGAAGGCGGTGGCAAACAGCGCGGCGATCAGCATCTGGATCGCGGCGTTGACCAGCGCTTGCGACAGCAGGCCAGGCACCGCTACCAGCAGCAGCACGATGGCCAGCAGCAGCAGGCGCGGCGCCAGTGCGCCGGCACCGGTGGGCTGGGCCAGCGGCACGGCGGGCAAGGCCTTGTTGGTGGATTCGTTCATCATGCTCACTCCTTTTCCCCCATCAGCCCGGACGGGCGTACCAGCAATACCAGCAGCATCAGCGCGAACGGGATCGTGGCGGCCAGCGACGAGACCTTCAGCGTCAGCAGGCCACCCACCTCGCGCGCCCAGTCGCCCGCGCCGACATAGGTCAGCGCATCGGCCAGGCTGATGTCGACGCCGACGGCGAAGGACGAGATCAGGCCGATCAGGATTGACGACAGCATCGCGCCTTCCAGCGACCCGAGGCCGCCGATGATGACCACCACGAACACCAGCACGCCCAGCTCCAGAGCCATGTTGGGATTGGTGGTGTAGAAGGCGCCGGCGATCGCGCCGGCCAGGCCGGCCAGCGCCGCGCCCACGCCGAACACGCCCATGAACACCAGCGGCACGTTGTGGCCCAGCGTCTCGGCCATGGCCGGGCGATAGATCGCCGAGCGCACCACGATGCCGATGCGGGTGCGCGAAAGCAGCAGGTAGATCAGGCCGAACATGAGCAGCGAAACCAGGCCCATCAGCAGGCGGTAGAAGGGATAGTCGGTACCGAACAGGCGGAAGGCGGCGAAGGAAAGCGAAGCCGGCACCTGATAGTTGACCGGGTAGTTGCCGAAGAACAACTTTATCAGTTCGGCGATGATGAAGGACAGGCCGAATGTCAGCAGCAGCTCGTGGGCGTGCCCGTACTTGTGCACGCGGCGCAGGAACCAGCGCTCGACGATAATGCCCAGCGCGCCCACGATGAGCGGCGCGACGATCACCGCCGGCCAGAAGCCGATGAATTTTTGCAGGGTGTAGGCCAGGTAGGCGCCTACCATGTAGAACGAGGTATGGGCGAAATTGAGCACGCCCATCATGCCGAAGATCAGGGTCAGGCCGGCTGACACCATGAACAGCAACAGCCCGTAGATGGTGCCGTTGATCAGCGATACGGTAAAGAATTCCATAGCGTTTTCCAGGAAGACGGGACGACAGTCCCCGTGCCGGGCGGAACACCGCCCGGCGTCATGTCGGCACCGCGACCATTCGCGGCGCCGGCGCGGTTAGCCGATCAGGAGGGACGTTGCATCTTGCAGCTGCTCTGGACCGGGTTGACGGCTTCCTCGGCGCTGAACTTCTTGATCACCTTGAAGCCCATGTCGGTGTCGTCGATCTTGTACTTCACGTTCTTCTCGACGCGCGATACGACGATGGGCAGCATGACCTGGTGGTCGGCGGCGCGGATCGAGGTTTCACCCATGGGTGTCTCGATCTTGACCTTCTCCAGCGCCTTGGCCAGTTCGGTCACGTTGACCTTGTCGCCGCTGGGCTTGACCTGCTTGAGCGCCTCGCCCAGCATCTGCATGCCGAAGGCGGTCTGCGGCTCGATGAAGGTCGGGAAGTGGCCGGTCTTGGCCTTGTAGTCGTTGGCGAACTGCTCGGTGGCCTTGTTGGTCTCGATGTTGAAGGCATGCGAGATGAAGTGGCCCAGGGCGGTGTCGCCGGCGTTGCCGATGTTGCCCGGCTGGTCCAGGAACACGGTGCCGAAGCGCACCTTCAGGCCGGCCGCGCGGGTGGCCTTCATCAGCAACAGCAGGTCGTTGGACCAGTTGCCGGTCAACACCGTGTCGGCGCCGCTGGCCTTGATCTTGGCCACGTAGGGCGAGAAGTCCTGGATCTTGTTGACGTCATGTAGGGTGCTCTCGACCACGGTGTAGCCGCCGGTGCCGGCGTAGTCCTTGATGGCTTTGTCCATGTCGGCGCCCCAGGAGTAGTTCTGGTTCATGGCGTAGACCTTGGTGCCCAGCTCCTTGGCTTCCTTCATGGCCGGCACCAGGGTCTTGACGCGGATCACGGCGTTGGTGGTGAAGCGGAAATGATAGAAGTGGCACTTGTCGCCGGTCAGCTCCAGCGCCTCGCCGCCCATGTTCAGGAACAGCACTTCCTTGCCGACGTTGCGGATGTTGTACTTGCGCACGTCTTCGGTGATCTGGCCCGACACCGCCGAGGAAGAACCCTGGATGATGATCTGCGCGCCGCCGGCGATGGCGGCCTTGACCTTGTCGGAGGCGCCCGCGGGGCCGCCCTGGTTGTCATACTCGGCCAGCTGGATCGGCGCGCCGTTCCAGCCGCCGGCGGCATTGATGCGGTCCATCTCATACTTCACCGCGGCGCGGTACAGCAGGCCGGTCGAGGCTTGCGGGCCGGACAGGGTTTCCACCAGCGCGATCTTCAGCGGTGCGGCGGCCTGGGCAGCGGTGGCGGTGGCGGCCATGGCCAGCGCCGACAGGGACAATCCGATTTGCTTCATGGTCATGCATCATCTCCGTTATGGTTGTAGGAACCCGGGTCTTGCGCTACCGGCGCCTGGGTTCCGATTGAGAGCCAGCCGGCGCGGCTCCCTTCCTCATATGGCAGCGCGCCCTCAGAGCAAGCCGAGGAACTGCGCCATGCGTTCGATCTGGGTTTCCATCATGTGGCGGCCATAGTGCACCGTCAGGCCGCGCGCCTGGGCGGCGGCCAGCAAGGGCGTGAGCTCGACCTTCATGACCGCCTCGGCCACCAGCGCGCCAGGCGGCAGCTGGTCCACCGGGAACGGCAAGGGGTCGCCCTCGGCCAGGCCCAGCGAAGTAGAGTTGATGGCCAGCGTGCAGTCGCGCGGCACCGCCGGCGCCACGTAGGCGCGCAGTTGCGGGTAGTAGCGCTGGAGCTCGGCCACCAGCTGGGCGGCGCGCTCGGGATTGCGGTTATGGATGCCGATGGCGGCCACTCCCTGCCCGGCCAGCGCATGCGCGATCGCCTTGGCGGCGCCGCCGGCGCCGGCCAGATATACCTCGCGCCCGGCCAGCGCATGTCCCTGCTCCAGCAGGCCTCCCGCGAAACCTTCGCCGTCCAGGTTGCTGCCGATCATGCGCACGCTATCCGCATCTGCATCGGCGCCGCGCACGAAGCGCACGATGTTGACCGCGCCTACCTGGCGCGCGGCATCGGTGAGCTCATCGCACAGCGGCAGAATGCTTTCCTTGTAGGGGATGGTGACCACCAGGCCGGCCATACTGCGCACCTGGGCGAAGATCTTGACGGCGGCGGCGAATCCTCCCGGCGCCACCTGCAGTGGCACCACCACGGCATTGATACCGCGCGCCGCCATCAGGGCATTGAAGGCCTGCGGCGTGCGCACCTGCCCGATCGGGTCGGCCACGATGCCGACTACTTTGGTATGCCCGTCGATGGCCGGTGTCGGCCACTGCGTTTCGTTCCTACCCTTGCCTGTTGCCTGGCTCACGATGTCTCCTTCGTTGGGTGGCGCCTGCCTCGCGGGCGGCGCTCTTGTTCTGGAATCGGTCGGCATTTTCGCCGAACTTCAATAGGTTTTTTTTAAGATGTCTGATAAACTTTCAAACATGTCAGACAAGTTGTGGGGCGATTCTACAGAGCAGTTTTTGTGATGTCAACAATCCTCGCCCACCCCGCCCCGCTGCTTGCATGAACCTGATCAACGACCGGAAAGCCTTTCCCATCAAGGCATTGGGAGCGACCACGCAATCCGGCTACAGAGCCAATATCAGAGGAGACGATGTGATTTCATTTGAAGGACAAAGCTTTTTCATCACTGGCGCCGGCGGCGGCATCGCTCGCGCGACCTCGCTACTGGTGGCGCGCCATGGCGCCCACCTGGCGCTGGCCGATATCGACATGGCGGCATTGGAAAGCCTGCGCGAAGAAGTGCGCGCCATCGCCCCGGCCGCGCGCGTGAGCCTGCACCGGCTGGACGTGGCCGACTCCCAGGCCTGTCGCGACCAGGCCGACGCCTGCGCGCGCCAGCACGGCGGCATCGACCACCTGGTGCACTCGGCCGGCATCTATCCGGAAAAGCTGGTGGCAGACATGAGCGACGAGGATTGGCGGCGCCTGATGGCCATCAACCTGGACGGCACCTTCCATATCTGCCGCGCGGTCATCCCCCATCTGCGCGAGGGCAGTTCCATCGTCAACCTGGCGTCGGTGGCAGCCCAGCGCGGCAGCTACGCGCACGCCCACTACTCGGCGGCCAAGGGCGCGGTGATCAGCTTCTCGCGCAGCCTGGCGCTTGAGCTTGCGCCGAAAACACGAGTCAATGCACTATCTCCGGGTATCATTTCCACGCCGATGACCAAAGCGCTGCTGGCCAAGAACGAACAAGCCCTGCTGCAGAACACACCGCTGCGCCGCTTGGGCAGTGCCGAAGAAGTGGCTGGAGCGATCGCCTTCCTATGCTCGCCGCTGGCCTCCTTCATTACGGCGGAGACGCTGCAGGTCAACGGCGGCCTGTACATTAATTAAAACAAGGTCCACTCGACCCATGAAAACTGTAATTTCACGCCCACCGGCTCAATCGCTCACCGAAGACATCGTTGAATGGATCAACGAAGAAATCCGCGAGCAACGACTTAAACCTGGCGACAAGTTACCCAGTGAAAAACAGCTGGGTGAGAAATTCTCCGTAAGCCGATCCGTTGTCCGAGAAGCACTTTCGCAATTGAAGTCCGAAGGCATCGTCAATGCCCAACAGGGGCGCGGCGCGTTCGTCAACGAGCGCGGCTCCCGTCAGGCATTTCGTTTTGAGGCTACAGCACTCAATGATGCAGAGGGTCTGGAACACGTCATCGAACTACTAGTAGCACTCGAAACTGCGGCCGCCCGCTATGCCGCGCTTCGCCGTACACCTGAAGATCTCAAAAAAATCAAAAAAGCATTGGTAGGTATGGAATACGCCATCATCAATGACAAACTCGGTGATGAGGAAGATTTTGCATTTCACCAGGCAATCGTTGATTCAACAAAGAACCCACATTTCTGCATGCTCAACGAATACTTGGAAAGGCATGTTCGCAGGCTGATCCGCCAAGCACGTAGCAACACTGCGACCAATTACAACAACTTGATTCAGGCCGTACAGGACGAACACAAGGCAATCCTGCAGGCTATTGAAGATAGTGATCCGAGTGCTGCAGCAACGGCAGCAGAAACACATTTGCGCAACGCAGCTAAACGACTCAACAAATATCTCAGTTAAAAGCGGGGCCCAATATCCGCTACATCGGCTACTCCGCCGCCTATAACGACAACTACGGCCAGATCGTGCCGGCTGCCTCGCCAGTGCGCAAGGTGCGCCGACCTACGCGGCAGGAAGATCGCTGCTGCCAAGGGATCAGGCGGCCAGTACCTGTTGATCAAGCTGTAGAACAGGCCGGTCTGAGCGAACAGGACGTGGACATCCGTCACCTGCAATACAGTGAGGCCAGCAGCGCCTTCCAGAGCGGTCTGGTGGATGCGTGGACGGTACCCGATCCGCAGTTCGCATTGATGCAGTAGCTCCTGGGTGCGCGCGCTGAAGCGCCAGCCGTGGGGTGCGCACCATCCGCTCACGCCGGCGGTGGTGCAGTCCCAGCAAGCCGTGGCCGACTTCTTTCACATGGGCGGCCATATCTCGCGCCAGGTCGCCGTGCGCGACGCGGTGGTGGCGTTGGAATAAAGCACGCCGGATAAAGCACGTCGAACGCATAAGCATCTGCGGAAAAATTAGTTCGCCGCTGCCGGGCTGCCGCTTAAGGTTAAGCATCGGCACGATACCGTTGCCGGTGCAGTGGCGCGGCCAACATGCGCCCTGCCCGAACATGAACAAAGTCAACAATGGATATCGATCGCCTGGTGCACTGGCTGCTCAACGGACTGGAACTGGACACCACGGTCTTCCACGTCGGCAAGTACTGCGGCCGCTGGCGCGCCTCCACCTCGGGACGTGGCCTGGGCAGCTTCCACCTGGTACTGGGAGGTCGCTGCTACCTGCACCTGCGCGACAGCGCACCGGTCGAACTGGGCCCGCGCGACGCCGTCTTCATGTTGCGTGACATTCCGCATTTCCTCAGTCCCAGCGCCGACCCAGAGACGGGCTTCGGCTGCGCCGAAATGCAGGTACTCGACACCATCGTGGCCGGCGAGACCGGGCTGGCCTGCGGCTTCTTCGATTTCCACGGGCCGGCCGGCACGCTGATGCTCAACTCCTTCCCCACGCACCTGGTGATCCGCGCCGAAGACACTCGCCTGCGCGCCGCTGCCGCCCTATTCGACCTGATCCTGGACGAGCCCAAGACCCATCCCGACTCACCCTCGCCGCTCATCGCGCGGTTGGTCGAGGCGCTGTTCTTTTACGTGATCCGCCACGTGGCACAGCGCCACGACATCGCCGCCGGCCTGCTGGCAGTGGCCCAGCGCCCGGAGTTCGCGGTCTTGCTGGAGCACCTGCTGCAAGCCCCTGGCGAGGATTGGTCAATCGATCAAATGGCGCGCCTGGCGCACATGTCGCGTGCACGTTTCTGCAAGCACTTCGTGGATGCCTGCGGGCAACCACCCGCCCAGTTCCTGCTGGCGCTGCGCATGAAGATCGCCGCGCAAAAACTGCACGCCGGCGACACCATCGACCAGGCCGCCGAACACGTCGGGTATCGCTCACACGCTGCCTTCTCGCGCGCCTTCAAGAAGGTCATCGGCGAGCAGCCGGGCGCCTACCGACGCGCTCGTCGCGTCAACGACCATGGCAGCAGCAACGCCGACTCACTCACTGCCCAGCTCAACTAAAGACGTTCGAGCACAAAATCAAGACACCTGCGACTGGAGCCGGTACGGTGCGCTGGCGATAATCGACGCACCACCACTTCCTGGAAATCGACCATGTCGCGCCTGACCTTGCACACCCTCGCCTCCGCACCCGAGGCCAGCCAGCCTTTCGTCGAGCGCGCCATCGCGGCCAACGGCTTCCTGCCCAATCTCATCGGCGTACTGGCCAATGCACCGGTGGCGCTGGAAACCTATCTCACCGTAGCTGGCATCAACGCCCGCAGCAGCCTCACACTGGCCGAACGCGAAGTGGTGCAGATCACTGCCGCGCGCATCCACGGCTGTGATTTCTGCGTGGCCGGACATACCGCCGTGGCGCTGAAGAAGGCCGGCATCTCCATAGACAGTGTGCGGGCCCTGCAACACGGCACGCCACTCGACGACGCCCGCCTGGAAGCCCTGCGCCGCTTTGCCGGCGCTGCCATTGCCACACGCGGCAAGGTCGTCCAGCAGGACTACGATGCCTTCACCAGTGCCGGCTACAACCAGGCGCAGGCACTGGAGGTGCTGCTCGGCATCAGTCTGGCCACGCTGTGCAACTTCGCCAACAGCCTGGCCGGCACACCGGTCAATCCCGAACTGCAACCCTATCTCGAAGGCGCCATCTGACAATGCCGCAGACCTCTTCCCTGATACCTCCGTCAAGCCAGCTCGATGCCGATCTGGCCCAATGGCTGGCGATCCATGCCGACGATCTCAACCGCAACGACGCCGTCAGCGAAGAGGTGGTGCCGCGCCTGGCGCGCGCCGGCCTGTTCTCCATCGGGGTGCCGGAGGCGCAAGGCGGCGCCGGCGGGGATGTGCGCGACGCCACGCAGGCCGTGGCCGACGTGGCCGAATATTCGATGGCAGCCGCCTTCGCCTTCTGGGGTCAACGCAGCTTTATCCAGTACTTGCTGCAAAGCCCCAACCGCGCACTGGCCGAGCGACACCTGCCATCGCTGCTGGCCGGCGAGCGTGCCGGTGCCAGCGGACTGTCCAACGCCATGAAATTCCTGGGCGGCATCGAGTCGCTACAGGTCACCGCCCAGGCCCGTGCCAACGGCTGGCGCCTGCACGGCAAGCTGCCTTGGGTCACCAACTTGCGCCGGGCCGGCTTCGTGGCCGCCGCGGCGGTAGCCACGACGGCCGAGCGAGCCCCGATGGTGATTGCCTTCGACAGTGCCCTGCCCGGTGTCGAACGTAGCGACGACCTCGACCTGATCGCACTGCGCGGCAGCAATACTGCCGCCATCGCGCTCGAGAACGTTGCCATCGACGCTGCCGACGTGCTGCACGAAGACGCAGGCCGCTACCTGCCACAGGTGCGTCCGGCGTTCCTGAGCCTGCAATGCGGCATGTCCATCGGTTTGTCGCGCGCCAGCCTGCGCCAGGCACTGATACGATCCGAGAGCCGGCGCGGGGCGCTGGTCGACACCATTTGCGCACTCCAGCAAGAGTTGCAGACGACCGTGGCGCAACTGCTCGACGGCGTCGCCAATGACCATTTCCAGACGCAGGCCGCGCCGCTGTTCCGTCTGCGCATTCGCCTGGCTGAAATTGCGCAGCAAGCAGTCGGACTTGAATTGCAGGCCAAAGGAGGCAGCGCCTACCTGGCACCAGACAACAACGATTTCCTGCGCCGCTGGACCGAGGCGGCCTTCGTGCCGGTGGTCACACCCAGTCTCACCCAGTTGCAGGCAGAGCTGCAACGCCACCATGTCACCCGCGCATGAGCGGCACGTTCCCACACGACGGTGCGCCGCTGCTGGAGGCGCGCGGCATCGATGTCAGCTATGCCGGCAAGCCGGTGCTGGCCGGCATCGACCTGGCGGTGCGCCCGCGTGAGATTGTCAGCCTGCTGGGCGCCAGCGGCTGCGGCAAGTCGACCCTGCTCAAGGTACTGGCCGGATTGATCAGCGCCGACCACGGCGAGCGCCGCTTCCTGGGCGAGCCGCTGGACGCCCCCCATCCGCGCAGCGCGCTGGTGTTCCAGCAAGCAGGCCTGCTGCCCTGGCTGGATGTGGCCGGCAATGTTGGCTTCGGCCTCGATTTCAAACATCAGCCGGCGCTGTCGGCCAACCAACGCCACCAGCGCGTGGCGCAAGCCATCGAGGCGGTCGGTCTGAGTGAACATGCGCGCGCGTTTCCTGCCCAGCTCTCCGGTGGCATGGCACAGCGCGTGGCCATCGCCAGGGCGCTGGCGCGCCAGCCGGCGCTGCTGTTTGCCGACGAACCGTTTTCAGCGCTGGACGCTATCACCCGCGCCGAGATGCAACTGCTGCTGACCGGGCTGGTGCAACGCTGGCATACGGCGGTGCTGCTGGTGACGCACGACATCGACGAAGCCATCCTCACCGCCGACCGCATTGTGCTCATGAGCGGCAGCCCCGGGCGCATCCTTCATGAATGGGAAGTACCCATCTCCCGTCCGCGCGACGCCGCCCCGCAAGCCTTTGCCGCGCTCAAGCTCGAGATCCTGGCGGCCTTGCGCCAGCGCCATAACAACATCACCCAGCCTGCCTCATCGGAGAACGCCAATGAAACCCGCAAGCCCCTCGACTACGTCCGCTGACAAGCTCCATCTCTGCACAAGCGCTGATTGCGACTGCGGCATGTCGCGCCGGGACTTCCTGAAAATGTCGGCACTGGCCACCGCCTCGGCCGCGGCACCGCTGCTCATGGCCAACGATGCGCGCGCCCAGGCCTTCAAGGGCGACGATCAGCCAGTACGCATCGGTTACCTGCCCATCACCGATGCCACGCCGCTGCTGGTGGCACACGGGCGCAAGCTGTTTGAGGCCGAGGGCCTGCGCACCGAACCGCCACGACTGTTCCGTTCATGGGCGCAGATCGTGGAAGCCTTCGTGGCCGGCCAGGTCAATGCCATCCATCTGCTCTCGCCGGCCACGCTATGGGTCCGCTACGGCGCCCGCTTCCCGGCCAAGGTGGTGGCATGGAACCACGTCAACGGCTCGGCGCTGACCGTCGATAAGAGCATCGACAAACTAGCCGACCTCGGTGGGCGCACGGTAGCCGTGCCATTCTGGTATTCGATCCATAACATCCTGCTGCAGCAGCTGCTGCGCGCCAACGGTCTGCAACCGGTGACCCGCGCGCGCGATGCCTCGGTCAGGCCTAACGAGGTGAACCTGGTGGTGCTGGCGCCAGCCGAAATGGTCTCGGCACTGGCCAGCAAGAGCATAGCCGGCTACATCGTGGCCGAACCCTTCAACGCCGCGGCAGAGACTGCCGGCATCGGCAAGATCTTGCGCTTCTCGGGCGACGTCTGGAAGAACCACGCGTGCTGCGTGACCTTCTTGTCCGAGCGCGACACGGTCGAACGTCCCGAGTGGAGTCAGCGCGTCACCAGCGCCATCGTCAAGGCACAGCTGTGGACCCGCAATAACCAGACCGACACCGCCAAGCTGCTTTCCAATACCGACGAGCACCGCTACACGCCGCACCCGTTGCAGGTACTGACCAAGGTGCTGGCGGCCACCGATTACTCGGCCTACGAGCGCAGCGGCATCATCCATCACAGGGATTGGCAGCAGCGCCGTATCGATTTCCAGCCATATCCTTTCCCGTCCTACACCGAGGAACTGGTCAAGGCATTGCTGCAGACCCGGATCGAGGGTGACAATCGCTTCCTGTCCGGGCTAGATCCGCGCTTCGTGGCAGGCGACCTGGTCGACGACCGCTTCGTCAGGCGCGCCATCCAGGAGGTCGGCGGCCCCGGCGTATTCGGCCTGCCGGCCAGCCTGCTGCGCTCGGAAGTGATCGCGGCCTGATCATGGGGAAGCGCTTAGGTTTGCCCCTGTCCGGTTTTCTGGTGGCCATCTGTGCATGGTACCTGGGCGTGCTGGCACTCCGCCCGGCGGTACCCATTGCCGGCGCGTTCGCGCCGCAGGAAGCGGCCCACGCGTTGGCGGCCATGCTCCAGGACAGCTACGTCTGGCATCACATCGCGGTCAGTCTGAAACGCGTGGCCATCGGCCTGTTGCTGGCCATTGTCGGCGGCGTGCCGATGGGCATCCTGATCGCGACCTCGCCGTTGTTCTCGCGTACGGCCTCGCCGCTGTTCCAGTTCCTGCGGATGGTGTCGCCGTTGTCGTGGATGCCGCTGGCGGTGATGGTGTTCGGGGTGGGCGATGCACCGGTGTATTTCCTGTTGGCCTTCGCGGCGCTATGGCCGGTCATGCTCAGCACTGCCGCCGGCGTGGCCCAGCTCGATCCCAACTGGCTATTGCTGGCGCGCAGCCTGTCGGCCACCCGCAGCGAGACGGTGCTGCGGCTGATCCTGCCGGGCATCACCGCGCACATCCTGACCGGTGTCCGACTGGCCATCGGCATCATCTGGATCGTGCTGGTGCCGGCCGAGATGCTGGGCGTGTCGGCCGGCCTGGGTTACTTCATCCTTGATACGCGCGACCGGCTGGCCTATCCGGAACTGATGGCCGCCATCGTGCTGGTCGGGTTCCTGGGCTTCCTGCTGGACTATGCCGCGCGCGCTGCCTACCGCCGCTGGCTGCACGTGCGCAGCGTCGCACCGCTATGAAAAGGTCGATGCACATCCCCCCAATAGGCCAGAGCAGAATTACTGGATCACCCCGCAAGCCATCCGCACACCCCCGCCACCCAGCGGCGCCGGATGATCGGAATGATTGTCGCCGCCCACATGCACCATCAGGGCATGCCCGCGCACCTCGGCCAAAGTCTTGATACGCGGCGCCAGTACCGGATAGTCGGCACGCCCTTCCGCATTCACATACAGGGCTGGCAGGTCGCCCAGGTGCCCTTCGCCGTAGGGGCCTTCATGCTTGCCGGTCTTTTCCGGATCCCAGTGACCACCGGCAGCCAGCGCGGGCTCCATCTTGCCGTCCTTGTTGAGCGGGTCGCACGACGGGTTCTGGTGCACATGGAAACCATGGATGCCGCTGGGCAAGCCGCTCAGGGAGGGCTTGAACACCAGCCCATACGCCGTCTCGATGATGGTCACCTCGCCGGCCGGCCCGGCGATACCCTGGGCATTGACGAGGTTGAGCGGCACCTTGATCTGCGCATCCGAGGCCGCCCACGCGGATCCGGCTACCAGGGCTGCAACCAGGGCGATGTATCGCTTCATGATCATTCTCCTTTTGTATTGATAGTGATAGTGACGGTGAAAAAATTGTCGAGGATAGGCGGTTTTCATGCCGATAAAGTGATTGCCCCGATTCCGACCACGGAAAATCGACAGAATTCTTCACCTGTGCCAAAAAGATTCTGGGCATCAACAAGTAAAGTCGCGGGAAAAGTGCGCAAGACCACCTCCAGCATAGGAGCGGAAAAAACGGTGAGCAATCAAAATCAGGGAAAATGCCGCGTCAGAAGCTGACACGAAAAAGCCAAGCGTCTCAGGCCTCGGCGCTGTCCTGCGAGACCCGGGAAGATTCGCCCGTCACGTCGAGCTTGCGCCCCTCCAGCAGCATGGCGTGGAAGTCGGGTGCCGGCACCGGACGCGAGAAGATATAGCCCTGCAGCTCGTTGCAACCGGCTTCGCGCAGGAAGTTGAACTGCTTTTCGGTCTCCACCCCTTCGGCGATGACCTTGTGGCGCAATTGCTTGGCGATACCGATGATGGCGCTGGCAATGGCGCAGTCATTGGTATCGTCGGGGATGCCCATGGTGAAGGAGCGGTCGATCTTGAGCGTATTGATGGGGAAACGCTTCAGGTAGGACAGGCTGGAATAGCCGGTGCCGAAATCGTCCAGCGAGATGGTGATGCCCAGGCTGCAGATCTTCTCCATGATGGAAATGACACGATCCGTGCTGTGCATCAGCATGCTTTCGGTGATCTCCAGCTCCAGCCAGTCACCGCTGAGCATGTGCCGGCTCAAGGCGGCGCGCACACGGTCAGGCAGGGACCGGGTGAATTCACGCGCCGTCACGTTCAGGGCGATACGGATCGGCGCCAGGCCGGCTTCCTTCCAGGAGCGCGCCTGGCGACATACGGCGTCCAGCACCCAGTCACTCAGTTGCACGATCAGGCCAGTCTCTTCGGCAATCGGGATGAACTCGCCCGGCAGCAGCAGGCCACGCTCCGGATGCTGCCAGCGCACCAGTGCCTCGGCACCGGTGATGGCCAGGGTGTTCATGTCCACCTTGGGCTGGTAGTACAGCAGCAGTTCGTTGTATTCGAAGGCGTGCAACAGTCCGGTCTCGATGCGCAACAGGTCCAGCGTGTTGCGGTTCATCTCCTCGCTGTAATAGACGTAGCCGCCTTCATTGTTGTCACCGCCCTGCTTGGCCCGGTACATGGCAATGTCGGCCAGGCGCAGCAGGGTTTCGGTATCGCTGGCGTCTTCCGGGTACATGCTCACGCCGATGCTGGCGCCGACCCGCAATTCATGGCCATCGATGAAGAAGGGATCGTCGAACACCGCCAGCAGCTGCTGTGCCACGAAACCGGGGTGATAGTCCTTGTCGATGTCGAACAGCGCCACCGCGAATTCATCGGCCCCCAGGCGCGCCACCACATCCTGCTCGCGCAAGGCGCGGCGCAGGCGGATCGCCACTTCGACCAGCAACATGTCGCCGGCCACATGGCCCAGCGTATCGTTGATGGGCTTGAAGCGGTTCAGGTCGATGAACATCACGCAGCCGTGCATGTTCTCGTGCTTGGCTTCCAGCAGCGCCTGGTCGACCGTGCGCGTGAGCAGCGTGCGGTTGGGCAGGCCGGTGAGCGCATCGTAGTAGGCCAGGTGATGGATCAGCTTTTCGGCGTTCTTGCGCTCGGTAATGTCATTGAGATAACCGATCAGGCCGATCGGATGCCCATGCTGGTCGCGCATGACCGACAGCGACAGGCTGGCCCAGAAGACTTCGCCGGACTTCTTGCGGCGCCGCACTTCCATCTCGCGACCGCCCTGCTCCAGGAACATGTCGTGCAGGGAGTCTTCCTCATCCTCATTTTCATAGAGGAAGAGCACATTGCGGCCGATGGCCTCCAGGGCGGAGTAACCGAACAGTTGCTCGGCGCCACGGTTCCAGCTGGTGATGAAGCCGGCCGGATCCATGGTGATCACCGATTCATGCATCTGATTCAGGATCTGTGCCTGCTGCTCCAGCTTGACTTCGATCTGGTCCAGCGACCGGGCGCGCTTGTCGGTCTCGGCGCGGCGCTGCATGAGCCGGCCGGCGAATGCCGCCAGCATGGCCAGGCGGGCGCGCTCAAGTTCGCTGTAGGGGCGCGTGAGCGTGGGAAAGAGGAAATAACCGAAACGCGTACCCTCGAACTCGACCTCCTGCAGCAGCCCCGCCGTCTTCTCCATGGCCGGATTGAGCGCGAAGCGCCCACCCGGGCGCTTGAGAAAACCGGATGCGATTCCTCCCAGCGCCGCATGCAGAGCCATACCTTGCAGGTTCTGCATGGCGTCCAGCAATGCCGAACAGCATGCCAGATCGTCGGTGCCGACAGAAGAAATCATCTCTATCACGCCTCGGTGCTGACGCGAGTGGCCCAATTGAAGGCCTGGATCAAGCAGCGGCAATAAACCAGGGCGTCCAGTCCGGCCGCATCCAGGTCACTATGGCGCAAGGGAATACGGCCGTCCTCGGAGCGCTCGACCACGTCGAGCAACTTGCCCAGGCGACCGGTGCGGTGCACCAGGGCGTTGACGATGTCCACCGGCAGCTTGAGCGGCTCGATGATGTCCGTCAGAGGCATGCCGAGCAGGATATCGAGCAGCGAGAACATGCCGATGATGAAGGCACGATCCAGCTCTTCCTGGGTACAGTCGATCTGTATGGCCATCGACTCCATCATGGCCGCACGGGCTGCCGCGCGCGGCAACAAGGGATTGGCCGATTCGTCGCCAGGGAAGCGCGCATAGAGCAGCAGTTGCAGCCAACGCTGCAACTGGCGTCGGCCCAGCAGGTTGATGGCCTGGGTGAAATTGGTGATGTGCGCCGAAAAACCGAAGGCCGCCGAACTGACCAGCTTGAAGAGCTGGTACGACAGGGCCGGATCCTGCTTCAACAGGGACTCCAGCTCATTGGCATCGGCATCGCGCGCCACCAGTTCCAGCAGCTTCAGCAGACGTGCCCGCGAAATCGAGTTCTTTTGCGACAGGCGGCTATCCGGATGCAGGGCATAGTCGCCCGAGAACCAGCGGAAGCCCTCCATGCGGCAGGCATCGAACTGCATGGCATCGGCCACGTTCTCGGCCAGATGCGGTCCGCGCAGGCGGTGCAGCCATTGCCCGGTTTCCGGCAGGCGACCGATGCTGGCATCCAGTGCGATCGATTCGACGAACGGGAAGACACTGGCGCCCTGCGCCGGTAAGCCATCGGCGATGATGGCAAAGCCGCGGCTGTAGAGCCAGTCCAGGGCATCGATCTTGCCGGGGTCCACGCAGTGTTCCACCGGCACCCGCAATGCGAGCTGGCCCTGCGGGATCTCCTGCTTGAATTCGGGGGCGAAGACCGCGGGGTCGCGCACCGGAATGATGCAGGTCAGACCGCCCAGGGCGTCATGCAGGTCGAATTCGTTGAAGAGCCGGGAAAGCAGCGCACTGCCATCCTCGACCGTCGGTGATACATGCAAAGACAGCGCGGTCCAGACGTGATGAACGTCAGCGACAGGCTGCAGAAACACGAGAGGAAAAGGAACGCTTTTATCCTGAACAGCCATATTTTTATCTTGGCGCGGCCCGTGGAATTGCCGAGACGCTCTGTCATGTTGAAAAACCGTTAAGAAGTTTCCCAGCAGAATACTTAATTAAAATTAAATTTTTTCTAAATATACCTGATAACAGCAAGCTTGCAACAAAGCTTTAATCTGACAGGAAGATTTCCTGTAAATCATTCAGAAAACGGCGTCCCAGGTCAGTTGGCCGGATCAAAGCGTGATCCCTATACAACATTCCTTTTTTCTCGGCCAGATCGAGCTGTTTCTCGATCTGGTTGAGGCCCATGCCGGTGCGCTCGGCGAACAGGTTGGGCGGGAAGCCCTCGGTCAGGCGCAGGGCATTGAGCATGAATTCGAAGCCCAGCGCATCGCGGCCGATCTCGGCTTCTTCCTGGATGGGGCTGCCGGCCTGCATCTGCTGCAGATAGGTCTGCGGATGCTTGTAGCGCATCTGGCGCACGATGCGGTGCGGGAAGGACAGCTTGGAATGCGCCCCCGCGCCAATGCCCAGGTAGTCGCCGAAGCGCCAGTAGTTCAGGTTGTGGCGGGCGCGTCGCTGGGGCCGCGCATAGGCCGACACCTCGTAGTTGGTATAACCACCGGCCGTCGTCAGCTCGGCGATCATGTCCTGCATGTCGGCGCTGGTGTCGTCGTCCGGCACCGGCGGCGGGAACTTGGCGAACAGCGTATTGGGCTCCAGCGTCAGGTGATAGAGCGACAGGTGCGGTGGCGCAAAGCCGATGGCGGTGGCGATGTCGGTGCGGGCTTCCTCCAGGGTCTGGTTGGGCAGCGCATACATCAGGTCCAGGTTGAAGTTGTCGAAGTTGGCCTGGGCGATCTCGACTGCCTTCAGGGCCTGGCCGCCGTCGTGGATGCGTCCCAGGGCTTGCAGGTGATGGCTGTTGAAGCTCTGGATGCCGATCGACAGGCGGTTGATGCCGCTGTCGCGATAGGCGCGGAACTTGTCGGCCTCGAAGGTGCCAGGATTGGCCTCCATCGTGATCTCGATATCGCTGTCGAAGGGCAGCAAGGTGCGCAGGTCCGACAGCAGGCGGTCCAGACCGGCGGCCGAGAGCAGGCTGGGGGTGCCGCCACCGATGAAGATGGTGGTGATCTTGCGGCCCCAGATCAGCGGCAGGGATTGCTCCAGGTCGGCACGCAGGGCATCCAGGTATTGCTGCTCGGGAAAACCGTCCTTGACCTCATGCGAATTGAAATCGCAATACGGGCATTTACGCACGCACCAGGGGAAATGCACATACAGCGACAAGGGCGGCAAGGCCGTCAGTTGCAGGCTGCCTGGCTTGAGGAAGGCCAGCGCCGCCTGGGCCGGGCCGGATGCAGCGGCCCCGGCCGGCGCCTGGGAGGGAACGGGCTTGATGGGAATCATTTCAACTTCTCGACCAGCGCACGCAGGGCCTGGCCGCGATGCGACACGGCATTCTTCTCGGCCGCGCTCAGTTCGGCGGCCGTCTTGCCCAGCTCCGGCAACAGGAAATACGGGTCGTAGCCGAAACCACCCTCCCCGCGCGCCTGCGCCACGATCTCCCCCTTCCAGACGCCATCAGCGATGACCGGTTGCGGATCGTCAGCGTGACGCACATAAACCAGCACACAGTAGTAATAGGCCGACTTGTCGGCATGAGACTGCAGGTCGGCGATGAGCTTGGCGTTGTTGGCCGCATCCGACTTGGGTTCACCGGCATAGCGCGCCGAATAGACGCCGGGCGCGCCGCCCAGCGCATTCACGCAGACCCCGGAGTCATCGGCCAGCGCCGGCAATCCGGTCAGGCGCGCGGCGTGGCGCGCCTTGGTCAGGGCATTCTCGACGAAGGTGCCGAAGGGCTCCTCCGCCTCGGGCACGTCGAACTCGCCCTGGGGACGCACGTCCAGGCCGATATCGCCCAGGAGGCTGGCGAATTCCTTGAGTTTGCCGGCGTTGTTGGACGCCATGACGATCTTTTGCTTGTGATCCATATCTCTACTCTGCTCGCTGGATGACCGCTGTTACAGGCCCAATGCCTGCTTTTGCAGGCCATTGAGGGTGGCGATGCCCTGTTGGGCCAGGTCCAGCAGGCTGTTGAGCGTCGCGCGATCGAAGGCGGCGCCCTCGGCCGTGCCTTGCACTTCGACGAAATGGCCGGCTTCGGTCATGACCACGTTCATGTCGGTATCGCAGTCGGAATCTTCCAGATAGTCCAGGTCCAGCACCGGTAAGCCCTGGTAGACACCTACCGAAATGGCGGCCACGAAGTGCTTGGCCGGGATGGTCTCGATGAGGCCGCGCGACTTCAGTGCCGAGAAGGCGTCATAGGCGGCCACCATGGCGCCGGTGATGGCGGCGGTACGGGTGCCGCCATCGGCTTGCAGGACGTCGCAGTCCAGTTGCAGGGTGCGCTCGCCGAAGGCTTCCAGGTCGAAGGCGGCGCGCAGGGCGCGGCCGATCAGGCGCTGGATTTCCTGGGTGCGGCCGGACTGCTTGCCCTTGGCGGCTTCACGGTCCATGCGGGTATGGGTGGAACGCGGCAGCATGCCGTATTCGGCGGTGAGCCAGCCCTGGCCACGGCCCTTCAGGAAACCGGGGACCTTCTCCTCGATGGAGGCGGTGCACAATACCTTGGTGTCACCGAACTCGACCAGCACCGAACCCTCGGCGTGCTTGGTGTACTGGCGCGTGATGCGCACCTCGCGCAGTTGCGAAACGCTGCGGCCGCTGGGGCGATGGGAGGCTGTCATGGGAATCCTTGTCTCTTGACTGTGTTGACGGTGATCTGCGATCAGGCTGGATAGATGGGCGAAGATCCGGGGAAAAACGCCCGATTTGATGTTTTTGATAGCGCGGCGCCGCCAATCTTCTTTAAAATGCGGGGTCCGACCGGGCCAAGCCCCGGGCAGACCGCACAGGCGGCTGCCGGAACGTTCAAGACCGGCATTGTAATGGATAGGCGCAGCTACCGTGGTTTGCTCTTGTCGAACCCGCCCTGTCCTGCCCCGCTTGACCTGCAACCCGATCCCAACCCGCCAGCGCCATGACCACAGCATGCGCCAGCATACGGAGCCCCAATTGACCATCTACAGCATGACCGGCTACGCCGTCACCACCCGTGAAACCAGCGCCGGCACGGTCACCCTGGAAATGAAGAGCGTCAACTCGCGCTTCCTCGACCTGCAATTCCGCATCAACGACGACCTGCGCGCGGTCGAGCCATCCCTGCGCGAAGCCATCATGGGCCGCCTGGTGCGCGGCAAGGTGGAATGCCGCCTGTCCTTCGGCCGCAAGGTCGCCAGCGGCAACAGCCAGGCCATCAACGGTAACGTCGTGACCCAGCTGGCCACCCTGCAGGACCAGTTGCGCGCCCAGTTCCCCGATGCGGCACCCCTGTCGATCAATGAACTGCTGCGCTGGCCGGGCGTGATGGAAGAAGCCGAGATCAGCCAGGAAACCCTGCAGACCGACATCATCGCCACCATGGTGCAGACCCTGGATGCCTTCGTCGACACCCGCGCCCGCGAAGGCGCGGCGCTGCAGGCAGTGATCCTGGCCCGGGTCGATGCGATGGAAACCATCGTCGCCCGCATCACGCCACTGGTGCCGCAGCTGGTGGCCCAGTTCCAGCAGAAAGCCACCGAACGCATGACCGAAGCACTGGGCCTGGCCCTGCAGACCGAAGGCGCCAGCGTCCCGGTGGCCACGCGCGAAGAGTCGCTCGAACGCATCCGCCAGGAAGTGACGCTCTACGGCATCCGCATCGATATCGCCGAGGAACTGGCGCGCCTGTCGGCCCACCTGGGCGAGACCCGCCACATCCTCAAGAAGGGTGGCCAGGTCGGCAAGCGCCTGGACTTCATGATGCAGGAGCTCAACCGCGAGGCCAATACCGTCGGCTCCAAGGCCGCCGTCAAGGAACTGGCCGATGCCTCCATGGAACTGAAGCTCCTGATCGACCAGATGCGTGAGCAAGTGCAGAACCTGGAGTAAGCCATCCGCGCGGACGGAGATGAGCATACTGCTCTACCATTCAAGCCTCTGATACGCGGTGAAAAAAAAGAGGCCGGACTAGCCGGCCTCTTTATTCAGATAGCAGAAACGAAACTTACTGCTTCTTGCTCTTGCGACGGCTCACACCCAGGCCAACCAGACCCAGGCCCAGCAATGCCAGGCTGGCGGGTTCAGGAACATTGACGGCGTTCTGGAACCTGACCTGGTCAAAGCCACCGACTTGACCATTGTCACCCGAGGTTTCCAGGATGTTGATGGACGCGATGCCGCCTGCGGACTGCCAACCAGCGAACACCGACTGTCCCCGCACGCTGACCGACTCGGAACCGACCAGATTGGATGCTGCGTCATAGAACGACACCAGATAGGTCGCCGGGCCGACGTAGACGTTCAAGCCCACCAGCGAATAGGCAGCATTGAGTGCAATGGTGATGTTGCTGATGCCGGCGTTATCAGTAAAACCCAAACCATACTGGACCAGGTTACGCCAGCCCGGGCCACCGCTACCGGTGCTAGCCTCGCTGAAGGTCAGTCCCTGATAGGTGAAAGCACCAGCGGCTGGTGTGCCGGCGCCGGACATGTTGACCGTGGTCGCTGCAGTCAGGTCGGAGGCGTTGATGGCGGTAGCGTGAGCAGAGGCGGCAACAGCACCAAACAGGGCGAGACCGGCGATAATGGAAATTTTTTTCAAGGCGAACTTTCTTCAGTTGATTGTTTGCCAAGATAAAGCACATTGTATGCCAGGATCATTTATCCAATAATTTCAATAACTTACAAACCACACGCGAAATATATGTAAAGAACATGTAAAGAATGCCGACACCCGTCGTGAGCACCCTGGCCGCGCCAACCCCGTTACCCCCGGAAAAATCTGGCATCCCGGCAGTTTTAATGCTATTACTCCGCATCCTGATGCCCCGCCCACCCTGCGGAAATCACTCCAGTCACCACCAGGCCAAGTCCGTGCGCCGCCACGGCAGCGAACGACGGCGACTTGCCAGCACCAACACTTCGAAACAAAAGTAGCGAGAAATTCATGCCAGCCAAAACCCCCACCTCCGGCAGCCTCTTCATGGTCGTCGCCCCCTCCGGCGCCGGCAAATCGACCCTGGTCAACGCCCTGCTCAAGCAGGAACCGGCCATCAAGCTGTCCATTTCCTACACCACCCGCGCGCCGCGTCCGGGCGAGGAACATGGTCGTGAATACTATTTCACCAGCGTGGATGACTTCCTCAAGCGCCAGGCCGAGGGTGAATTCCTGGAATGGGCCGAGGTCCATGGCAACTACTACGGCACCTCGCGCCTGATGATCGCCGACCAGATCGCCAATGGCACCGATGTGCTGCTGGAGATCGACTGGCAAGGCGCGCAGCAGGTGAAGAAGCAGTTCACCAATGCGATCGGCATCTTCATCCTGCCGCCCTCGATCGCCGCCCTGGAAGAGCGCCTCAAGAAGCGCGGCCAGGATGAGCCGCACGTCATCACGCGCCGCATCCTGGCTGCCGGCGGCGAAATCGCGCACTCGCCGGAGTTCGAATATGTTATTATCAACCAAGAATTTGCCGTCGCTTTATCGGAGCTGACAGCGATCGTCCAGGCAGCCCGCTGCCGCTTCCCGCAACAAGCCGCCCGCAACGCCTACCTGTTCACGCAACTGGGTATTCACGCGAGCTGAGCCAAGCGGAGCCCCCGCCGGGCACCGGACCTTTCAATCCATCCAGCAAGACCGTCATTCAGGAGTTCACATGGCCCGCATCACTATCGAAGATTGCCTCAAGCAGATCCCCAACCGTTTCCAGTTGACCCTGTCGGCGACCTATCGTGCCCGCCAGCTGCTGCAAGGCCACACCCCCAAGGTTGACGCCAAGGACAAGCCGACCGTGACCGCCCTGCGCGAGATCGCCGCCGGCAAGGTCGGCATTGAAATGCTGAAGAAAGTCCCGGCCTGATCCTGGTCCGTCCATGAAGCTGATAACGGTCAAGTATGAGCCTCACCACTACCGACACCACCTTATCAGCCACACCTAGCCCCAAACGCGCAGCCGGTTCCACACCGGGTCGCAGCGCCGCTCCCAACGACGTCGCCCCTGCCACTGCCCACAGTGGCGTGGCGACGTTCGCGCATCTGATCCCCAAGCTCGAAGAGTACCTGACCCCAGCCGAACTGAAGAAGGTCAAGGAAGCCTATCGCTTCGCCGATGAGATGCACCTGGGCCAGATGCGCAAGTCCGGCGAGCCGTATATCTCCCACCCGCTGGCGGTGGCCGAGATCTGCGCCGAATGGAAGCTGGATGCCCAGGCCATGATGGCGGCCTTCCTGCACGATGTGATGGAAGACCAGGGCGTCAAGAAGGAAGAGCTGATCGAGCGTTTCGGCGCCTCCGTGGCCTCCCTGGTGGATGGCTTGTCCAAACTGGACAAGATCGAATTCCAGAGCCAGGTCGAGGCGCAGGCCGAGAATTTCCGCAAGATGCTGCTGGCCATGGCACGCGATGTCCGGGTGATCCTGGTCAAGCTGGCCGATCGCCTGCACAACATGCGTACCCTGGGCTCGATGCCGCCCGAGAAGAAGCGCCGCATCGCCCGCGAGACCATGGAAGTGTACGTGCCCATCGCGCACCGCCTGGGCCTCAACAATATCTACCGCGAGCTGCAGGAGCTGTCCTTTGCGCACCTGTACCCGCTGCGCCACCGTACCCTGTTCAAGGCCGTCAAGGCCGCCCGCGGCAACCGCCGCGAAGTGGTCACCAAGATCATGGAGTCGGTCACCAGCACCCTGATCGCCGCCGGCATCCCGGCCCAGGTCGACGGCCGCGAAAAGACCCTCTACGGCATCTACCGCAAGATGCGCAACAAGCACCTGAGTTTTTCCCAGGTGCTGGACGTCTATGGCTTCCGCGTGGTGGTCGACAGTTTTGCCAATTGCTATGTGGCACTGGGCACCCTGCACTCGCTGTTCAAGCCCATGCCGGGCAAGTTCAAGGACTACATCGCCATTCCCAAACTGAATGGCTACCAGTCGCTGCACACCACCCTGATCGGCCCCTATGGCACGCCGGTGGAATTCCAGATCCGTACCAGCGACATGCATCGCGTGGCCGAATCGGGCGTGGCTGCCCACTGGCTCTACAAGGATGACGAAGGCAGCCTGACCGACCTGCAGCAACGCACCCATGCCTGGCTGCAATCGCTGCTGGATATCCAGAAGCAGACCGGCGATTCGGCCGAGTTCCTGGAGCATGTCAAGGTCGACCTGTTCCCCGATTCGGTCTACGTGTTCACGCCCAAGTCCAAGATCATCGCCCTGCCGCGCGGCGCCACGGCGCTGGATTTTGCCTACAGCATCCACACCGACATCGGCGACCAGACCACCTCGGCCATCATCAACCACGAGCCCGCGCCGCTGCGCTCGGAGTTGCACAACGGCGACATCGTCGAGATCATCACCTCGCCAACCTCGCGCCCCAGCCCCAACTGGCTGGGCTATGTGCGCACCGGCAAGGCACGCTCGGCGATCCGCCATCGCCTGCGCACGGCCAACCGGATCGAATCGCAAGCAGTGGGACGGCGCCTGCTGGGCAATGCCCTGCACACCCTGGGTATCGAGCCGGAACTGCCCTCGCACATCGTCGAGCGCCTGCTCAACGAGTCCAGCGCCAAGACCATGGAAGACCTGTATGCGGAGATCGGCATCGGCACCCGCATGGCCCCGCTGGTGGCGCGTCACATCATGACCATGATGGATACCGGGCTGAGCGTGCCGCAGCTCGATCCCGAAGGCCACATGCTGCCCAACAAGCCCGATCCGGTGGTCATCACCGGCAGCGAAGGAGCGTCGGCCCAGCTGTCGCCATGCTGTATGCCGATCCCGGGCGACCGCCTGACCGGCTACCTCAAGCCCGACCAGACCCTGATCGTGCATACCCAGGAATGCGAGACCGCCAAGCGCCTGCACGAGAAGGAGCCAGACCGCTGGATCGAGCTGGCCTGGGGCCACGACCTGAACCGTCGCTTCGATTGCCGCATCACCATCCTGATCCACAACGAGCGCGGCACCCTGGCGCGCATCGCGGCCGAGATCGGCGAGTCCGATGCCAATATCGTCTCGGTGAGCATGGATGACGAAGGCGGCAATGCCTCGATGAAGTATCTGCGCTTCACCATCCAGGTCGAGGATCGCGTGCACCTGGCGCGCACCATGCGTGGCATCCGCAAGATCGACAGCGTCGCCCGCATCCTGCGCGAACGGGGTTGATCGGCGTATCTGCCAGTCGTCAATAACAAACGCCCGCATCATGCGGGCGTTTGTTTTCCGGGGCGATGCGCAGCGCAGTCACCGATGGCCTCAGGCCGACACTTTCTCGCGCTGCCGGCCTCTTTCTCCAACACCCTGCTTGCGCTCGGCCAGTGCCTTGGTTTCCTTGGCCGCCAGTTCGCGCGCCAGATGCTCCTGGCATACCTGCGCCCCCTTGTCGGCGATGCCGCGCTCCAGCTTGTCGGCGAAGAATTCGATCAGCGCCGAGACCGCGCTGGGCAACTGGCGACGATGGACATAGACCGCATACAGGCCCATGGCGTCGCGCTGGTAGTCCGGCAGGATGTGGACCAGGGTACCGTTACGCAAGTCTTCCGAGGCCAGCATGGTCGGCAGCAGCGCCACCCCTAGACCCGCGCGCGCCGCCCGCAACTGTCCCTGGGCCGTGTTGACGCACAGGCGCGGATTGACGCGCACGCTTTCCGGCCCTTCCGGCCCCTCCAGCTTCCAGGTGGTATGCTGCGGCGCTTGTGAAGCGGCCAGGCAGGCATGGCCGATCAGGTCCGACAGGGTCCGTGGCGTGCCATGCCGCTCCAGGTAGCGCGGACTGGCCACCAGGCCGCGATGACTCTCCACCAGCTTCCTGGCCACCAGGCTGGAATCGGGCAGCACGCCACCACGGAAGGCCAGGTCGATGCCCTCGGCGATGAGATCGGCGCGACCATCGCTGAGCACGAACTCCAGCTGTACCTTGGGGTAGAGCGACATGAACTCGTGCATCCACTCGATGGAGAAGTTATCGAAGAAGTCCACCGGCGCCGTCACCCGCAGGCTGCCGGAAGGCTCGCCCCGGCTTTCGGTCAGACTGGCGCTGGCGTGCTCGATGTCCTCCAGGCCCGGCGCGCAGCGCTCGAAGAACTCGCGCCCGGCGGCAGTCATGTTGAGCTGGCGCGTGGAACGCTGCAGCAGGCGCACCCCCATGCCGGCTTCCAGCGCCTGCAGGCGGCGGCTGATGGTATTGGGTGGCATGGACAGCTTGCGGCCGGCGGCAGCAAAACTGCCGGCGCGCACCACATGGACGAAGAGCCAGATATCATTCAGGTCAAGCATGGTCATTACCCTTCATTTCCTGTCATTTCTTTTCACGATCATCATTACCAACAAAAATGGATCAGTGAAATACGATTCTCGCATCTATTGGAAGAAATGAAAACTGGGTATTGTTCTTTCCACCGCAATCGTCCCCTCGCGACGATGCCCACCGAACAACCAAAAGGACAGACCATGAGCACCTTGTTGCATATCGATTCCAGCGCCCGCAGCGGCGGTTCCATCTCGCGCCAGCTGACCGCTTCCTTCGCCACCCAGTGGCAGGCCAAGAACCCCGGCGGCAAGATCGTGCACCGCGACCTGGCTGCCAACACTCTGCCCCACCTGAGCGAATCCCTGCTGGGCGCCTACTTCACCCCGGCCGACGCCCGCAATGCCGAGCAAGCCGACCTGATCAAGCAATCCGACGCCCTGGTGGATGAACTGCTGGCCGCCGACACCATCGTCATCGGCGTGCCGATGTACAACTTCGCACCGCCTTCCACCCTGAAGGCCTGGATCGACCACGTGTTCCGTGCCGGCCGCACCTTCAAGTACACCGAAACCGGCCCGGTCGGCCTGGTCAGCGGCAAGAAGGCCATCATCATCCTCTCGCGCGGCGGCAAGTATTCCGAAGGCCCGATGGAAGCGCTGGACTTCCAGGGCAAGTACCTCAAGAGCGCGCTGGGCTTCATCGGCATCACCGATGTCGAACTGGTCATCGCCGAGGGCGTATCCATGGGCGAAGAGGCTGCCAAGCAAGCCCTGGCCAACGCCGAAGCCAAGATCAACGCGACCGTCTGATCTCCGCACTGCCATTCAGTGGCCTGCCCCGATCACGGGCAGGCAGCTGCAACGGGGCGCGCCGCCATCCGCGGTGCGCCCCGTTTGTCTTTGCGCTTCAATGGTGGCCCAGCCCCTTGTGCATGCGCCGCAAGCCCAGCCACACGCAGGCCGCCACTACCGGCACCACCAGGCCCGTAGCCAGATCCGGATTGATCGGTAGCCCGGCCGCCTTGGCGGCCTTGCCGGCGTAGCCGATCAGCCCGATCACGTAGTACGAGATGGCCGCCACCGACAGCCCCTCCACCGCCTGTTGCAGCTTCAGTTGCTGGGCGGCGCGGGCATTCATCGATTCCAGGATCTGGCGGTTCTGCTGCTCCTGCACGATGCCCACCCGGGTGCGCAGCAGGTCGTTGGTATGGGCGATCCGCTCGGCCAGCGCCTCCTGGCGACGGGCGATGGCCTGGCAGGTATTCATGGCCGGCGCCAGCCGACGCTCCATGAACTCGCCGATAGTGGGCACGCCTTCGATGCGCTGCTCGCGCAACTCTTCGATACGTGCCTGCACCAGACGGAAATAGGCTTGCGAGGCTGAAAACCGATAGCTGTTCTCCAGCGACAGCTTTTCGATGCGCGCCGCCAGCCCGGTGATCTTGCGCAGGATGCGCTCGTCCTCGGCCTGCTCTTCGGGGGTGCCGCCGGGGGATTGCTCGGACTGCACCATGGCCGCCGTCAGCGCCGCCAGGTCACCCTCGATCTCGTTGAGCAAGGGGCCGGACTGCTGGGCATGCGGCAAGCCCAGCAGGGCCATCATGCGATAGGTCTCGATCTCCAGGATGCGCTGCGCCAGGCGCCCGCCCTGCAGTTCGCGCAGGCCGATATCACGCACCACGAAGCGCGAGAAACCATCCGACTGGATCTGGAAATCGGTCCAGATCTCGCCACCCTGCAGCACCTTGCTGGAACTCATCAGCTTGCCCTCGAAGATGCGCTGCAACTGGCGTGCGGTGCCCGCCGGATCGTCGTCCCCCGGCTCCACCACCACGTGCGCAGCCACCATCAGCTTGCCCTGCAACGACAGCAGCCATTGCTGCGGGATATGCGACAGCGGTGCGCGGGCGAAGGCGTCGGCGGTCGACAGTGACTCCTCGTGGGCCTGGGCGAAGGTATAGGTGGCGAACTCGGTATGGCACTCCCACTTCAGGCGAAAGCGCCCGAAGTCATGGTAGAAGTGCTTGGCCTCGGCGCCCGGCGCGACCACGCCGAAATGGGCGCACAGGTCGTCCAGCAAGGCATGCTGGGTGCTGGCGTGGCGACTGCCGTTGCCGTCTTCGCGGACATAGACGGCCAGGTGCGTGAGCGTCTCCGAGCGGGTCAGTTGCAGGAAGGGGCGCGAATGCACCTCGGCCGCCAGGACGACGCGCTGCGGATGATTCAGGCTGGCAAAAACGATGGACATGGCGTTTTCTCGTGGATGGTTTGGATTCGGCAGGCCGGTGGCCATGATGCGCATACCACATGCGAAATGCATGCCGGCTGCGCATTCTTGTCTGTGGACTCGCTTATTGCGGGGCGGGATAGCTCACATCGAGGATGGTCAGCTGCTCCAGTCCGGACGGCGTCTGCAGGACCACCTCGTCGCCCTCGCGCGACTTGGTCAGCGCGCGCGCCACCGGCGAGATCCAGCTGATGCGCCCCTTGAGCGGATCGAGCTCGTCGATGCCGACGATGGTGACCGTATGCGACTCGCCGCGCTGGTTTTCATAGGTCACCGTGGCACCGAAGAAGACCTGGTCGCTGCCATGATGCACGGACGGGTCGACCACCTCGGCGTTGTCGAGGCGCTTGGTGAGGAAGCGGATGCGGCGATCGATCTCGCGCAGGCGTTTCTTGCCGTAGAGGTAGTCGCCATTCTCGGAGCGGTCGCCATTGGAGGCCGCCCAGGACACCACGCGCACCACTTCCGGGCGCTCCTCGTCGATCAGGTGCAGCAGTTCATCCTTGATGCGCTGATGCCCCTGCGGGGTCATGTAGTTCTTGCTGCCTGCGGGAATGGCTGGCAAGGCGATGTCGTCATCGTCGTCACCGCCATCGGATTCTTTTACGAAAGCCTTGTTCATGCTGGAGTGGGTCCGGGTTGCTTGCCGCCGGGCGGCGTATTCGGGTCGGCCCTTATTGTAGCCGCATGCTGGCAGCCGCGACGGTACAGTTGCGGGGATTAATCGCACCCTCACTGTACCGGGCTCGGTAGCGGGCTCGACTCACATCCAACACGGGACAACACTCGCCCTTTGCCGCGCACTCGGCGATAATCGCCATTCCGGCCCCTTCGCGGCTTTTTTCACTGATCCTGCGACCCCATGTCCTCCATCGCCCCCCGCTATCGCATCGGCCTCATCGCCAACCGTGCCCACCAGGATGCCGCCGATTCGGCGCTGGTCCAGTTGCTGACCGGCTCGCGCCATCGCATCGAAAGCCTGCAACCCGAGCTGATCGTGGTCGGCCGCACCCTCGACGCCATCGGCCAGATGAACCTGCTGCCCGGCTATCCGCATCTGGTGCGCTTCCCCTATGGTCGGCATGGCGGCCTGATGAAGCTGGTCTCGCGCACCGTGGATGAGGATCCGGAGCGCACCCTGGACGCCGTGATCTACCTGATCGACCCGGTCGATCCCTCCTCCACCTTCCCTGAGGCGGTGGCCTTGAAACGCCAGTGCGTGATCCACGGCAAGCCCTTCCTCTCCACCCTGGCCGGCGCCCAGGAATGGTTCGAGCTGGAAGCCATCGCCAACGGCGCCACGCCCGACGCCTTCCTCGATGACCGCTTCAAGCTCGACCAGGAAGGCATCGCCCTGATTGCCCACGACGCCATGAAGTCGCGCATGCTGGAACTGGCCGAGAAGCATTTCGACGTGCTCGACAAGTTCGCCTTCCGCTGCGCCACCGGCACCACCGGCGGCCTGCTCAACCAGCTGGCCATGAAGATCAAGGGCGAGGCCGGCCGCCACTGGGTCAAGCCCTTCCTCTCCGGCCCACTGGGTGGCGACGCCCAGATCGCCGAGCTGATCCTGGAGCAGCAGTGCCGTCGCGTGCTGTTCCTGGAAGACCCGCATGTGGCGCGCCAGCACGAAGCCGACATCCAGTTGCTGGAACGCGCCGCCCGCACCGTGACCGGCTATGCCTCCTGCATGAGCGATATCAAGTGGGGCGACCGCTGGCTCTCGCTGATCAAGGCGCGCCAGGTGTGAAGGCCTAGATGACTTCATCTTCACCACCGCCACGGCGCTCCGCCCGCTGGCGGCGACGACTGCTGGCACCGCTGATCTATACCGCCGCCCTGCTGCTGATGCTGGAAGAATGGCTCTGGGATGTCACCCAGGCGGTGCTGGCGCATATCCCGTCGTGGCCCTTGCTGGTGCGACTGCAGCGCTGGGTCGAGCAGCTCTCGCCCTATGCGGCACTGGCCATCTTCCTGGCGCCGACCGTATTGCTGCTGCCGGTCAAGGTGCTGGCGCTGTTCTCGATCACGCACGGTCACCCGACCCTGGGCCTGGTCATCGTGCTGGTCGCCAAGGTGCTGGGCACGGCCCTGGTGGCGCGCATCTATGCCCTCACCCGTCGCAGCCTGCTGTCGCTGGACTGGTTCCGGCGCTATCACGACAAGCTGCTGGACTGGAAGGATCGCGTCACCGCGCAACTGCATGCCAGCGCCGGCTGGCGGCAGGTGCAACGGCTGTTGCAGTCCATGCGGTCGCTGCTGGCGCGCTTCCGCACACGCTTTGCGGCGCAAGCGCCGTCGCCCTGGACGCGCATGATGCGACTGTTCAGGCGCCTGGCCGCCCGCATGCGCAAACAGGCGCCACCAAAATGAAAAGGCTGCCGTTGAATACGGCAGCCTTTGCAGGAGTCAGGATGCAGGCCGGTCCCGGCAGGACCGCCACGGCTCAATCGTCGTCATCCTCATCGACGTAGCCACCCGGCGGCGCCGACATCAGCATGGGCGACGGCTGGCCGACATGGTTGCTGGAGATGCTGTTGCCCCATTCGAAGGCATGTTTTTCGGCATCGAAGAAATCATCGGCCGACAACTGCAGCTCATCCAGCAGTGCCTGGATCTGTGCCTGGTCCTGCTCGCGCTGCTCGGTACATTCGACCAGCTTCAGGGCCAGCCCATAGAACCCGGTACGACGCAGCAGCGCCTCGCGGATCTCGGTACTCACGGTGATCTGGCGCAGCACGCTGTCCATGCTCATGCCGAAGAGCGCATCGACCAGGGACATGATGCCCACCGTGAAGGCCATCTCCGACATCTTGCGCCGTCCCGGCCGCAGCTTGGCGGCGATCAGCTCCAGCATCTTGCCGCGCGTGGCCGCCAGGATCATCAGCGGCGACATGCCGTCGGCCCCACCCTTTTCGGTATTGGCAAACAGCAGGATCTGCAACCAGCGCTTCAATTGCCGACGCCCCAGGACGATCAGGGCCTGGCCCAGCGAATCGATGAATTTCTGGAAGCCGTAGACGGGTGTGTTGACCAGGCGCAGCAGGGTCAGGCTCAGGGCCACGTCGCGCTTGATGAAGCGGACGATCTCGCCATTGTCGACATTGCGCACCAACAGCGTCAGCAGGTGCATGATGGCCATCTTCGAGGCCTCCAGCTTCTTGCCCTGGAGGATCATCGGCTTGGCGAAGTAGTAGCCCTGGAAATAGTCGAAACCGAAGGTGACGCAATCATTGAATTGCTGCAGGGTCTCGACCTTCTCGGCCAGCAGCTCCTTCTGTGCGCGCTTGAAATGCACGGACAGCTTGAGCAGCTTGCTGGGATCAACTTCCAGCACGTCGATCTTGATGATCTTGACCAGGGGCAGCAGCTCTTCGATCTCTTCCGACTCGGCCACCACATCGTCCAGCGCAAACACATAGCCGGACTTGACCAGCTCGCGCACGCGCGCCACCAGCTCGGGCGTGACCTTGACCGTCTCCAGGATCTCCAGCACCACCTTGTCGGCCGGCAGGAAATAGATGAAGTCGCTCATCAGCACAGCGGCATCGACATTGATGAAGCCCTGCAGATTGCCGATCACGTTGGACAGGCCCAGCTCGGAAGCATGGGCGATGACGGCCGCCGTGGCCGTCACGTCATCCTTCACATTGGCCGGCCCGAAGGCAGCACTGCGGAACAGCAGTTCGTAACCGATCAGTTCTTGCTCGCGGCTCAGGATGGGCTGGCGGGCCAGGAAGAAATCCAGGGCATGGTGCGTCGGGGGGATGAGGTCGGATGACTGATCAGACATGGTTGTTCTATTGATGACCCCAAGCGTTGCATTGAATATTGACGGATAGCAATGCCCCTATTGTATGCCGATTTGGCATGGAGTCGGGCAGATCCGATCGCGTCGAATTCAGAAATTCACGAATAATCACAACGCAAGTATAACCTGTCATTACATTTCCCCGGACTCCAGCACGAATTCGGCGCTGTCGTCCACGCCCAGCACCTCGACCAGGTAAGGCATCAATTCGCGCAGCATGGGCTCCAGCGTCCAGGGCGGATTGAGGATGAACATGCCGCTATTGTGCAGTCCGAAACCATCGGGCGCCGGGCCGTGGATAGCCAGGGTGACGTTGAGCCAGCTCTTGGCGCCCAGGCGCTTGAGACGCTCAGGCAGCTGGCGCGATTCGTTGCGATGCAAGACCGGGTACCAAACGGCATACATGCCGGTCGGGAATCGCGTGAGTGCGTCGGCCAGCACCTGGGCCACGTGGGCATAGTCGCGCTTGTCTTCATAGGGAGGGTCGATGAGCACCAGGGCACGACGCGATGGCGGCGGCAGCAGGGCCTTCAGTCCCTGGAAACCGTCACCACGAGTAATCATGACGCGCTTGCCACGCGCCGACGGACGCTGGCCCTGGGCAGCGGCGTGCGCCTCCAGCTTGCGGAAATTGTCTGCCAGCACCTTCACTTCGCTGGGATGCAACTCGAACAGGCGCAGCCTGTCCTGCTCGCGCATGACCTTCTCGGCGCAGTAGGGCGAACCGGGGTAGTAGCGCATCTTGCCGCTGGGGTTGAGCGACTTGACCAGGTCAACATATTCCTGCACCGCCGGCGGCAGGTCCTTGCGGTCCCACAGCTTGGCGATGCCGGTATCGTATTCGGCGTTCTTGCTGGCGTAATCCCCGTCGAGCGCATAGACGCCAGCGCCGGCGTGGGTGTCGATGACCATGTAGGCAGTGTCTTTCTGCCCGAGATAGTGCATCAACTGGATGATCACCATATGCTTCAGGACATCGGCGTGGTTGCCGGCGTGAAAAGCGTGGCGATAACTCAGCATGGGAAGTTCACTTCTTGGATGGGGTTGGACGTGGGATGACTGGATGAACCGACAAGATGCGGCATACCGGTATCCGATGAGATGAAAACGTTCGGCATTCTAACAAGGATAAATGAGCAGTTGTCCGACTAGTCCGGCTTTGTTACAAAGAATTGATCCATCTTCCCGGCAGCCATGCCCACTGCGCGAGAAGGCCGTCGCCGCAATGATATGCGAGCTGGGCACCCTCCTCCAGCCTGCTTACTCAACCGCCAGCACGATCCAGGCGGAAATAGGCATCCAGCAATGATGTCTTGAAGACCACGCCGAGCAGGCGCGGATCCTCCGCATGGGCGATCACAGGCAAGCGCTCGCCCTGGTGATCGAGGAACAATTGCAGGGCTTCGCCCAGCGACATGTCCGGCGTGACCTCATGCAGGAAATGCGGACGCAGGAAATCGCGAGCCACACGCCCGGCCGGCTCCTTCTTGTCGAGCAGCCAGGACGTGATGTCCTGCAGCGCGACCACGCCCAGGTAGCGCTGCTGGCCGTCGATGATGTAGACATACTTGACCGGGTACTTGAGGAACAGCGCACTGACCTCTTCCAGGCTGGCGTTTTCCGGCAAGACCGTCTCGGCCGGCCGGATCAGCTCGCTCATGTGGGTGCCGCGCAGGCGCAGGCGTTCTTCGTTGTCGCGATGGCGCTTGCGGGTGATCTCGTACATGGAACTGCCATTGACGCCCCGCGCCACCACATAGGCCACCACGCAGGACAGCATCAGCGGCAACACCACCTGGTAGCTCAATGTCATCTCGAAGATCATCAGGATGGCCATCAGTGGCGCATAGGACGCCGCCGCCAGGAAAGCCCCCATGCCCACCATGGCATAGGCGAAGGGCTGCGACATATGGATGGGCAGCACGGCCTGCGCCGCATCGCCAAACAGGTAGCCGATGGCAGCCCCGACGAACAGCACGGGCGTGAAGATCCCGCCCACGGCGCCGGAGCCGACCGTGATCGAGGTCGCCAGCACCTTGATGACCAGCACCGTCAGCACAGCCTGCCAGACCCAGGTGGTATGCAGCAGCGAATTGACCAGACTGTAGCCGTTACCCCAGACCTCGGGCACCTGCACCGAGATCAGGCCAACCAGCACGCCCCCCACGCCCAGGCGCACCGGCAGCGGCAGCCGGAGCTTGCCGAAGGCCAGCTTGCCCAGTTCCAGCACGCGCAGGAACTGCGGCGCCAGGACCCCGGCCAGCACACCCAGCACCAGGAACAGCAGGACTTCCCAGCCGGCGATCTCGGGAAAATAAGGCATCTCGTAGGAGGCCCGATACCCCGGCAGCTCGCGCATGGTGATATTGGCCACCACCGAGGCCACCACGATGGGGCCGAAGCTTTCCATGACCAGCGAGCCGAGCACGATCTCGGTGATGAAGAAGGCCCCCGCGATCGGCGCGTTGTAGGCCGAGGTGATCCCCGCTGCCGCACCGCACGCCACCAGCAGGCGCAGGCGCGACGCAGGAAAGTGCGAGAACTTGCCCACCAGCGATGCACACAGGGCCGACAGCTGCACCATCGGTCCTTCCCGTCCTATCGAGCCACCCGAGGCGATGGTGGCCAGCGACGAGATGCTGCGCAAGAGCGTGTTGCGTACCGGAATGGCGCCATCGCCGATGGCCACCGCCTCCATGTAGTCACCGCCATTGCCGGCCGGCGTGCGTTTGGCCCACACCAGGAACAGGCCGGCCACCACGCCACCGCAGGTCGGCAACAGCACGCGCACGTACCAGGGCAGTCCCTTGGCGATATCGACGAAGCTGCCATCGTGGCCGGTCAGCCAGATCTGCAGCACCGCAATGCATTCACGGAAGGCGATCGTGGCCAGCGCGCCGACGAAGCCGGCCAGCGCCCCCCACAGGAGCATGGAATGATGTTCCGACACGCGGCAGGCATTGAGTACCCGCAGGCGGTATTTGATCCAGAGTTCATGCATGATCGACGTCGGGTCCTCTTGCTCTCTTGTCTTGCTCTCTTGTTCTACTCGGCGCTGGCCATCAGCGAGCGCAGGTGACCCAGGTCGGCAGCGATGCTGGCGGCGGCCTTCTTCTGCATGCGCCGGTAGCGCGCCAGCACTTCCTGCCCCAGCTCGGTCACGACCGCTCCGCCACCGCGCGCACCGCCCGTGGCGGTCGCCACCAGCGGACTGGCGAAGCAACGGTTCATTTCCTCGACCAGCAGCCAGGCGCGGCGATAGGACATCTGCATCTCGCGCGCAGCACCCGAGATCGAGCCGGTCTGCACGATGGCTTGCAAGAGATCGGCCTTCCCCGGGCCGAAGGCGATGGTCTCGCCCTGCATCACGCGCACGCGTAGGGTCTTGGAATCGTTCATGCGCGTGATTGTACAAGGGCCGCCCGGCAGCGGCCAGACTCGTGCACGCGGTTGACGCTGCTTGGTTGACGCTCGTTATATCCTTGCGTATATTTCGACGGTTCACTTCCCCCCCCTCGCTCGCAAGGATCATCGATGTTGAAGAAATCCCGCCTGAAAGCTGCCCTCGGTGCCGCCTTCGCCGCCACGCTGGTGTTTTCCGCCGGTACCGCCCAGGCCACCGACCTGGTGGTCTCGGCCGCCGCCAGCCTGACCAATGCCTTCAAGGAGCTGGCGCAGTCCTTCGAGCAGCAGCATCCAGGCGTGAAAGTGATCACCAACTTCGGCGCCTCCGACATCCTGATGCAACAGATCGTGCGCGGTGCGCCAGCCGACGTGTTCGCCTCGGCCGACCAGACCGCCATGGACAAGGCCGTCAGCGAAAAGGCCGTGACCGCAGCCTCGCGCAAGAACTTCGCGGCCAACCAGATCGTGCTGATCGTGCCGCATGACGCCAAGCTGCAACCGGCCAGCCTCAACGAGCTGACCCGCCCCGACTACAAGCGCATCGCCCTGGGCAACCCGGCCTCGGTGCCCTTCGGCCGCTACACCAAGACCGCGCTGGAACAGGCTGGCCTATGGAGCCAGGTCCAGGCCAAGGGCGTGATGGCCGAGAACGTACGCACCAGCCTGGACTACGTGGCGCGTGGTGAAGTCGATGCCGGCTTCGTCTTCGCCACCGATGCCGCCGTCATGCCAGAGAAGGTCAAGGTCGCCGTACGCATCCCCTCCGATACGCCGGCCACCTACCCCATCGCCATCACCACGGGCACGCAGCAAAAGGAGCTGGCCGACCAGTTCCTGGCCTACGTACTCTCCCCGACCGGCCAGGGCGTACTGGCGCGCTACGGCTTCCTGAAGCCCTGAACCGGCGCACTGCCTGACCATGCACCCGGTCTGGACGCCCCTGCTGCTGTCACTGAAGGTCGCCGGCCTGGCGACCCTCCTGAACCTGATACTGGGTGTGGCGGCAGCCTACGGCCTGTCACGCTGGCGCTCGCCGCTGCGTGACTTCATCGACTCCGTGCTGACCCTGCCGCTGGTGTTGCCCCCCACCGTGATGGGTTACTACCTGCTGGTCTTGTTCGGTCGTCGCGGTACCTTCGGCGCCTGGCTGGAGAGCATGGGCATCCAGCTGGTCTTCACCTGGCAAGGCGCGGTGATGGCCTCGACCGTGGTGGCCTTCCCGCTGGTACTCAAGGCCGCGCGGGCGGCATTTGAAAGTGTCGATCATCAACTGGAAAACGCCGCCCGGGTGCTGGGCGTGTCCGAAGCAGGCGTGTTCTTTCGCGTGAGCCTGCCGCTGGCCACCCGCGGCATCATGGCCGGCGTGCTGCTGGCTTTTGCCCGCGCACTGGGCGAATTCGGCGCCACCCTGATGGTGGCCGGCAACCTGCCCGGGCGCACGCAAACCCTGTCGGTGGCGATCTATGAAGCCGTGCAGGCCGGCGACGATGGCGCAGCCACATTGCTGGTGGTGATCACCTCGATCACCTGCGTGGTACTGCTGATGCTGGCCGGTCGGCTGGTACCGGATCGCAGCCGGCTCCAGATCCGTTAGACTGCACAGAATCTTGCCTTCCCTATCCGTACCGCCCGTGAGCGTCGAACTCCAGATCCAGAAGCAGCTGCGCGCCGGTGATCGCGTCTTCGATCTCGACATCGCCTTCGCCTCCGACAGCCAGCGCATCGTGCTCTACGGCCCTTCCGGCTCGGGCAAGAGCCTCACGCTCAAAGCCATCGCCGGGCTGATGACGCCCGACGCCGGCCACATCCGCCTCAATGGCCGCACCCTCTTCGATGCCGACCAAGGCATCGACCTGCGCGTGCAGGAGCGCAATGTCGCCTACCTGTTCCAGGACTACGCGCTCTTCCCGCACCTGACGGTGGCCCAGAACATCGCCTTCGGCCTGGCACGCGGCTGCTTCAACATGCGCCGCCCGGCCGACCATCCGGCCGTCGCCAGATGGCTGCAAGCCTTCGAACTGCAAGCCATCGCCCACAGCCATCCGGCCCAGATCTCGGGCGGGCAGCGACAACGCGTGGCACTGGCGCGGGCACTGGTAGCCGAACCCGACATCCTGCTGCTCGATGAACCCTTCTCGGCACTGGATCTGTCGCTGCGCGAACGCATGCGCGACGAACTGGCCCAGCTGCAAACCCGCCTGCAAGTGCCGATGCTGCTCATCACCCACGATCCGGCCGATGTCGACGCCCTGGGCCAGACCGTCTTCGAACTGCGCGACGGCCGCATCCAGACGCGCTAAGCCGACCGGTCAAAAAAAAACCGTACCCTTTTGAGGTACGGTCGCAAGTCGGGGGATCACCCCCACCGGCCCGCGCAAGGATGCGGGCCGGCGTCACATCACACACACATCCGGTACGACGATATCAAGCAGCCTTCTTGGCCTTGTCGTCGAAGAACTGTTCGTCTTCGGTCGAGCCATGCAGCGCGGTGGTCGACGACTGACCTTGCTGGATGGCCTGGGTCACGGCGTCGAAGTAGCCGGTACCGACTTCGCGCTGGTGCTTCACGGCGGTGAAGCCCTTGGTGGCGGCCGCGAATTCGGCTTCCTGCAGTTCCACGAAGGCCGACATCTGGTTGCGGGCATAGCCGTGGGCCAGGTTGAACATCGAGTAGTTCAGCGCGTGGAAGCCAGCCAGCGTGATGAACTGGAACTTGTAGCCCATCGCGCCCAGCTCGCGCTGGAACTTGGCAATGGTGGCGTCATCCAGGTTCTTCTTCCAGTTGAACGACGGCGAGCAGTTGTAGGCCAGCAGCTTGCCCGGGAACTTGGCGTGGATGGCTTCGGCGAAGGTCTTGGCAAAGGCCAGGTCGGGCTTGCCGGTTTCGCACCAGACCATGTCGGCATATTCCGCATAGGCCAGGCCACGCGAGATCGCCTGGTCGATGCCCGGGTGGGTCTTGAAGAAGCCTTCGACAGTGCGCTCACCGGACAGGAAGGGCTTGTCGTTGGCGTCCACATCGGAGGTCAAGAGGTCAGCTGCTTCGGCATCGGTACGGGCGATCACCAGGGTCTTGGTACCCATCACGTCGGCCGCCAGGCGTGCCGCGTTGAGCTTTTCACAGGCTTCACGGGTCGGCACCAGCACCTTGCCGCCCATGTGACCGCACTTCTTCACGGACGCCAGCTGGTCTTCGAAGTGCACGCCGGCGGCGCCCGCTTCGATCATGGACTTCATCAGTTCGAAGGCGTTCAGGACGCCACCGAAACCGGCTTCGGCATCGGCCACGATGGGCGCGAAGAAGTCGATATCGTCACGGCCTTCGGACCACTGGATCTGGTCGGCGCGGGCGAAGGTGTTGTTGATGCGCTTGACCACCATCGGCACCGAATTGGCCGGGTACAGCGACTGGTCGGGATACATTTCACCGGCCATGTTGGCATCGCCGGCGACTTGCCAGCCGGACAGGTAGATCGCCTTCAGGCCGGCCTTGACTTGCTGCATGGCCTGGTTGCCGGTCAGCGCGCCCAGGGCGTTGACGAAGGGTTCGTTGTGCACGAGGTTCCACAGCTTGTCGGCGCCGCGCTTGGCCAGGGTGTGCTCGATCTGCAGCGAACCACGCAGGCGGACCACGTCGGCGGCGCTGTAGTTGCGCTTGATGCCCTTCCAGCGCGGATTCTCTGCCCAGTCACGTTCGAGGGCCTGGATTTGCTGTTCACGTGTGCTCATGTCGATCTCCTTTGTGGTCAATGGTGAAGTGTTGAAACCCGCGTTCAATGTCGAATTCCATGACTTCATAGTAGGCCTCGATGCGCAGAGCAACAATGTCTTATATAAGATAAAAGTAAATTTTTTATACCAATAAAATCAGTAACTTACGACTCTATTTTTGCGATGCGAAACAAAAATCCAGAGAATGAAAAACAATTTTGATGCAGCGCACTCGCACTTTTCACGATACGAAACGCAGATTGCGCATCGTAAAAAATCGTCAGGTGAAAAGACTTCACGCTGAATTTTTCAGCGAGTTCCTGCGGGTCCTGCCCCTTTCCCTTGCCACGCCGGGTCGGCCACCGGCGCCGATCGTGGCTTTTTCGTTCAGCTTGTTTGTTTTGAAGCCGGCACCGGCGCGCGGTTGTTTAATCCTCGAATAAGGGACAGAATAAGCGCCAACCTAATCCAACCGGCGATTCAACGCCGCACCGTCTTCATGCATTACGCCCTGGACATCCGCACTTTCCTATTCAGTCATTATTTCTATACAGGGGTGCGGATCGCGATCGGGGTAGTTGGCCTGACCATGCTGGTCTTCAACGTGGCCGACATGCCCACCACCATGACGGTGTTCCTGGGTGCGCTGTGCACCAGCCTGATGGACCTGCCCAGCCCGCTGCGCCACAAGTTCAACGAGATGCTGGCCGGCGTGCTGCTCTGTACGGTGGTGATGCTGGTCATCAGCCTGTGCGCGCCGGTTCCCTGGCTGGTCAATGCGATGATGGTGGTGGTGAGCTTCTTTGCCAGCATGATGGTGGTCTACGGCAAGAAGACCATGCCGCTGCAATTCGCGGCGCTCATGGTGATGACCCTGTCGATGGAAAACCAGGTCCCCATTGCCGACGCCTTCCTGCACGCCGGCCTGTTCCTGGGTGGCGGCCTGGGTTACCTGGCCTATTCGATGGCGGTGTCGTGGTTCCTGCGTCGCCGCATCAAGCAGCAGGTGCTGGCCGAGGCGCTCTTCGAGCTGGCCCGCTACCTGCGCATCAAGGCCGACTTCTATGATGTGCGGCACGACCTGGCCGGCCAGTTCAACCAGCTGGTGCGCCAGCAGATCGTGGTGGCCGACAAGCAGCAAGCCTCGCGTGACCTGATCCTGCGCGACCTGCATACCAAGCAGGATGGCCTGCTGGTACAGGTCCACCTGTCGATGCTGGAACTCTATGAGCAGGTGCTCTCTACCCACGCCGACTATGCCATGCTGCGCAAGGACTTCGGCGACAGCGACGTGATGATCTTCCTGCGCGACCTGGCCTACAAGGCCGCCCTGGACATCGAATCGATCGCCTATGCGGTCACCCGCAAGAAGGCCTCCGAAGCCACCGTCAACTACAAGGCCGAGCTGCGTGCCGTACAGTTCGAGATGCAGGAACTGGCCCTGCCCGGCCCGCGCCAGGCCTCCCCGGAAGCGTTGACGCTCTTGCGCGTGACCTACAACAAGATCCGCGACATCATCGAGTTCATCGGCCAGGTGCACCAGGCCACCCGCAATCCGGTCGATCCGCTACCGATCCTGCCGGGCTCGGACATGACCCCCTTCCTGACCCAGCAGAAGTTCAAGTTCAACATGCTGCTGGTGAACCTGCGCTGGCAGTCGCCGATCTTCCGCTTCGCCATCCGGGTGGCGCTGGCGGTGACCACCGGTCTCTGGATTTCCAACCATCTCCCCTACATGGCGCACGGCTACTGGATCGTGCTGACCATCGTCATCATCCTCAAGCCCAATTTCAGCGCTACCAAGCAGCGCATGGCCGATCGTCTCATCGGCACCATCATCGGCTGCGTGGTGACGATGCTGATCCTGCATTTCGTCCATAACCCGGCCGGCCAGCTGGCCGTCTTGTTCGCCGCCAGCGTGGCCGCGCCCGCCTTCACCTATGTGAAGTACCGCTATACTGCCATCGCCGCCTCGATCCAGATCCTCATGCTGCTGAACCTGCTGGTGCCGGCCGGCCACCAGGGCGTCATCGGCGAGCGCCTGATCGACACCATCATCGGCGTGCTCATCGCTACCGTCTTCAGCTATGTGCTGCCGGCCTGGGAATACCGCGACCTGCCCAAGCTGCTGCGCAACGTGCTCAAGGCCAGCCAGCGCTATCTCACGGCCAGCCGCGACATGCTGGAGGGCAAGGTCAAGGATGATTTCTTCTATCGGGTCTGCCGCAAGGGCTTCATGGACAGCCTGGCGGCACTGATTTCGGCACTGGTGCGCATGATGGACGAGCCGGCCACCAAGCAACGTGCCGTGCGCGAGCTGAACCGCTTCATCGTGCAGAACTACCTGGTGGCGGCCCATATCGCCGCGCTGCGGCTGATGCTGCGCCGGCACCAGGAGAACCTGCCGCAAGCGCCGGTGGCCCGCATCATCGAAGAGACCTATCTGGAAGCCAGCCAGCACCTGGCCGAGGCACAGCGCCTGCTGGCCCCCAAACCCAGGAAGCGCGGTGGTGCCGTCACCGTGTCGCCACCGGCGCCGGAAGAAAAGGCCTTGTCAGGCAAGATCGAACTGGTCGGCCCGCTACCCGAGGAACCGCTGTCGGCCGAAGCCAGCGCCTGGTCGGGCTGGGACAACCTGCGTCGCCGCACCAGCCTGCTCAACCAGGACCTGCAGGAAATCGTGGCCCAGACTGCCGCCATCGACAAGATCCTGCGCAAGGACTAGCCCTCACCGGCCGCAGCAGCAGCAGCAGCAGGGGCGGCGCGGCACGGCGCGTTGCCATCAGACCGAGAGGATGCGGTGCAAGCGCTTCTGGTCGAACATGCGCGAGTCCGCCACCCGCAAGAGGGTCTCCACATCCAGCCCGTCATCGGGATAGAGCGAGATGCCGAAGGAGGCATCGATCACGTACTGGTTGCCATCACGCCCGTCGATGGGCTTGTTGACGGCATGGCGGATCTTGTCGGCGATGCCGCGGGCCACCTCGACATCGCTCACCCCGTGCAGGTAAACCACGAACTCATCACCACCAAAGCGGGCCACCGAGTCGTCATGACGCAAGGTGTGCTGCAGGCGCTCGGCCACGGCGATGAGAACGCGATCCCCTTCGTCATGACCATATTCGTCGTTGACCGACTTGAAGCGATCCAGGTCGACGAACAGCAGGGCAAACTGCAAAGGGTTGGATTCGGAGGCATTGCTCCGGCGGAAATCGATCTGCGCAATCAGGGAGTCGCGATTGAGCACGTTGGTGAGACGATCGGTGCGCAGGTTGCGCTCCATTTCCTGGAAACTCTGCGCCAGCTGGCCGATCTCGTCGTTGCGGTCGATGTTGAGCGTCGGGAAGGGGCTGCCATTGCCGATGCTCTTGGCCGCCGCAGTCAGCTTGCGGATATCGCGCAGCACCCAGCGCAGCAGCAGGAAGCCGATCACGAAGGTCAGCAATACCGCCAGCAAGCCCAGCAACAGCGTCTGGTAGATGCCACTGGTGACCGACCCCAGGAAATCCGAGCGCGGCGCCGCGCTGATAGCCAGCCAGTCCAGCCCGGCCTCATCATGATGCAGGCGGAAGGCCACCTCGATCTTGCTGCCTTCCTGGCGCGCGCCCAGCAACACCAGCTTGCCCGGTTCCGGGCGATGCGCCGCCAGGTGGCGCCGGACTTCCTCGAAGGCCTGCCGCACCAGCGGCGATGGGTTCTGGCTGGCATTGAAGCGCTGCAGCGCCGGCGGCTGGCCGGTGAACTGGAACAGGTCTTCCTCCACCGAACTGGCGATCATGTCGCCCTTGAGCTCGGTCACGAAGGCCACGCCATGCGCGCTCAGCGGCAATTGACGCAACAACGCGTTGAGCGGCTGCAAACCGATACTGCTGTTGGCCACGCCCATGAGCTTGCCGTCGGCGTCGTAGATGGGCTTGGAGAGATTGATCCCCAGCACATGCTTGAGCCGGAAGTCGGCATAGACCGACGACCAGGTTTCATGTCCCTGCTGCACGGTCTGGAGATACCAGGGGCGCTGGCGCGGCTCGTAGTCCTGGGTGGCGATGAGCTTCATCTCGGTGCCGGGTCCGCGCAGCTGGTAGACGTAGTTCTGGCCCTCCGGCTCGCGCACGCTGTACATGAAGGCAGTCGGCCCTTCCTGCTTGACCCCGATAAAGCTGCCGTCGACGCCGCCGAAATAGACGTAGCTGGGATCGGAGGACAAGGAGTTGGCAAGCCACAGCCGCTCTTCCAGCTGCTTGCGATCGGTCGGGAACGGCAGCACCGCCGGGGCCTGCCCGGACTCCACCGGAGGAATCGGCGGTGGCGCCACCACATTGAGGCTTTCACGCGCACCCATGGTCTGGTGATCGATGGACTGGCTCACCCGCCCCATCACCTCGGTCAGCGCATTGCGCGCCAATACCTCGGTGGCGTCGTCACCGGCACGGTAGAGGAACCAGCCTATGGTCAGCACCAGGCAGGCCATCAGGAAGATAAACGGCAGGATGAACAGCCGTTGCAAGGACGATTGCTTCAGGATCGCCCCCTTCCTTCATTGCTGCCACCATTGCTGCCAGCGTTTCCAAATCTGAGCATGAAATCCTTGCTGCCCGGACGCATTGGCATCCTGGCGATCACTGCGTGGGCCGCAGCCCCCTGTCCATGATGCACCTCTGTTCTTTTCTGTTTGGCACACCTACCTGGGTGGATGTAAATATCACATTCACACTGCTTGGGGAATCATTTTTGCAATGCAATGCATGAAACATCTCCCGGAGCAGGCCGCCAGGACAGGATTCATGAACATTTGATCAACTAAATTAGTTGTATGACAATGATCCGTCCCATTGTCCAGTTACACGATAATCACGCAGAACATGAACACCGGACGAAAAAAAACGGTGGAAGCGCAATCGCGCCTCCACCGTCGATGACCACAGCTCCGTCAGTTATTGCTTGTCGAAGCTCAACTGGCCATTGCGCACGTCCACATGCACCACATCCTTGGGACCGAACTTGCCGGCCAGGATGTCCTTGGACAAGGGGTTCTCGATCTCCTGCTGGATGGCACGCTTGAGCGGACGCGCGCCATACACCGGATCGAAACCAGCCTCGGCGATCTTCTGCAAGCCCGCCTCGCTGATCTGCAAGCCGATCTCCAGCCTGGCCAGGCGCTGCTCCAGGATGCGCAGCTGGATCCTGGCGATGGCGCCGATGTTCTTGGCGTCCAGCGCGTGGAAGACCACGATCTCGTCGACCCGGTTGATGAATTCCGGACGGAAGTGCGTACGCACCTCGGCCATCACGGCCAGCTTCACCAGGGCCGGGTCGCTGTCTTCCATGCTCTGGATCTTGTGCGAACCCAGATTGGAGGTCATCACGATGACCGTGTTCTTGAAGTCCACGACCCGGCCCTGGGAGTCGGTCAGGCGACCGTCTTCCAGAATCTGGAGCAGCGAGTTGAAGATGTCCGGGTGGGCCTTCTCGACCTCGTCGAAGAGGACGACGGAGAACGGCTTGCGGCGCACCTTCTCGGTCAGCTGACCACCCTCCTCGTACCCCACGTAGCCGGGGGGCGAGCCGAAGAGGCGGGAGACCGTGTGCTTCTCGCTGAACTCCGACATGTCGAGGGAGATCAGTGCGTCCTCGTCGCCGAAGAGGAATTCGGCGAGCGTCTTGGACAGCTCGGTCTTACCGACACCGGACGGGCCCGCGAAGATGAACGAACCGCCGGGGCGCTTCGGGTCCTTCAGGCCGGCACGGGTACGCCGGATGGCCTGCGAGAGCGCCTTGATGGCGTCCTTCTGGCCGATGACGCGCTTGTGCAGCTCGTCCTCCATGCGCAGCAGACGCGAGGACTCCTCCTCGGTCAGCTTGAAGACCGGGATGCCCGTGGCCGTGGCCAGGACCTCGGCGATCAGCTCGCCGTCGACCTCGGCGACGACGTCCATGTCGCCGGCCTTCCACTCCTTCTCGCGCTTGGCCTTCGCGGCGAGCAGCTGCTTCTCCTTGTCGCGGAGAGAGGCCGCCTTCTCGAAGTCCTGGGAGTCGATCGCCGACTCCTTGTCGCGGCGCACGCCCGCGATCTTCTCGTCGAACTCGCGGAGGTCCGGCGGCGCGGTCATCCGGCGGATGCGCATCCGGGAACCGGCCTCGTCGATCAGGTCGATCGCCTTGTCCGGCAGGAAGCGGTCCGAGATGTACCGGTCCGCCAGCGTCGCGGCCTGGACCAGCGCCTCGTCCGTGATGGAGACGCGGTGGTGGGCCTCGTAGCG
>NZ_JBIUZW010000019.1:0-107927 GCF_044745245.1 Herbaspirillum sp. NPDC087042 | reverse complement strand
TGCTTCGGGCACCCCCAGCCTGGGCGCGCTGCTGAAGGCCAAGCTCGACAACAACAACTGATCTTGCAGTCACGATGACAAAGTCGGAGCTGATCGCCCGTCTGGCTGAGCGTTATCCGCAACTTGTAGCCAAGGATGCGGATTACGCGGTCAAAACCATCCTCGATGCCATGGTCGACGCTCTCGCGACCGGCCAGCGCATCGAGATCCGTGGCTTTGGCAGCTTCGCGCTCAACCGTCGTCCGCCGCGTATCGGCCGCAATCCCAAGTCTGGCGACAAGGTGATGGTCCCCGAAAAACGGGTGCCGCACTTCAAGCCAGGCAAGGAATTGCGCGAACGCGTCGATGCGATGGTCGGCCAGCCAATCCGCGAGGATTGAACCGGCATGCCCATCGTGTCTTGTCTTGAGACAGTTTTGCTGCCCCCGGGCAGCACGTTGGTAGCACAAGGTTGAGGCCTGTCACCCGCGCACTGCAAGGTGAGCGGGTGTAAAGGCAGATCAACAAAATGAACGGCATCTTTGGATGCCGTTTTTTTTCACGTACAATCCCGAATTGCCCCGGGAAGCGTGAGAAACAGGCCCGATTCTTCCGGCCAGCGCAACAATGTTGCATCTTTTCCAATGGTCAGCGCGGTCAAAAGACGAGCCGGCCATCTCCCGGGTATCACTACGACCCGCCATAAGAGGATTACGCCATGAAAATACTTTCCAGATTGATCGCGGCCATCCTGTTCGTGTGTTTCTTTTTCTTCGCGCTGCGCAATACCCAGGAAGTGACGCTGCATTTCTTCCTCGGCTATGAGCGCACCGATCCGCTGGTGCTGGTGCTGCTGTCCTTCTTCGTGGTCGGCGCTGTCCTGGGTGTACTGGCCATGGCCCCGATGGTATTGCGCCATCGCCGCGAAGCCGGCCGCTACAAGAAAGCCCTGGCACAAGTCCAGAAGGCCCAGGAAGAGCTCGCCCAGGCACAGGCCCAGCCGCCGCAGCCGGACAGCATCATCACTGCACAGCACATTCTCTGATAGCCTCTTTCGTTTATGGAATTTGAATTTTGGTGGTTGCTTGGCATTCCAGTCTTCTTCGGACTGGGATGGATTGCCGCGCGGGTCGACATCAACCAGTTGGTCTCGGAATCACGAACCTTGCCGCGCGGTTACTTCAAGGGGCTCAACTTCCTGTTGAATGAGCAGCCCGACAAGGCCATCGATGCCTTCATCGAGATCGTCAAGCTCGATCCCGAGACGGTGGAGCTGCACTTTGCCCTGGGTAACCTGTTCCGCCGCCGTGGCGAGACCGAACGCGCCATCCGCGTGCACCAGAACCTGCTGGCGCGTCCCGACCTGCCGGCCGAGCATCATGGCCACGCCCTCTACGAACTGGGCCAGGATTACCTGAAGGCCGGCCTGCTGGATCGTGCCGAGGAAACCTTCAACAAGCTCATCGATACCCAATACAGCGCCCAGGCCGGCCGCGCCCTGCTGGAGATCTACCAGCGCGAGAAGGAGTGGGCGCGCGCCATCTCGGCGGCCGAGACCCTGCAGGCCACCGGCGCCGGCGGTCGCCAGCGCGAGATCGCCCAGTTCTATTGCGAGCTGGCCGCCGACGAACTGGTGCGGACCAACACCGATGCCGCCATGGCCCTGCTGGACAAGGCCCTGGCCGCCGACCGCAAGAGCGTGCGCGCCACCATGCTGATGGGCGATGCGTTGCGCGCCCGTGGCGATATCGAAACCGCGCTGGAAACCTGGCGCCGGGTCGAACAGCAGAGCGTGCCGCATACCGCCCTGGTGGCGCAGCGCCTGATGGATGGCTACCTGGCCGTGGGACGGCCGCAGGAAGGCATCAACCTGCTGCGCGCGTATCTGGCCGAGGCACCGTCGATCGATCTGCTCGAAGTGGTCTTCAAGGCTGTGCTCGATGCCGACGGCGTGGATGCCGCCAATGCCCTGGTCAGCGAGGAACTGCGTCGCACGCCCACCCTGCTGGGACTGGACAAGTTCCTGGAGGCGCGCATGATGACCGCCCCCCTGACGGCCCGCTCCGAGTTGTCGGTGGTCAAGACCCTGGTGCACGGATATACCCAGAAGCTGGCGCGCTACCAGTGCAGCCATTGCGGCTTCAAGGCTCGCCAGTTCTATTGGCAATGCCCGGGCTGCAGCCATTGGGAGACCTATCCTCCGCGTCGCACCGAAGAACTGAATGTCATGAACTGAGGCCCTAGCGCCATTTTTTTGGAAAGTCTGAATCACCATGAAAATCACCATCATCGGCACCGGCTACGTTGGCCTGGTGACCGGCGCCTGCCTCGCCGAACTGGGTAACGATGTGTTCTGCCTCGATGTGGACCAGCGCAAGGTCGACATCCTCAACAACGGCGGCATCCCCATCCACGAGCCAGGCCTGGAAGAAGTGGTGGCCCGTAACCGCGCCGCCGGCCGCCTGCAGTTCTCCACCGATATCGCCGCCAGCGTGGCGCACGGTGACATCCAGTTCATCGCCGTGGGCACCCCGCCGGACGAAGACGGCTCGGCCGACCTGCAATACGTGCTGGCTGCGGCCCGCAACATCGGCCGCTCCATGGAAGGCTTCAAGGTCGTGGTGGACAAGTCCACCGTGCCGGTTGGTACCGCCGATCGCGTGCAGGCTGCCATTGCCGAGGAACTGGCCAAGCGCGGCAAGAACGAACTCAGCTTCTCGGTGGTCTCCAATCCGGAATTCCTCAAGGAAGGTGCAGCGGTCGAAGACTTCATGCGCCCTGACCGTATCGTCATCGGTCACGACCAGACCGTCGACGGCCTGCGTGCCCAGACCCTGATGAAGAAGCTCTACGCGCCCTTCAACCGCAATCACGAACGCACCTACTGGATGGACGTGCGCTCGGCCGAGTTCACCAAGTACGCCGCCAACGCCATGCTGGCCACGCGTATCTCGTTCATGAACGAGCTGGCCAACCTGGCCGACAAGGTTGGCGCCGACATCGAATCCGTGCGCCACGGCATCGGTTCGGATCCGCGTATCGGTCACAGCTTCCTGTACGCCGGCTGCGGCTACGGCGGCTCCTGCTTCCCCAAGGATGTGCAGGCGCTGGAGCGCACCGCGCGCGACTACGACCAGCAGCTGCTGATCCTGCAGGCCGTCGAACAGGTCAATGACCTGCAAAAGCATGTGCTGGGCAAGAAGGTCGTGGCGCGTTTCGGCGAAGACCTGGCCGGCAAGCATTTCGCCGTCTGGGGCCTGGCCTTCAAGCCCAACACCGATGACATGCGCGAAGCGTCTTCGCGCGTGCTGATCGGCGAACTGGTGCGCCGTGGCGCAACCGTGGCGGTCTACGATCCGGTGGCCATGAAGGAAGCCGCACGCGTGCTGCAACTGGACTTCGCCGACGACACCAGCCTGCTGGAACGCATCCGCTTCGGCACCTCGCCCATGGATACCCTGCAGGATGCCGATGCGCTGGCCATCGTCACCGAATGGAAGGCCTTCCGCAGCCCCGACTTCGAACGCGTCAAGGCCACCCTGAAGACCCCGGTCATCTTCGACGGCCGCAATCTCTTCGATCCGCAGCTCATGGCCGACAGCGGCGTCGAATACTATGGCATCGGCCGTTCGCTTCTCGCCCGCGAGCAATAACGTGAACAACGACATCGTTTCTGCATGGAGCCAGGCCCGCATCCTCATCGTGGGCGACGTGATGCTGGACCGTTACTGGTTCGGCGAAGTCAACCGCATCTCGCCCGAGGCACCGGTGCCGGTGGTGCGGGTCGAGCGCAAGGAGGAACGCCTGGGTGGTGCGGCCAACGTGGCACGCAACACCGCCAGCCTGGGCGCACAGACAGCGCTCCTGGGCGTGACCGGCGACGACGAGCCGGCCCGCGTGATGGATGCCATGCTGGGCGAGATGGGCATTCGCAGCCATCTCAACCGCGATGCCAGCATTTCCACCATCGTCAAGCTGCGTGTGATCGGGCGCCAGCAGCAGCTGGTGCGCATCGATTTCGAGGAAGCCCCCACCGACACGGTGTTGCGCGACAAGCTCACGCAATTCAATTCGCTGGTGGCTGACTACGACGTCATCATCTTCTCCGACTACGCCAAGGGCGGCCTGGTCAACGTGGCCGAGATGATCGCCACGGCCAGGAAGCTGGGCAAGCGCATCCTGGTCGATCCCAAGGGGGATGATTTCGCGCGCTATGCGGGCGCCTCCATCCTCACGCCCAACAAGTCCGAGATGGTCCGCATCGTCGGCCAGTGGAAGAACGAGGAAGACCTGACCGCGCGCGCCCAGAAGCTGCGTGCCGACCTGGACCTGGAAGCGCTGCTGCTGACCCGCTCGGAAGAAGGCATGAGCCTCTACCGCGAAGGCGAGGTGACGCACTTCCCGACCATGGCGCGCGAGGTGTTCGACGTCTCCGGTGCCGGCGATACCGTCATCGGTACGCTGGCCGTCATGCTGGGTGCGGGAGCATCCCTGGTCGACGCGGTGACCATGGCCAACCGTGCCGGCGGCATCGTGGTGGGCAAGCTGGGTACGGCCACCGTGACCTGCGAGGAATTGCTGGCAGGCTGATTTGAGCGTGGTTTTCTAGCAGGATTACTGTCAACACGCGTCTTTCCGTTTCGTTGAGCAAAGGCAGCGCCATCTCCGGATGCGCTGCCTTTTGTTTTTTCGTTCATTTCGTTCGTTCTGTTCGCTCTGTTCGTTCTTTCACTCCAGAAACCCGAAAGGAAACACCATGTTGAAGAAAATCCTGCTATCGATCGTCAGTTTCTTGTTCACCACCAGCCTGGCCTGGGCCCAGGTGGACATCAACAAGGCCGATCAGGCCGCGCTGGATGGCGTGCGCGGCATTGGGCCGTCCATGTCCAAGCGCATCCTGGCCGAGCGCGAGAAAGGCGGCGCCTTCAAGGACTGGGACGACCTGCAAAAGCGCGTCAAGGGCGTCAAGGACAAGAGTGCCGCCCGCTTGTCGGCCAATGGCCTGACAGTCAATGGCCAGGCCAAGCCGGGGGCGGCCGCCGGCGCTTCGGCGAGCAAGGCGCCTGCCAAGGCCGCACGTAGCGAAGGCCGGGAGGGCGGCAAGGCGGAAGCCCGGCCGGCTGCCGGCAAGTAAGTCCTCCGGGATGACAAGAGTGGCTGGCCGGAGGAAGAGGGGGCCTGCCACCAGGATGTTGTGATCTTTTTGATACGATCCGTCTCATCTGCTCGCCAACGATGAGAGAAACTAATTCTTGTTTCTCGAAAAAAATGAGGTTAAAGTGATTTTCAGCGAGTTACCGACGCCTGCCCTCACGTCCTATCTGCATAGACGAATCATGAAAATCGCCGAGCTCCCCGCCAATGAAACCGCGCGCATCGACGCCCTGCATTCGCTGCGCATCCTGGATACGCCGAGAGAAGAACGTTTCGATCGCCTGACCAGGCTGGCCAAACGACTCTTCGATGTACCGATGTCCGTGGTGACCATGATCGATGTGAACCGCCAGTGGTTCAAATCCTGCGTCGGCCTGGGTGACGCCACCGAGACCACGCGCGATATCTCTTTCTGCTCCCACGCCATCCTCAGCGACGAGATCACCGTCGTTCCCGATGCCCGCCTCGATCCGCGCTTCTGCGGCAATCCGCAGGTCACCGGCGAGCCCCACATCCGCTTCTATGCCGGTTGCCCGATCAGGAGCGAGAGCGGCTTTGCACTGGGGACCCTGTGCCTGGTCGATACGAAGGTGCGAAGCTTCGATGCCGATGACCGCGCCCTGCTGAAGGACCTGGCCGTGATGGTCGAGCAGGAACTGGCGGCGATACGGATGGCGACCATCGACGACCTGACCGGCATTTCCAACCGGCGCGGTTTCGAGACGCTGGCCCGGCATGCGCTGGCGACCAGCAAGCGCCTCGGCCGCCCGGCCAGCATGATGTATTTCGATCTCGACAAGTTCAAGCAGATCAATGACCGCTTCGGCCATGCCGAAGGGGATGCCGCGCTGACCAGCTTTTCGGCGCTGCTGTCGTCGAGCTTTCGCGAGTCGGATGTCATCGGGCGCCTGGGCGGGGATGAATTCGCGGCCTTGCTGACCAATACTGCCGAGGGTGAATCGGACCGGGCGCTGCAGCATTTTGCCCAGCGGGTCAAATCCTTCAATCAGAATGGCCAGCGCCAGTATGACCTGGCCTATAGCGTCGGCGTGGTCGAATTCGATCCGGCCCGGCATTACGATGTCAGCGATCTCATGCAACAGGCCGACGGCCTGATGTACCAGCACAAAAAAGCAGCACGCGCGCAAGCCTGAGGGCTGGGGCCTGCAGGTGGTGCCATACGGCAAAGGCGTTACAGGCGGCGAAATAGCTTAAAATGCCCCCCTGAGCCAAAACGCCCACAGCAGCCATCTCATGTCCTATCAAGTTCTTGCCCGTAAATATCGTCCCCGCAGCTTCGACACCCTGGTAGGCCAGGAGCACGTCGTGCGCGCGCTGACGCACGCGCTGGAACAGCAGCGGCTGCACCATGCCTACCTCTTCACCGGGACGCGTGGCGTGGGCAAGACGACGCTCTCGCGTATTCTCGCCAAGTCGCTCAATTGCGTGGGCGCCGATGGCAATGGCGGCATCACCGCCGCGCCCTGTGGCGTGTGCGAGGCCTGCGTGGCCATCGATGCCGGCCGCTTCGTCGACTACATCGAGATGGACGCCGCCTCCAACCGCGGCGTGGACGAGATGGCGCAACTGCTGGAGCAGGCCATCTATGCACCCTCCAATGCGCGCTTCAAGGTCTACATGATCGACGAAGTGCACATGCTCACCAACCACGCCTTCAACGCCATGCTGAAGACGCTGGAAGAACCGCCCGAACACGTCAAGTTCATCCTGGCCACCACCGATCCGCAGAAGATCCCGGTGACCGTGCTCTCGCGCTGCCTGCAGTTCAACCTGAAGCAGATGCCGCCGGGCCATATCATCGGCCATCTGGACAACATCCTGAACCAGGAAGGCATCGAATTCGATCCTCCCGCGCTGCGCTTGCTGGCGCAGGGCGCTTCCGGTTCCATGCGCGATGCGCTCTCGCTGACCGACCAGGCCATCGCCTACGCGGCCGGCAAGGTCACGCTGGAAGCGGTGCAGGGCATGCTGGGTGCGCTCGACCAGTCCTACCTGATCCGCATCCTCGACGCGCTGGCCGTGCAGGATGGCGCCGCCCTGCTGGGCGTGGCCGACGACATGGCCACCCGCAGCCTGTCCTACAATGCCGCCCTGCAAGATCTGGGCACGCTGCTGCATCAGATCGCCCTGGCACAGGCCGTACCGGCCGCGCTGGCCGATGACCTGCCCAATCGCGAAGATATCCTGCGCCTGTCCGGCCAGTTCAGCCCGGAACACGTGCAATTGTTCTACCAGATCGCCGTGCACGGCCGTAACGAACTGGGCCTGGCCCCCGATGAATATGCCGGCTTCAGCATGACGCTCCTGCGCATGCTGGCGTTCCGTCCGGTCAGCGCCAGTGCGAGCGCACCGGTGCCGGCAGCCGCCGCGCCGGCTGCAGCCCGCCCGGCCACGCCGCGTCAGGCTGCGCCGCTGATGGCGCCGCAGGCAGCGGTGGCCAGTGCACCCGTGAGCCGCCCACAACCTGCGCCTGTCCGGGAAAGTGCACCGGCACCCGCCGTCGCCGCTGCAACGCCGGTGTCCGCCCCTGCTGCATCGGCTACATCGGCTGCCCGCGCGGCATCGGCCACACCTGCCTCGCCGCGCGAAGCGGCCCTGATGGCTGCCCGTGCAGCCATCGGCAAGACCGGTCGCGCACCGGCGGCCCGTCCGGCTGCCGAGCAGCCGCAGGCCGCAGCGGAAGCAGCATCGGCACCAGCACCAGCACCAGCACCAGCGCCAGCGCCAGCCGCCGTCACTGCGCCCGCACCCAGGTCGGCCGTGCCCATGCCGCCGGACATGCCCGAGCCGCCGCCTTTTGATTCGATCCCGCCGTGGGAAGAAGACCCGGGTGTCGCATCGATGCCGCCTGCCGGCTTCGAGGCTGAAAAAAAAACTGAATCCATCCCCGCACCGGCTGCCGTCGTAGAAGCCGCTGCACCAGTCGCACCACAGCGTCCGGCCGCCACGCCGGCCCAGCAGCAGGAAACCGCCCGCGTGGTGGCCGAGCTGGGCTGGGATGGCCACTGGCCGACCCTGGCCGCCAGCCTGGCCCTGCGCGGCGTGGCGCACCAGATGGCGTTCCAGAGCGAGCTGTTGCGCTGCGAGGCACTCAACGGCGGCAACGTCTGCTTCCACCTGCGCATCCCGCTGGAAACCCTGCGTTCGTCGGGCAGCGTCGAGAAACTCAGCGCCGTCCTGTCCGAACGTTTCGGCAAGGAAGTGCGCGTGGAGACCGAACTGGGCGCGGTGGCCGATACCGCCAATGCCGTGGCCGAGGCCGATCGCGCCGAACGCCAGCGCAAGGCCGAACACAAGATGAAGAACGATCCCTTCGTGCAATCGATGATGCGCGAATTCGGCGCCAGCATCGTGCCGGGGTCGATCCACCCGTTGTAATCAAGGCGTGCGGGCAGGGGCAGCGAATTTCGCGAGCCCGGCGCCAAACGCGATAGAATTCCGTGAATTGAAACAAGGAGCATTAGCATGATGAAAGGTCAACTGGCAGGTCTGATGAAGCAAGCACAGGCCATGCAGGACAACATGAAGAAGGCCCAGGAGCAACTGGCCGGCATCGAGGTCGAAGGCCAGTCCGGCGCCGGCCTGGTGAAGGTGGTGATGACCTGTAAGAACGATGTCAAGCGCGTCTCCATCGATCCGTCGCTGCTGGCCGATGACAAGGACATGCTGGAAGACCTGGTCGCCGCCGCCTTCAACGACGCCGTGCGCAAGGCCGAAGCCACCGCCCAGGAAAAGATGTCGGGCGTGACCGCCGGCATGCCGTTGCCGCCGGGCTTCAAGATGCCGTTCTGATCGTTTCCCCGCCTGGTGGCCGCTGGCTGCCAGGCAACGGTCGGCCGGCAGTGCGCAGTGCTTTAGGATGAAATGCAGGATTGCTTAGTGGAGGCACCATGTTCATCGTCTCGATCACGTACACCAAGCCGGCCAGTGAAATCGACTCCCTGTTGACCGCGCACAAGAAATTCCTCAACCAGCAATACGCCGAAGGGGTGTTCCTGATGTCGGGCCGCAAGGTCCCGCGCACCGGCGGCATCATCCTGGCCGACTGTAACGACCGTGCCGAGATCGAAGCCATCATGGAATCCGATCCCTTCTTCATCGGCGGCGTGGCCGAATACGAGATCATCGAATTCGTCCCCTCCATGACGGCCGAGGCGCTGGATGCCTTCCGCTATTCCGTAGACCGCAATTGAAAACGCCCTCCAGTCTCACTCTCCTGACCGAAGCACTGCGCCGGCTTCCCGGCATCGGCCCCAAGACCGCGCAGCGCATGGCTTTCCACCTGTTGCAGCATGACCGCGACGCGGCCTCCGAGCTGAGCCGCTCGCTGGCCCATGCGCTGGAGACCATCCGTCACTGCGCGCTGTGCAATACCTTTACCGAGCAGGTCATCTGCGAAACCTGCCAGGACAGCCGGCGCGACCATACCCAGCTGTGCGTGGTGGAGTCGCCCTCCGACCAGGTCATGATCGAGCAGACGCTGACCTTCAAGGGCCTGTATTTCGTGCTCATGGGCCGGCTCTCGCCGCTGGACGGCATCGGCCCGCGCGACATCCATCTCGAAAAGCTGATCACCCGCGCCACCGACGGCGTGGTCGCCGAAGTGGTGCTGGCCACCAATTTCACCAATGAGGGCGAAGCCACCGCCCACTACATCAGCGAAACGCTCAAGGCCCGCGGCCTGAAGGTCAGCCGCCTGGCGCGCGGCGTGCCGGTGGGCGGCGAGCTCGAATACGTGGACGCCGGCACCATCGCCCGCGCCATGCTGGACCGGCGCACCACCTGACGCCTCGCCGTCGCCGCGCCAGGATGAAAATCTTGCAAGCGGCGATGTTCCTTATGATTGTCAAAATGCGCGACAGCCAGGCCATGCTGCAATAGAATGGCGGCTGCCGGCTTGCACGTACGACGTCAGGCGATATGGCAGCGCAACATGCGTCCACCGGCGCGCGCGCGGACCGCATCGCCAGCCTTGGAAGAAGCACAGAACAACTCACGCACTTCAGGACACGGGCCTCTTTCCCCCAGAGCCGGGTCCGGCAACATCGACAAAGAGGAGAACACCGGTCAGCGCCCGCGCCGCGACATGCGCGCCAGGCCGCCGGTGCAAGCACGATGACGACAGCCACATCCAAGCCCGGCCCGCTGGCCGGCATCAAGGTGCTCGAACTGGGCACGCTGATCGCAGGCCCCTTCTGCTCACGCATGCTGGCCGAGTTCGGCGCCGACGTGATCAAGGTCGAGGCGCCCGGCAATGGCGACCCGCTGCGCCAGTGGCGCGTGTTGAAGGACGGCACCTCGCTGTGGTGGTCGGTCCAGGCGCGCAACAAGAAGAGCATCACCCTGAACATGAAGGATGAGCGCGCCCAGGAAATCGCCCGCCAGCTCGCCCTCGAAGCCGATGTCATCATCGAGAACTACCGTCCCGGCGTGCTGGAGAAATGGCACCTCGGCTATGAAGACCTGAAGAAGCTCAATCCCGCCACCATCATGGTGCGTCTGTCCGGCTACGGCCAGACCGGCCCGCTGCGCGACCTGCCGGGCTTCGGTGCCATCGGTGAATCCATGGGCGGCATCCGCTACGTCTCCGGCCACCCGGACCGTCCGCCGGTACGCATCGGCATTTCCATCGGTGACTCCATTGCCGCGCTGCATGGCGTGATCGGCGCCATGATGGCCTTGCGCCACCGCGATGTCACCGGCGGCCGCTGGAACGGCAAGCAGGGCGACGATTGCGTGGCAGGGCAGGGGCAGATGGTGGATGTGGCCCTGTACGAGGCCGTCTTCAACATGATGGAATCGATGGTCCCCGAGTTCGACTTCGCCGGCGTGGTGCGCGAGCGCACCGGCGGCGCGCTGCCGGGCATCGTGCCCTCCAACACCTATACCACCGGCGATGGCATGAACATCGTCATCGCCGGCAATGGCGACGCCATCTTCAAGCGCCTGATGAATGCCATCGGCCGGGAAGACATGGCCAACGATCCGGGGCTGGCCCGCAACGATGGCCGCGTGCCGCGCACGGCCGAGATCGATGCCGCCATTCAGCAATGGTGCGATACCCAGACCATCGATGCGGCGCTGGCGACCCTGCAGGGCGCCGATGTCCCGGTGGGCAAGATCTATTCGGTCAAGGACATGATGGGCGATGCCCAGTTCCTGGCCCGCAACATGTTCGAGCAGCACCAGTTCGCCGACGGCACGCCGGTCAAGCTGCCGGGCATCACCCCCAAGATGTCCGAGACACCGGGCCAGACCCGCTGGCTGGGCCCGGAGCTGGGCGAGCACAGCGATGAAATCCTCAATTCGCTAGGGTATGATGAGGCCCACATCAAGAAGCTGCGGGACGAAGGCGTGGTCTGAAGCAGCACACAGGCGGTACCCCTGCAGCACAACAAGCAGCACCCCATCCACGACACGGAGGAGACACAATGAAATTAAGCTGGAAGCAATTGCTGATCGCCGCGGGCCTGTTCCTGGCCGGCTATTTTTCGTTCAACGGCACTGCTGGCGCACAGGCGCTGGAAAAGCCCAAGGTCTCCATCGCCGTGGGCGGCAAGAACCTGTTCTACTACCTGCCGCTGACCATTGCCGAACAGCTCGGCTATTTCAAGGATGAGGGCCTGCAGGTCGAGATCTCCGACTTCGCCGGTGGTGCCAAGGCACTGCAGGCCATGGTGGGCGGCAGCGCCGACGTGGTCTCGGGCGCCTTTGAGCACACCATCAACATGCAGGCCAAGAACCAGCCCATCGTCGCCTTCGTGTTGCAAGGGCGTGCACCGCAGATCGTGCTGGCGGTCAACAACAAGACCATGCCCAACTACAAGGGCATCGCCGACCTGAAGGGCAAGAAGATCGGTGTCACCGCACCGGGCTCCTCCACCAGCATCATGGCCAGCTATGTGCTGGCCAAGGCTGGACTGAAGCCTACCGATGTCTCCTTCATCGGCGTGGGCGCGGCCGCTGGCGCCATCTCGGCGATCCGCTCCGGCCAGATCGATGCCATCGCCAACCTCGATCCGGTGATCTCCATGCTGGAACAGCATAACGAGATCAAGACCATCGCCGATACCCGTACCCTGAAGGACACCAACGACGTCTTCGGCGGCCCCATGCCGGCAGCGACCCTGTATGCCCCGGCGGCCTTCATCCAGAAGTACCCCAACACCACCCAGGCCCTTACCAACGCCATGGTGCGCGCCCTGAAGTGGATCCAGAAGGCCGGCCCCTCCGACATCATCAAGGCCGTGCCCGAAAGCTATCTGCTGGGCGACCGCTCGCTCTACATCGATGCCTTCATGAAGGTGCGCCAGGCCATCTCGCCGGACGGTTACTTCCCGCCGGGCGGCCCCGATACCGCGCTGCGTACCCTGAAGGCCTTCGAGCCCTCGCTGGCCGACAAGCAGATCGATCTCTCCAAGACCTTCACGAATTCCTTCGTGCAAAAGGCCAACGCCAAGTACAAGTAAGGCAGTGGCAAGCGGCGGGAGCCTGTCTCCCGCCCGCTGCGAATGCAACCCAGATGCCCGGCAACGGGCATTTGCGCATCTTGGGCAGTCCCTAGCAGTGAACAGCAAGCAGCATCAGCCAGTATCGACCAGTATCGACCCGCATCAACAACCGGGGCCTCCACCGCCCAGAACGTCATGACTCCAGCACTCCAGTTCGACAACATCACCTGCACCTTCGTCTCCAAGGACGATCGCACCCAGCGCTACACGGCCGTGGCCAACACCGACCTGTCGATCGCGCCGGGCGAGTTCGTCTCCGTGGTCGGCCCCACCGGTTGCGGCAAGTCCACGCTGCTCAACGTCGGCGCCGGCCTGCTGCGTCCTTCCTCGGGCAGCGTCAAGGTGTTCGGTGAAGAGCTGACCGGCATCAACCGCCGCGCCGGCTACATGTTCCAGGCCGAGGCACTGATGCCCTGGCGCAGCGCGCTGCAGAACGTCATCGCCGGCCTGCAATATCGCGGCCAGGACGAGAAGTCGGCGCAGGAACTGGGCGAGCACTGGCTGGCCCGCGTCGGCCTGCAGGGCTTCGGCGACCGCTATCCGCACCAACTCTCGGGCGGCATGCGCAAGCGCGTGGCGCTGGCGCAGACGCTGATCCTGGATCCCGACATCATCCTCATGGACGAACCCTTCTCGGCCCTGGACATCCAGACCCGCCAGCTGATGGAAAACGAAGTCCTGGACCTGTGGAACGCCAAGAAGAAAGCCGTGCTTTTCATCACCCACGATCTCGATGAAGCCATTGCCATGTCCGACCGCGTGATCGTGCTGGCTGCCGGTCCCGGCACCCACCCCATCGGCGAATTCAGGATCGACCTGCCGCGTCCGCGCGACGTGGCCGAGATCCGCATGCACCCGCGCTTTGTCGAATTGCACCAGCAGATCTGGGATGTGCTGCGCGACGAAGTGCTCAAGGGCTATCAACAACAGAAGCGTGCGGCATAAACGGCCACCGGCAGAATCAGCAAGAGAAAGAAACAGCACCATGTGGAAATTACTGAAACCCAATCACAAGAACATCCGATTCTGGCAACTGATGGTGTTGCTGGTCGTGCTGGTGGTCTGGCATGCGGCCACCCGCAATCCGCAGACCGCCTTCTTCTTCGGCGAGCCGATCAAGGTCGCGCAACGTATCTGGGAATGGTTTACGGTGGGCAGCGGCTCCCTGGAAGTGGGCATCGGTGACACTACCTTCTTCACCCTGAACTTCCCGGCCGAGATCTATTCCCACCTGCTGGTGACCCTGACCGAGACCGTGCTGGCCTTCATCATCGGCACCGTCTCCGGCCTGGGCATCGGCCTGTGGCTGGCGCTCTCGCCGACCGCCTCGGCCATCCTCGATCCCTACGTGAAGGCGGCCAACTCCATGCCCCGCGTGATCCTGGCGCCGATCTTCGCGATGTGGTTCGGCCTGGGTATTTGGTCCAAGGTGGCGCTGGCGGTCACGCTGGTGTTCTTCATCGTCTTCTTCAACGTCTACCAGGGCGTCAAGGAAGTCAGCCCGGTGGTCTTGGCCAATGCCCGCATGCTGGGCGCCAATGCGCGTCAGCTGCTGCGCACGGTCTACCTGCCGTCGGCGACCTCGTGGGTGTTTTCCAGCCTGCACACCTCCATCGGCCTGGCCTTCGTGGGCGCGGTGGTGGGTGAGTACCTGGGTTCGGCGCGTGGCGTGGGCTACCTGATCCTGCAAGCCGAGGGGAGTTTCGACATCAACACCGTCTTTGCCGGCATTGTCGTGCTGACGGTCTTTGCCCTGGTGCTGGACCTGGCCGTGGGCATGATCGAGAAGCGCCTGATGAAGTGGCAGCCCAAGAGCGGCGAGACCGAGAAGCTCTGAGCCACCGACGATACGCAGCCATGCCCTTGGATCGAGGTCGAACGGCATGGCCTGCGCTTATTGCCTGATAGTGCTCCACTTGCCGTAACGGGCCACCTGGGATTCATCGAAATCGAAGCCCAGGCCCGGTGACTGGTGCAAGACCACGTTACCGTTGCGATGCGTCAGCTGACGATCGATCAGTCGGCGGAAGTTGAGCACCTGGTCATCCCAGAAGAATTCCACATAGCGCGCATTGGGGGTGGCTGCCACCAGCGGTGCATGCACATCGTGGAACCAGTGCGGACACATCACCTTGCCGTAGCTGGCGGCCGTGGCGGCAATGCGGCGCCATTCGCTGATGCCGCCGCAGACCACGGCATCGGTTTGCAGGATGGCCGCGCCATCCTTGTCCAGCAATTCCTTGTGATACCAGCGGCCATAGCCGATCTCGCCCGTGGCCACCGGAACGCGCGTGAGCCTGGCCAGGCGCGCGTGGTTGTCGATGTCGTCGGGCGAGAAGGGCTCCTCGATGAAGTAGGGATCGTACTGCTCGAAGCGACGTACATGCTGCAGCGCCTGGGTGAGATCACCCCAGCCGTTGTTGATGTCGAGCATCAGCTCCACGTCCGGGCCGATGGCTTCGCGGGCCGCGCGCACGCGCGCTTCCTCCTCCCTGGGCGAGAGTCGCCCCGATTTCATCTTCACCGCCTTGAAGCCCATGGCCACATAGCTGGCCATTTCATCCCCCAGCGCCTGCGGGGTCTTGCCGTCCAGGTAGTAGCCGCCGCTGGCATAGGCCGGGACTTCGTCCAGGTGGACCGCACCCAGGTACTTGTGCAGCGGCAGCTGGCTGCTGCGGGCATTGAGATCCCAGAGTGCGGTATCGAGAATGCTCAAGGCCCGCATCACCGTGCCGGCGCGCCCATGCAGCAGCGCCTCCTGGTACATGGCTTGCCACAGGCCTTCCACGGCCAGCGACTCCTTGCCGATCAGCAGCGGTGCCAGCAATTGCTCCACTGCCGTCGTCAGGATCGCGCCCCCGGTGCTGCCGACATAGCAAAAGCCGATGCCGACCACGCCGTCGGTGGAGCGCACCTTGACCAGGCCATAGTCACGGGCCGAGACCGTGCGGGTGGCAAATGATGTGACCCGGTCCAGCGGCACGCGCGCGGTGCAGACCGAGACTGATTCGATGATGGGCATGTCTTGTTTCCTCCTCGATGGAATGGATGAGTGATGTGAACACGTCGCCGGCGCTTCGTCGGGCAGCATGTGCGGCACATTCTGATTGACGCCAATCAATGAAAACAGTACGTTCCGATATCTTGAAAAGATAATTATTCTATTGATCGGAGACCGCATGGATACGCGCTACCTGCAGAGCTTCATCCATGTCGCAGAGCTGGGATCGATCGCCGAAGCCGCGCGGCGCCTGGATCTCACGCCGGCGGCGGTGGCCCAGCGGGTGCGCCTGCTGGAGCAGGAGATGGGCATGAGCCTGATCCGCCGTTCCGGGCGCACGGTGGCCCCCACCGAGGCCGGTGCGCGCATCCTCGAACGGGGGCGCCAGGTGCTGCGCGACATCCGCGACCTGCGCGACGACCTCAGTGACGGCCGCGACCTGGCCGGGCAACTGCGCGTGGGCGGCACCCCGACCATGATGCTGGCGGTGCTGCCGGACCTGGTCTCGCGTTTTCTGGCGCAGCATCCCAAGGTGGATATCTACCTGGAGCCTGGCACCTCGACCACGCTGTTTCGCAAGGTGGTCGATGGCGACCTCGATGCGGCGCTGCTGATCCAGCCCCTGTACGAGCTGCCCAAGAGCTGCGGCTGGTACACCATGCGCGAAGAGCCGCTGGTGCTGCTCGCCCCCAGCGCCATGCAGGTCGACGATGTGCATGCCACCCTGGAGCGCGAGCCCTTCCTGCGCTACGACCGCGCCACCGTGGGCGGCCAGCTGGCCGAGGCCTATCTGCGCCAGTACGGCATACGCACCCGCCAGCGTTGCGAGATGGATGGGCTCGATGCCATCGCCGCGCTGGTCGAGCGGGGGATCGGCGTATCCCTGGTGCCGGCCTGGGTGGCCGCCTCCAATACGCGCCTGGCGATCCGCCGCTGGCCCCTGCCACAACGCAGCGCACGCCGCGTGGTGGGCATGACCTGGACACGCACGTCGGCGCGGACCCGGCTGGTGCATTGCTTCCTGGAACTGGTCAAGGCATGGCGCAAGAACGATAAAAATTCTATCGATTGACGCAAGCGAAGCATGATTATTCTGCTTCCTGAAGTGGGCAATACTGGCCGCCGTCCACCAGTGCAACCGTGCTGGCACCCAGACTGCCGCGCGCCGTGCGCCGGCCCATTTCAGGAGACTTGCCATGACCCATCCCGCCGCGCCGCCCGCGCCCGCCCCCGCCCCCCGCCTGGGCGGTGTGCTCTCGCCTGTGCTCACGCCCTTCGAGGCTGACGGTACGCCCTCGATCGCCCGCTTCATCGAACACTGCCGTACCCTGCTCAATCACGATGTCGGCCTGGCCGTATTCGGCACCAATTCCGAGGCCGCCTCGCTGAGCGTGGCCGAGAAGCGCGGCCTGCTCGACGTGCTGCTCGATGCCGGCATGCCTGCCGCGCGCATGATGCCCGGCGTGGGCGCCTGTGCCCTGGGCGATACCGTGGAACTGACACGCCACGCGGTGCGGGCCGGTTGCGGTGGCGTCCTGATGCTGCCGCCGTTCTACTACAAGGCGGTCAGCGAAGAAGGGCTGTTCCGCGTCTTCGCCGAGGTGATCGAGGCGGTCGCCGATACGCGCCTGCGCATCTATCTCTATCACATCCCCCCGGTGGCGCAGGTCGGCATCAGCCTGGGCCTGATCGAGCGGCTGCTCAAGCGCTTCCCCGGCGTGGTGGCCGGCATCAAGGACAGTTCGGGAGACTGGAACAACACCGCCGCCATGCTGCGCGAATTCGGCGCGGCCGGTTTCGATGTCTTCGCCGGCAGCGAGACGGCGCTGGTGCAGACCATGCGCCATGGCGGCGCCGGCGTGATCTCCGCCACCGCCAATGTCAACCCGGCCGGCATCGCCGCCCTGTGTCGCCAATGGGATGACCCGCAGGCCCAGGCCTGGCAGGAGGAACTCAACGAAGTCCGCGCCGCCTTCGCCGGCTTCCCCATGATCGCGGCGATGAAGGCGGCCATGTCCTGCGGACTGCGCGATCCGGGCTGGAACCGCCTGCGGCCGCCCCTGGTGGAGCTCGACGCCATCGACCGCGAGGCCCTGCTGCGCCAGCTCGATGCCCTGGGCTTTGCGCTCTACCAGGGCCGGGTCAGCACGGCCCTCTGCTGAGCGCCGCAACGTCCCCATCCATCACAAGAAAGCTGCAGCGGCCTCGCAGGGCGGGAGGCCAGCCGTGGCATCCACATCAAGGAGACTCCATGCATTCCCAGACCCTTTCTGAACCGGCCAGCGCTCAGTCCTCCCGGGCGGGCGAGGCGGCACCTGCCGATCCGGCCCTGGGCGAACGTGTCTTTCGCCGGGTCGCCTGGCGCTTCATTCCACTGCTCTTCGTCAGTTACGTGGTGGCTTACCTGGATCGCGTCAACATCGGCTTTGCCAAGCTGCAGATGCTCAGCGACCTGCAGTTCAGCGATGCCGTCTACGGCCTGGGCGCGGGCCTGTTCTTCCTCGGCTACTTCCTCTTCGAGGTGCCCAGCAACCTGCTGCTGCATCGGCTGGGGGCGCGCCGCTGGATCGCCCGCATCATGATCAGCTGGGGGCTGCTCTCGGCCCTGACGGCCTGGGTCGAGACACCGGCGGCCTTCTATGCCATCCGCTTCCTGCTGGGCATTGCCGAGGCCGGTTTCTTCCCGGGCGTGATCCTGTATCTGACCTACTGGTTCCCGGCCCGGCGACGCGGCCGCATGACCGCCATGTTCATGGCCGGCAATCCGGTCTCGGGCATCGTGGGCGGTCCGCTGTCGGGCTACATCATGTCCGCCTGCGGCGGTGCCATGGGCTTGTCGGGGTGGCAGTGGCTGTTCGTGCTGGAGGCCATCCCGGCGGTCCTGCTGAGCGTGCTGATCTACTTCCACCTGGATGACCGCGTGGCCGATGCCTCCTGGCTCGATGCCGACGAGAAGCAGGTGATCGAAGCCGCCGTCGCCCAGGACGCCAGCGGTCGCACCCACAGTTCGGCAATGGGCGCCATGCTCTCGGGCCGGGTCTGGCTGATGTGCCTGATCCTCTTCGGCATGGTCATGGGCTCCTATGCCATCGGCTTCTGGCTGCCGTCCATCCTGCGCGGCGCCGGCATTGCCGATCCCTTGCATATCGGTTTGCTGGCGACGATTCCCTATGGCGCCGCCCTGGTCTCGATGCTGCTGGCCGGACGCAGTGCCGACCACTTCCGCGAGCGGCGCTGGCATGTGGCGATACCGGCGCTGGTGGCGGCCGCCGGGTTCATCCTGTGTGCGCTGAGCGAGAATCAGGTCCTGCCCGCCATTGCCGGCCTGAGCCTGGGGGCGATGGGCGTGGTCACGGCGGTGTCGATGTTCTGGGCCTTGCCGACCGCCTTCCTGGGGGGCGCCGCCGCAGCAGCCGGTATCGCGCTCATCAATTGCACCGGCAACCTGGCCGGCTTCGTCAGCCCTGCGATGATAGGTTGGCTGAAGATGCAGACCCATTCGGTGTCCTCGGGTCTGTTCCTGGTGGCGGCGATGCTGACACTGTCGGCCTTGCTGGTCGTGTTGTGCGTCCCCTCGCGGCTGGTCGATCGCTGACGCCGGACGCGATGCGCGAAAAAAAAGAGGAGGACCATGTCCTCCTCTTTGCTGTCGGGATATCAGGTAGCCGTCATGGCGTGCGGTCGCTGCAACCTTCGGATAACGCCGCACGCACGACCACGCTGTTATCTCCTCAGTGCTTCAGCGCGGGCTGCTCGCCACGCCCCAGCACCAGGTTGGCCAGCACGGCCACCACCACGTTGATGGCCAGGGCGATGAGACCGGTATAGAGCGTATAGGTCTCGCCGCCGATGATGAAGCTGTGCACCGGCTTGATGCCATCGGCAAAGGCCAGCCAGCTGCCGCTGACGATGCCCACCGTCCAGCCGCACAGCAGGGCGCGTGCACCGAACCAGCTGACGAACAGACCGAACACCAGCGCCGGGAAGGTCTGCAGGATCCACACGCCACCCAGCAGCTGCAGGTCCAGCGCGAACTTGGTCGGCAGGAACAGGATGAACACCAGCGCGCCGAACTTGACCACCAGCGACACCACCTTGGCCACCTTGGCCTCGCCTTCATGGGAGATGCCCGGATTGACGTAGGGCTTCCAGAAGTTGCGGGTGAAGAGGTTGGATGCGCCGATGGACATCACCGCCGCCGGCACCAGGGCACCGATGGCGATGGCTGCAAACGCGAAGCCGGCGAACCAGCCCGGGAACAGGCCATTGAACAGCGCCGGTACCACGTCGTTGTTGGTCTGCACTTTCACGCCGGCCGCATAGGCCATGTAACCCAGCAGCGCAATCAAGCCCAGCAGCACGGTATAGGCCGGCAGGAACACGGCGTTCTTGCGGATGGTGTTGGCGTCGCGGGCCGCGAAGATGCCGGTCAGGGTATGCGGATACATGAAGGCCGCCATCGCCGAGCCCAGCGCCAACGTAGCGAAGGGCAGGAACTGCGTGGGCTTCAGGGTCAGGCCGGTAGCGCCACCCTTGAGGGCGAAGGCATCGCGGGCCGAGCTGAACACCGCGCCATAGCCACCCAGCTTGGCCGGTACCACGATCACCGCCACCAGCACGACGATGTAGATCATCACGTCCTTGACGAAGGCGATCAGCGCGGGTGCACGCAGGCCGGCCGAGTAGGTGTACAGCGCCAGGATCACGAAGGCCGCCAAGAGCGGCAGCTCACCGGTCAGGCCCAGCGCCTTGATCACCACTTCCATGCCGATCAGTTGCAGGGCGATGTAGGGCATGGTGGCCACCACGCCGGTGAGGGCAATGGCGAACTCCAGCGGACGCGACTTGTAGCGACCCCAGACCACGTCGGCGGCCGTCACGTGGCCGGCCTTGTGGGCGGCATGCCAGAGCTTGGGCATGATCACGAACACGATGGGATAGACCAGGATGGTGTAGGGCAAGGCAAAGAAGCCATAGGCCCCCACCGCATAGACCAGCGCCGGCACGGCGATGACGGTATAGGCGGTATAGAAATCGCCGCCGACCAGGAACCAGGTGATCCAGGTACCGAAGTTGCGGCCGCCCAGGCCCCATTCGTCAAGATGGGCGCCCTTGTTGCTGGGACCGGCCATCCATTTCGAGGCCAGGAAGCCCATCACGGTGACCAGGGCGAAGAAGAACAGGAAGACCCAGAGCGCGGTCCAGTGGATGTTGGAGGTATCCATTTACTCGACTCCCTTCTTCACGCCATCACGATAGACCAGCCAGATGATCAGCGAGGTCAGCGGTACCCAGGCGAACTGGTACCAGTAGAAGAAGGGGAAACCGAACAGGGTGGGCAATTCGGTGTTGTAGAACGGGACCCATAACAGGCCGATGAACGGCAGCAGGAGTAAAAGCCGCATGAATGATGCTCCTCGAACTTTTGGCGGAAGGTTTTTTATATCAATGCCCCTCCGCCTTGAGGGCGGGAGGCATTGTGAAAGTTGCACTGAAATTATAGGGAGAATTGCAAACTCGCGCCGCCCCACGGTGAGATCAGGGGAATCCTGAATGAAGGACTTGGCCGATCAGGTTAGAATGCTGCCGTAAAAGCAAGAAATATCCGTGCGGCAACCCGCCTGCATCCGCATCATGCCGATGTCCAGGGGGATCCACGCAACGGACCGGCCGTGAACGGGAGGTTTAGCAATGACCCAGCAAGATGACTTGAACGAATTCAGTTCCGAGAATGCCTATCGCCTGCTGGTCCAGGGCGTCACCGATTACGCCATCTACCTGTTGCGCGCCGATGGCGTGGTGGCCAACTGGAATGCCGGCGCCCAGCGCTTCAAGGGCTATACCGCCGAGGAAATCGTCGGTCGTCACTTCTCCACCTTCTACAGCCCCGCCGAGCGCGCCGAAGGCCTGCCCCAGCGCGGCCTGGATACCGCCCTGCGCGAGGGCCGCTTCGAAGGCGAGGGCTGGCGCATCCGCAAGGACGGCAGCCGCTTCTGGGCGCATGTGGTGATCGACCCCATCTACAAGGAAAACGGCGAGCTGATCGGCTTTGCCAAGATCACCCGCGACTGTACCGAGCAGCGCCGTATGGAAGAGGCGCGGCGCGACACCGAAAACCGTTTCCGGCTGCTGGTGGAGGGCATCACCGACTATGCCCTCTACATGCTCAACCCCGATGGCACCGTAGCCAACTGGAACGCCGGCGCCCAGCGCGCCAAGGGTTACCTGGAGAAGGAGATCGTGGGCCAGCATTTCTCCGTGTTCTACCAGGAGCAGGACCGCCTGGCCGGACTGCCCACCACCAACCTGGAAATCGCCCTGCGCGAAGGCCGCTTCGAGGATGAGGGCTGGCGCGTACGCAAGGATGGATCACGCTTCTGGGCGCATGTGGTGATCGACACCATCTACAAGGAAAACGGCCAGCTGCTGGGCTTTGCCAAGATCACCCGCGACCGTACCGAACAGCTCGAAAGCAACGCCAAGATCATCTACCTGGCGCGCCACGATGCCATGACCGGCCTGCCCAACCGCCTGCAGTTCCTGGAGCGTCTCGACGAGGCCATGGACAACCTGCATCGTGGCGAACAGCAGATCGCCGTCGTCAGCATCGACCTGGATGGCTTCAAGGAAGTCAACGATGCCTTCGGCCACGCGGTGGGCGACCAGCTGCTGTCCGAACTGGGACGCCGCATGAAAGCCCTCGCCGGCGAAGGCGAGACGGTGGCGCGTTTCGGCGGTGACGAATTCGTCGCCTTCAAGGTGTTCCGCCAGCAGCGCGCGCTGGCCGACTTCATCAGCCGCCTGCAACGCGCCCTGACCACCATGCTGCACCTGGCCGATACCGATATCGCCCCGGGCGCCAGCATCGGCGTGGCCATGTTCCCGGGCGATGCCGAGGAACGCACCCAGCTGCTCAACAATGCCGACCTGGCCATGTATCGCGCCAAGAAGAGCATGGACGAGAAGATCTGCTACTACGAAGCCACCATGGACGAAGCCTCGCGCGCGCGGCGTGCCATGGCGCGCGACATCTGGACGGCGCTGGAACGCGGCCAGTTCTTCCTGAACTACCAGATCCAGCGTGCGGTCAGCAGCGACGAGATCACCGGCTACGAAGTCCTGCTGCGCTGGGAGCATCCGGTGCAGGGCCTGATCTCGCCATCCATCTTCATCCCCGTGGCCGAGGAATGTGGCGCCATCGGCGCCATCGGCGACTGGGTGCTGGAGCGCGCCTGCCGCGAGGCCGTGCAATGGGACCTGCGCCCTCGCATCGCCGTGAACCTGTCGGCCATGCAGCTCTCCAACGCTGCCCTGGTGGAGCGGGTGCGCTCGGTCCTGGCGGCTACCGGACTGGCGCCGGAGCGGCTGGAGCTGGAAGTCACCGAGACCGCCATCATCGCCGACCGCGACCGGGCGCTCTACCTGCTGCAGCAACTCAAGGTCATGGGCGTGACCATCGCCATGGACGATTTCGGCAGCGGCTACTCGTCGCTGGAAACCCTGCGCTCCTTCCCCTTCGACAAGATCAAGCTGGACCGCAGCTTCATCAGCGAGCTGGAAACCAGCAAGCAGGCCAAGGCCTTCGTGCGCGCCATCCTGGCGCTGGGCCACAGCCTGAACGTAGCGGTGCTGGCCGAAGGGGTGGAAACCGAAGCCCAGCGCGCCATCCTGGAACAGGAAGGCTGCCACGAGGGCCAGGGTTTCCTGTTCGGCCGTCCGGCCCTGCTCGATGTGCTGGGCGAGCTGCACCAGGCCGTGCCACCACAGGACCAGCCGCGTCGTGCCTGACATCGCCGATCCGCTGGCGGCACTGGTGCAGCTGCTGCTGGAGCGGCGCGATGTGCTGGTGCTGACCGGGGCCGGCATCAGCACGGCCTCCGGCATTCCCGATTATCGCGATGACGATGGCGTGCGACGCGGTCGCCTGCCTATCCAGGGCAATGAGTTCCGCCAGTCCGAGGCCGCGCGCAAGCGTTACTGGGCGCGCAGTATGCTGGGCTGGCCACGCCTGGCGCAGGCCACGCCCAATGCGGCCCACCGGGCGCTGGCGCAATTGCAGCAGGCCGGCCATCTCGGCGCCATCCTGACCCAGAATGTCGATGGCTTACACCAGCAGGCCGGCAGCGCCCAGGTCATCGAGCTGCACGGCAGCATCCACGAGGTGCGTTGCCTGTCCTGTGCCACCGTCTATCCGCGCGCGCAGATCCAGCAGGAGTTGCAGCGCCGCAATCCCGCCCTGGCGCACCTGAAGGCCGAGGCATTGCCCGACGGCGACGCCCAGCTGGAGCCCGAGGCCGATGCCAGCTTCCATGTGCCCGACTGCGTCGCCTGTGGCGGCGTGCTGCAACCGGACGTGGTGTTCTTCGGCGATGGCGTGCCTGTCGCGCGCAGTGCCCTGGCCGAGCAGGCGGCACGGGCCTGCGATGCCATGCTGGTGGTGGGCAGTTCGCTGATGGTGTTGTCGGGATTCCGTTTTCCGCGCATGGTGGCCGAGGCCGGCAAGCCGGTGGTGGCCATCAATCGCGGTGTGACGCGGGCCGATGCGCTGCTGGCCGTCAAGATCCGGGAGGACGCCGCAACGGTGTTGCCGCGACTGGCCGATCAGCTACTGCAGGCGCGGCGCGCCTGATCGCCCACACCACGATCGCCGCCGCCGTCACGGCCAGCAAGGCCGCCACCGCGAAGGCATGCGAAAACCCCTGCGCATAGGCTTGCCGCGCCAATACCATCACACTGTTCTGCTGCCCTGGGTAGAGTTGTGCGGCTTGTTCCAGGTCACCGGCCATGGCGCGTTCGACAAAGCGGCGCACATGTAGAGCATCGCCATCGAAGGTGGCCAGTGCGCTCGCCATGGCCTGGCTTGCGCCTTCGGCCAGCACCGCTCCCAATCCTGCAAAGCCGGCCAGCACGCCCGTGAAGCGCGCCGTCGTGCTGATCCCCGAGGCCATGCCGGCGCGCTCGCGCGGCACGTTGCCCATGATGGCCTTCTGCGTCTCGCCATTGAGCAGGCCACCACCGCTGCCTAGCACCGCCATGCCCAATGCGGTCCACAGCGGAGATGCCGCGCCAGCGGCCATTACCATCAGCAGATTGCCCAGCGCGGTGATGCCCAGCCCCAGCGCCAGGATGGCGGGTGAGGAAAAGCGTTGTCCCAGCCGGCGACCCCATTGCGGCAACAGCAGCATGGCCAGCGCGAAGGGCAACATCGCCAGGCCGCTGTGCAAGGCATCCAGGCCACGCGCATTCTGCAGGTACAGCGGCAAGAGCGAGGCCATCACCTGGGCCGAGGCCGCATAGGCGAACATGGCCGCCACCGCCGCCACGAAACCGGGACGGCGGAACAGGCCCAGCTCCAGCATGGGATGGGCAGCGCGACGCTGCCAGCCGATGAAGAGCGCCAATAAAAGAGCGCCGCCCAGGCTGCGAGCGACGCAAGCAACGCTGGTCCACCCGTGCTCGGGGCCGGTGATCAGGGCCCAGGTCAGCAGGAAGATCGCGCTGGAGAAAGACAGGATGCCCAGGGGATCGAGCGGGCGTGGCAGGGGATTGCGCGACTCCGGCACATGGTGCCAGACCGCCACGCCCAGCACGGCGCACACCGGCAGGTTGATGGCAAAGGCCCAGCGCCAGCCCAGCAGGGTATTGATGACCCCGCCCACCAGCGGCGCCAGCACCATGGTCAGGCCCATGACGCCGCCCCAGACCGCCCAGGCATGGGCGCGTTCGCCTTCGTCGTGGAAGGCATGGCCGATCACCGCCAGCGCCGGTGCCAGCAGCAGCGCCGCCCCCACGCCCTGCAGCGCACGCGCCACGTACAGCGCCTGCGCCGACGGCGCCAGCGCGCAAGCCAGCGAGGCGGCGGCAAAGAGCAGGATGCCGCACGCCAGCACGCGCTTGCGGCCGAAACGGTCGGCCGTGGCGCCGGCCGGCAGCAGCAGGGCGGCAAAGCACAGCACGTAGCTGCTCACCATCCATTCGATCTCGCTGAAGGAAGCGCCCAGCTCGCGTGCCACCGTGGGCAGGATGATGCCGACCACGTTGGTGTCCAGCACCGTCATGGCACACCCGAGAGAACCGGTCAGCAGGATGCGTCCCGCCGCAGTGGAAAATGGCCAGCGCATGAGCTTGCTCCTCGTTCAGTGGGCAGGGTGGTCGGGTTGGTCGGGTTGGCTGGCGGCTTACTTCAGGGCGGCGGCGCCGGCCTTGGCGATTTCCTCGTCATGCTGGGGCGTGTCGGCCGAGACGCCGATGGCACCGACGATCTGGCCCTCCGCCACCAGCGGCACGCCACCGCGCATCAGCACGAAGCCGCGCGCCGTGATGGCGGCCGGACGCGTGCCATTGATGGCATCTTCCAGCGCCCCGCTGGGACGGCGGAAGAGGGCGGCGGTACGTGCCTTGCCCGGCGCCAGCTCGACTCCGGCGGGCACGGCTGCATTGTCCATACGCACCAGCGCCAGCGGCAGGCCGGCCGCATCTACCACCGAGATGACGCAGGGCCAGTTTTCGGCCTGGGCCTTGGATTGCGCGGCCTGGATCACCTGCTGGGCGGCGGCCAGCGTCAACACCGGTTGCGTGGGCAGGCCAGCGGCGCTGGCGACGTTGGCGATACCGGCTGCCAGCAGGGTGGACAGGAAGAGGGTAGCGGGAAGTCTGGCCTTGGACATGGAGGGCTCCTGGAAATGAAGTGAAAGGAAGTCCTCCATTGGAGCAGCAGCGATAATTCGTTTCAATAACGGTGAAATGGCAAATAATTAGTTTTAAACTAATTCAAAATCACCACCTTCATCATCATCTATCTGGAGCAAAACGATGGAACTGCGTCACCTGCGCTATTTCCTGGTCGTGGCCGAAGAGCTGCACTTTGCCCGCGCCGCCGAGATCCTGGGCATCGCACCACCCACGCTCTCGGTACAGATCCGCGAACTGGAGCGCCAGCTGCAGGCGCAACTGTTCGTACGCACCAAGCGCTCGGTGGCGCTGACCTCGGCCGGGCGCGATTTCGTCGTGCAGGCGCAGGCGGTGCTGGCGCGCTTCGACCAGGCCATCGACGTCGGTCGCCGCGCCGGACGGGGCGAGCTGGGCCGGGTCGAGATCGGCTATGTGGGTTCGGCCGTCTTTGGCGGCATCCTGCAGCAGCAGATCAGCGCCTTCCGCCAGCGCTGGCCGCAGGCCAGCGTGCATGCCCGCGAATGGCCGATGGACCAGCTCGCCGATGCGGTCGAAGAAGGCAAGGTCGATATCGCCTTCCTGCGCATGCCGCTGCCGCTGGGTCCGGCGCTGCAATCGCATGTGCTGTTGCGCGACCGCTTCTGCCTGGCCCTGCCGGGCGATCATGCGCTGGCATCGGTCACCGATGCGACAGCGGTACGCTCGCGCGCGCTGGCGCAGGATGCCTTCATCCTGCCCGAGCAGGAGCTGGGCAGCCGCGAGGTCTGGCGTCGTGGTGGTTTCGAGCCGCGCAGCGTGAGTCGTCCCGGCGGCTTGCTGGCGGTGCTGGCCGAGGTGTCGGTGGGTGCCGGCGTGGCAGTGGTGCCGGGCGTGCTCACCTCGGTGGTGACGCTGCCCAATGTCTGCTACCGCGCGCTGGCCGGCGCGCCGCTGGTGTCGGAGGTGGCGGCGGTATTCCGCCGCCATGAACGTGCACCGGCGGTACGCAACATGATCGCGGCCATCCGCGCCAGCAAGCCCGTACAGCTGCACGCCGTGCCGGGCCACTGAGACGGCGGGGGGCGGCGCTGCATATCCATATCCGATTTCCTTCCTTCATTTGCACGCGACTGCGGCCACATAATCCTTTGTCAGCTTCATCCAGCAAAGGACCTCATGAGCACCTCCACGCCCGCGTCTGCCCAGGCATTGCACCAACGCTTTGCCGATCTCTTCGCCCGCATCGCCGAGGGCGCCATCGCCCGCGAGAGCGAGCGCCGCTTGCCCACCGAAGAAGTGCGCCAGTTGAAGGAGAGCGGCTTCACCGCCCTGCGCGTGCCGGTGGAACACGGGGGGGGCGGCGTGAGCCTGGCCGACTACTTCTCGCTGCTGATCCGCCTGGGCGAGGCCGAATCCAACCTGCCGCAGATCCTGCGCGTGAATGCCGGCTTTACCGAGCTGCTGCAGGAGCGTCGCGACGACGCCGATACGCGGCGCTGGCTCAAGGTCATCGGCAGTGGCCAAACCTTCGGCGCGGCCGCTTCCGAGCGTACCGGCACCACCTCCAACTCGGTGGTGCTGGAACAGGATGCCAGCGGCCAGTTGCGCCTGAATGGCGAAAAATACTATTCCACCGGCACCCTCTATGCCGACTGGATCCTGGCGCGCGGCCACGACCATGAATCCGATCTCAACGTCATCGTCCACGTCAACGCCCCCGGTGTGGAACGTGTCGACGACTGGGATGGCTTCGGCCAACGCCTGACCGGCAGCGGCACCACGCGTTTCCACAACGTGCCGGTGCAGGCCGACCAGATCCTGGACCGCTACCAGCTCTCGCAGCCGCGCCGCAATACCATCATCACCTCCTTCTACCAGACCTTCCACCTGGCCACGCTGGCCGGCATTGCCCGCGCCGCCCTGCGCGATGCGATCGCCTTCACCCGTCCGCGCAGCCGCACCTTCGGCGTGCCGGGGCAATCGGTGCCGCGCGAGAATCCGCTGGTGCACAGGGTGGTGGGGCGCCTGTCCAGCCTGGCCTGGTCGGCCGAGCAACTGACCCTGGCCATCGCCCGCGAGCAGGATGCACTCAATGAAGCCCGCCGCGCCGGCAGCGCCACCACCGAGGATTACAACCTGCTCGACATCCGCACCTTCGAGGCGCAGCAGATCGTCATCGGCCAGGTGCTGGAAGCCACCACGCTGCTCTTCGAAGTCGGCGGCGCCTCGGCCACCAGCCAGGCATTGCGCCTGGATCGTCACTGGCGCAATGCGCGCACGCTGGCCTCGCACAATCCGGTCACGCAGCGCGAGGCCGCCATCGGCAACTTCCACCTCAATGGCGAAGCGCACAACGAGCGCTTCGGCCACGGCTATGTCTGAGTGCCAGTGATCGTCAAAGGAAATCCCTCATGCTGAAAAAACTTGCCAGCCTGCTGTTGCTCGGCGCCGCCGTGGTCGCCGGCGCCCAGGCCGCTCCGCCGGCTGCACCCGAGCGCGAACTGAAGGTCGGCTTCGTCCCCGGACCCTACATCGATGAGTTCAAGCTGGGCGTGCAACCCGAGCTGGAGAAGAAGGGCTACAGGATCCGCTACTATGAATTCTCCACCGGGCTGGAAGCCAACAGCGCCGTCTTCAAGGGCGACATCGATGCCAACGTGATGCAGCACTCGGTCTTCCTGGCCTCCTACAACGAGCGCAACAACACCGACCTGGTGGGCATCGTGCAGGTGCCTACGCCGCCCATGGGCCTGTATTCGCGCAAGCACAAGGACCTGAACAATCTCAAGAAGGGCTTCACCGTGACCGTGCCCAACGACCCGGTCAACCTGCAGCGGGCCCTGTGGATATTGCAGCGGCTGGGCTGGATCCGCATCCGCGAGAACAAGCCGGTCGATGTCACCGAACTGGACGTGGTGGAAAACAAGGTCGGCCTGAAGCTGTTGCTGTTGGAAAACGCCCAGGGTCCGCGCGCGCTGGACGATGCCGACTTCGTCGCGATCCAGGGCAACTTCGCCATCTTCGCCAAGCTCAAGCTCTCCGAGGCCTTTATCCTGGAAGACATGAAGCCGCCCTACATCAATGTGGTGGCCGTCAAGAAGACCCGCCAGGACGAGACCTATGCCCGCGACATCGCCCAGGCCTACCGCTCCGAGAACTTCCAGAAGGCCATCCGCAGCGACCGCTTCTATGACGGCTTTGCCTTGCCGGATTACTTCAGCAGCAGGGACAGGGACGACAGGAATCTCAAGCTGGGCAAGAACTGACCAAGCGGTCCATTTAAAGTTCTCTTCAACCCATTTGAAACCGTTCGGACTGAGTAGGCCCTTCAGGGCCGTATCGAAGGCGCTCCTGAGCCTGGTGCGCCTTCGATACGCGGCTACGCCGCTACTCAGGACGAACGGTCAGCGCCGGCGCGATCAAAGTCGAAGCAGGCTTAGGGGCTGGCAACACGCTTGACTGAACGGCATCACGCCCCGGTCTATTCCGGGGCGAGCTTTTTTCCTGTAGGTGTGAGCGGAAGGTTCAGGCGGCTCTTGCCTGGCCACCGGTACTGGCCGGATGGGCCAGTCCGAAATGCTCGCGCAAGGTCTTGCCCTCATACTCGCGGCGGAAGATCCCGCGCTGTTGCAGCAGCGGCACCACACCATCGACGAAGTGTTGCAAGCCATCCGGCAAGGCATCGGGCATGAGGTTGAAGCCATCGGCAGCACCGGCCTTGAACCACAGTTCGATTTCGTCCGCAATCTGCTCGGGCGTGCCGACCAGTACGCGATGACCGCCACCCCCGCACAGGGCGCGGATGACATCGCGCACGGTATGCGCACGCCCCTTCACCAGCGACAGCGTGGCATGGAAGAAGGTATGGTTGCCATTTCCGCCAGCGGGCAGGGCCAGCTTCTCCGGCAACGGGCGATCCAGATCCAGGCTATCCACCGGGACGCCGAGGATGCCGGCCAGGCGCTTCAAGCTATATCTCCAGGGAATATTGTCGATCAGCTCGTCACGTCGGCGCAGCGCCTCGGCCTCGGTGGCACCGATGATGGTGGCCAGCCCCGGCAGGATCTTGACCGCATGCGGACCCCGGCCGAGCTGGGCCGCGCGGGTGTTGATGGCGCGACTGTAGGCCAGGGATTCTTCCACCGTATGGGCCGCCGAGAAGACCGCCTCGGCATGGCGCGCCGCCAGCTCCTGGCCATCCCCCGAACCACCGGCTTGTACCAGCACCGGCTGCCCTTGCGGCGTGCGCGGCAGGTTCAGCGGGCCATGGACCTGGAAGTGCGGGCCGCGATGGGCGATGGGATGTACCCGGCCGTCGTCGATGAAGCGACCGCTGGCCTTGTCGGCCACCAGTGCCTCGTCTTCCCAGCTGTTCCACAGGGCCTTGACCACCTGGGTGAATTCGTCGGCGCGGGCATAGCGCGCCGCATGGTCGGGGACCTTGTCCTGCCCGAAATTGCGGGCCGAGGCCAGGTCGGCGGTGGTGACGACGTTCCAGCCGGCCCGTCCGCCGCTCACATGGTCCAGCGTCGCAAAGCGTCGCGCGATGTTATAGGGCTCGTTGTAGCTGGTCGAGGCCGTGCCGATGATGCCGATATGGGTGGTCGCCGCTGCCACGGTCGCCAGCAGCACGGTGGGCTCCAGCGCGGTGATGGGGCGGAAATCGATCTGCTCGATGATGGCCGCGTTATCGGCCAGGAACACCGCGTCGAACTTGGCGGCCTCGGCGATGCGCGCCACCCTGACGTAGTGGGCGGCATCGATGAAGGCCAGCGGATCGGCCTGCGGCAGCCGCCAGGCCGAGGGGATGAAGCCGGAATGCAGGATATTGACGTTGAGGTGCAATTGCCGTGGGGGCTGGCTCATGGGGGCTCCGGAAACAGGTGGCTCAATGCACGCGGGCAAAACCGTGGCGTTGCGCCAGCAGCGCCAGGATGCGGCGCGTATCGGTGACGAAGTGGCGGCCGTTGGCCACTTGCGCATCCTCGGGCAGGGGATGTTCATCCCCCAGGATCAGCACCGGCAAGCCCTGGTGCTGTTCACCCAGCAGGGCGACCACTTCGGCGCGTGGACGCGCGAAGGGCAGGCGACGGATGTCGACGCCCCTGGCACGTTCAGGCTCACCGGCCAGCAAGCCCTCGATGGGCGCGCCATCGGGGCAGATGAAGCGCTCGCCCGGATGGGCGGGATCGGTGAAGCCGTATTCGAGCAAGACTAAGAGGTCGCGGGCCATGGATACATTCCTGATGGTGGGAGATCCGCCGATTCTCTGCCTGCCGGGCGCAGGGCAGCCACGAATATATCCGCATAAACTTATACACAGGGCGCGGCTACAATGCCCGCATGCGGGAGGGACCCCGCTGCCTGACCAATAACGACAATATCGCACGATGCCGATGGGCCTTCTTTCCTTTGTATTGCTGATCCTGCTGGCCGGCCTGGTGCTGGGGCTGGCCGTGTGGGGCGGGTTTGCGTTGTGGTACCAGTGTCCGGGAGCGCGTCGGGCGCGCGTCCTGGCAATCCTTGCCTGGAGCGTGCCAGCGCTGGCGACGCTGGCGTCACTGGCTGGTGCGGGAAGTGCCCTGCGCTGGGGGCCGATTGCATTCGTGCTGGCGCTGGTGCTGCTGCTGTCGTGGTGGCGTGGCATCCGTCCTTCGCATGAGCGCCGCTGGGCCGATGATGTGGCGCGCATGCTGGTCTCGCAGGTGAACGGCGACCAGGTCGCGCTGCAGCAGGTACGCAATTTCGACTGGCGCAGCGAGGCCGACTACGACATCCGCTGGGAGACCCGCCACTACGATCTCGCGCAACTGGTCTCGGCCGACCTGGTGCTGTCCTACTGGATGGGGCCGGCGATCGCCCACACGCTGGTGTCCTTCGGCTTTGCCGATGGCCAGAGGCTGGTGTTCTCGCTGGAGATACGGCGCGAGCGTGGCGAGGCGTTCTCGGCGCTGGGCGGATTCTTCCGCAAGTTCGAGACCGTCATCGTTGCCGCCGATGAACGCGACATCCTGCGCACCCGCACCCATGCGCGCGGCGAGGACGTCTACCTGTACCGGCTGCGCCTGCGACCCGACCAGTTGCGCAAGGTCTTCCTGGGTTACCTGGAACGCGCCGCGCAGTTGCACCAGACGCCGCGCTTCTACAACACTCTCACCAGCAATTGCACCACCATCGTCTTCGAACTGGCGCGCCGGCTCTCGCCGGGCCTGCCGCTGGATTATCGCCTGCTGCTTTCCGGGTACTTTGCCGAGTATGTCTACGACCATGGCGTGATGACGCCGGGGTATACCTTCGATCAATTGCGTCTGGCGGGCCGTATTACCGAGCGCGCGTTGCAGGGCGGTCCGAAGGATGACTACAGCCGGGTCATCCGGGCCGGCGTGCCGGGCGTGGCGGACGATGAGCTGCCCTGAGCCCGGGCCGCGCTCATGTGATTTCCGGATATCCAAGTTCAAAATGATTCCTTATCGCCAGCGCCGAAGCTGATTAGGATTTCCTTCTCACCATGGCAGCTCTCCTGCAGCTGTCTGTCAATCTCATGAGAAGGAAGTCCGAATGTCCGATGCGGTCAACCGACTGAGCCTGCCCGCTGCCGCCGCCTCCGCCACCTCCGCCGCAGAGCGGCCTGCCCGGCGCGTGCCGCGCGTGCTCGGCGCACGCAGCCTCTTCCTCATCTCCTGGGCAGCGCCGCTGGCCTTGCTGCTGCTCTGGGAAGCCTTTGCCCGTGCCGGCGTGCTCTCACCACAGGTGCTGCCGGCGCCCAGCAAGGTCGTGCAGACCGCCTGGAAGCTGATCGGCCAGGGCCGCCTGCTCAGCGACCTCGGGGCCAGCCTCTTGCGCGCCGCCGCCGGCTTCATCATTGGCGGCAGCCTCGGTTTCGTGCTGGGCACACTGGTGGGTTTCTCGCGCCTGGCCGAGGCGCTGTTCGACCGCAGCGTGCAGATGGTGCGCGCCGTGCCTTTCCTGGCAGCGCTGCCGCTGGTGATCGTGTGGTTCGGCGTGGGCGAGGGCGGCAAGGTGTTCCTGGTTTCGCTGGGCGTGCTCTTTCCCATCTACATCAATACCGTGCTGGGCATCCGTCAGGTCGATCCCAAGCTGCTCGAACTGGGCCGCGTGACCGGCCTGTCCAACTGGACATTGATCCGCCGCATCGTGCTGCCCGGCGCCTTGCCCTCCATTCTGGCCGGGGTGCGCTACGCGCTGGCGGTGGCCTGGCTGGCACTGGTGATTGCCGAAACCATCGCCGCCAACACCGGCATCGGCTCGCTGGCCATGGATGCCCGCGAGTTCCTGCAGACCGACGTGATCGTGCTGACCATCGTCATCTATGCCGGCATCGGCGTGGTCTCGGACGCCATCGCACGCCTGCTGGAACGCCGCCTGCTGGCCTGGCATCCCAACTACGCCGCCAAGGGGAAATGATGAGCACTACCTCCCATGACGTGCACACCATGCATCCCGCCGGTGTCGACGAGGTCGCCGTACAGGTGGCCGGTCTCAGGCGCCGCTACGGTGAGCGCACTGTGATACAGGGGCTGAACCTGCGCATCCGGCGCGGCGAGTTCGTGGCGCTGCTGGGTGAGAGCGGTTGCGGCAAGACCACCTTGCTGCGCGCGCTGGCAGGCCTGGATGCCATCGACGGCGGTCGCATCGATGGTCCGGCGCAAGCGGCCGTGGTGTTCCAGGAACCGCGCCTGATCCCGTGGGATCCGCTCTGGCGCAATGTTGCCCTGGGCTTCGATGACAAGATCGGCAAGCCGCTCGCGCAGGCGGCGCTGGAAGAGGTCGGGCTGGGTAGTCGCATCGATGACTGGCCACGCAATCTCTCCGGTGGCCAGGCGCAGCGTGTGGCGCTGGCGCGTGCCCTGGTGCGCGAGCCGCGCCTGCTGTTGCTGGATGAACCCTTCGCCGCCCTCGATGCACTGACCCGCATCCGCATGCATGCGCTGGTGCGCCAGTTACTGGCGCGTCATCGTCCGGGCGTGCTGCTGGTCACGCACGACGTGGATGAAGCCATCTTGCTGGCCGACCGCATCCTGGTCATGCGCGACGGCGCCATCGCCAGCGACTACCACGTACTGCCCGCAGCGGCCCATGACCGCACCCATCCTGCCGCCGGAGAACTGCGCGCCCAGCTGCTGGCCGAGCTGGGCGTGGTGAGCGGCGACTGAGTCCCTCTTCCTTTTTGCTATCCACTTCCCCCATCAATCCATGAGTCACGATTCCAAGCCCGCCAATGCACACCGACGTCAACTGATCCAGGCCGCCCTCGGCGCCAGCGCCCTCGGCGCGGCCGGCTTGCCCATCGCCGCGCTGGCCGCTACCGGCAAGTCGCGCAATACCGATACCGTGCGCCTGGCCTGGGGCAAGGGCGGCCTGCCCGGCATTGCCCGTACCCGCGGCGAGTTCGAGAAGATCCTGGCCCGCGACGGCATCAAGGTGCAATGGATCGGCCCCTTCCCCAATCACGCGCCTTCGCTGCAGGCGGTCACCGGCGGCAGCGCCGACTTCGGTTTCGGCGGCAGTACCACGCCGGCGCTGGCGGCCATGATCGCCGGCTCGCCGCTGGTCTTTACCCAGTTCGCCGTGGTCGAGCCGCGCAGCACGGCCATCATCGCCAAGGATGGTTCGGGCATCAACAAGGTCAGCGACCTGGTCGGCAAGACGGTGGCGGTGAACCGCTCCGGCCTGGGCGAATTCCTGCTGGTGGCAGCGCTGGAAAAGCACGGCATCGCGCGCGACAAGGTCAGGTTCGTCTACCTCAACCCGCCCGATGCCGGCCCGGCCTTTGCCCAGGGCAAGGTCGACGCATGGTCGATGTGGAGCCCGGGCGTGGATATCGCGCGGGTCGAATACAAGGCCCACGACGTCTTCTTCGAAGGCCGCGACCTGGAGTTCCTGATCGACTTCAACTCCTACGTCACGCACCGCAAGTTTGCCGAGGACAACGCCGACATCGTGCGCGCCGTCAATGCCGCCTATCGTGCCGAGGGTGAGTGGATCACGAAGAACCCGCGCGAGGCCGAACTCCTGGTGCAACAGGATGCCGGCTATTCGGATGCGGTGCGCGACTCGCTCATCAAGCTGGCACGCCGCTGGGAATTCCATGGCGCCGACGATGCGAAATTCATCGCCACCTTCCAGGGCGCCGCCGACTGGCTGGCCGCACGCAAGATCCTGCCGCAGCAGGTGCGGGTGAGCGACTACATCGTCAAGGTCTGAGGGCCGAACCAACTTATCCACCGCCTGTCAGCACAGGCCCACAGGAGAACAAGCATGAGCGTCAACTTCATCGGCATGGTCACCACCAACAAGAACTCGGAGATCCACACTCCGGTGGGCCCCGCCATCGATACGGATTACCTGCTGCGCTTTGCGCGTGCCCATGAGGAGGCCGGTTTCGATCGTGTGCTGGTGCCGTACCACTCGACCGGCCCCGATGCCATCCTGACCATCGCCCAGGTGGCCGCCGCCACCCAGCGCATCAAGCTGATGCTGGCGCATCGCCCCGGTTTCGTGGCGCCGACGCTGGCCGCACGCCAATTGGCCACGCTGGACCATTTCAGCGGTGGTCGCCTGGGCGTGCATATCATCTCGGGAGGGTCCGACTCCGAACAGCGCCGTGATGGCGACTACCTCGATCACGACCAACGCTATGCGCGCACCGATGAATACCTGGAGATCCTGCGCAAGGTGTGGACCTCCGGCGAGCCCTTCGATCACCATGGCGAGTTCTATCGTGTCGAACAAGCCTTTTCGGAGGTCAGGCCGGTGCAGCAGCCACATCTGCCGATCTTCTTCGGCGGTGCCTCCGAGGCCGCCATCCCGGTGGCGGGGCGGCATGCCGACATCTATGCCTTGTGGGGCGAATCGCTGGACCAGGTCCGTGAGCTGACCGGGCGCGTGCGTGCCGAGGCGGCAGGTCACGGACGGAAGATCAGTTTTTCGGTCTCCTTCCGTCCCATCCTGGCGGCCACCGAAGATGCCGCATGGGAACGCGCCGAGCGCATCCTGGCCGAGACGCGGCGCCTGCGATCGGGCAATGGCAAGATCCATCCCACCTATGCCGCCGGTCCGCAGCAAAGCGAAGGGGCGCGCCGCCTGCTGGCGGCGGCCGATCGCGGCAGTCGCGTGGACAAGCGCCTGTGGACGGCGATTGCCAAGGAGACCGGTGCCCGCTACAACTCGACCGCCCTGGTCGGTACCCCTGGACAGGTGGCCGAGGCCCTGCTCGACTACTACGATCTGGGCGTGACGAACTTCCTCATCCGTGGTTTCGATCCGCTGGAGGACGCCATCGACTACGGCCGCGAACTGATCCCGCGTACCCGTGAACTGGTGGCGCAGCGGCAGGCGCAGGCCATTGCTGCCTAGTCCTTTCTCATCGATGCAGGCGCACGGCTAGACCAGCGTGCGCTGCATCAGTACGGTGTCGACGGCGCGATTGAATTTCCGGCCGACATCGGTCAGTACGCCGACCTTCCTGAACCCCATTCTCTCGTGCAGCGTCAACGAAGCGGTATTGGCGCTGTCACCGACCACGGCAATCATCTCGCGGTAGCCCAGTGCGCGGCATTGCCTGACCAGCGCATCGAGCAGGGTGCGGCCGATGCCACGGCCATCCTGCCCCTGGCGCACATAGATCGAATCTTCCACCGTGCCGTTGTAGGCCGGGCGCGAGCGATAGGGGCTGGCATAGGCATAGCCGACCACGCTATCGCCCTCCAGCGCCACCAGCCAGGGCAGGCCGACGCGCCTTAGCCGGTCCAGGCGCCGGTGCATCTCGTCCAGCGAGGGTGGTAACTCTTCGAAGGTGCAGAGGGCGCCCAGCACGTAGACCGAATAGATCTCCAGGATGGCGGGGATGTGGTCCGGGCGCGCTTCGGCGAGGGTGATGGCCGGTGCGCCAGGGGGTGCCGGATGCGTTACCGGGCGTTGTGCAGTCAAGGTATCCATGGGATGCATGTTGACAGCCCCGTATCACTAAACATAGATTATGTTGATTATTCATTGCATAAGAAGGTCTTATATGCAGATGTTTTCCTTCGAGCAGCTCGCTACCTTTGTCCGGGTCATGGAGAGTGGCAGTTTCTCGGTCGCAGCGGCCAGCCTGGAGGTCAGCCAGCCGGCCGTGAGCCAGCAGATCCGCGAGCTGGAGCGCCGGCTCGGCACGCGCCTGCTGGAGCGGGTCGGTCGCAAGATCGCCCCCACCGCCGCCGGCGCCACCCTGCTGGGCTACGCCCGCAGCCTGCTGGAGACGGCTGCCGAGGCGGTCGAGGCTATCGGGCAGCATGCCGAAGGCGTGCAGGGAACGGTGCGCATCGGCACCGGTGCCACCGCCTGTCTGCATCTGCTGCCGCCGGTGCTGGCCGATATCCAGCAACGCTATCCCGCGCTGCAGGTCATGGTCGGCACCGGCAACACGGCCGATTTCGTGCGGCGGGTGGAGCAGAACCTGCTGGACATGGCCCTGGTCACCCTGCCGGTGAGCAGTCGTGCGCTGCATGTCAGCGTGGTGCTGGAAGACCCCTTCGTGCTCATCGGCCCGGCCAGCGCGCGCAAGCTGCCGCGCCAGGTGGCTCCACGGCATCTGGCGGCGCTGCCGATGATGCTCTTCGAGCCCGGCACCAATACCCGGCAACTGGTGGATGCCTGGCTGCTGGAGGCCGGCATGCGACTGCAGCCCAGCATGGAGCTGGGCAGCGTCGAAGCGATCAAGGAAATGGTGGCGGCCGGCCTGGGTTACAGCATCATCCCGCAGATGGCCTTGCGCCAGGAGGATAGGCGCAGCTTGCAGGTGCGGTCGCTGGTGCCGGCGTTGAGCCGCCAGCTGGGCCTGATCGTGCGCCACGACAAGCCGGTCACGCGGGCCATGCGGGTGGTGGCCGAGGCCATCCTGGCAGCCCGGCCACCGGCGTCGGGGCGCGGGCTGCGCTAGCGGCTCAATATCGGCCTCAGGCCGATTCCAGCGCCTGCTTCAGGTCGGCCAGCAGGTCATCGATGTGCTCGATGCCGATGGACAGGCGCACCGTATCCTCGGTCACGCCGGCCTTTTCCAGTTCGGCTGGCGACAGCTGACGGTGCGTGGTCGAGGCCGGGTGGGTAGCCAGCGACTTGGCGTCGCCGATGTTGACCAGGCGCGTGAAGAGCTGCAAGGCATCCTGGAAGCGCGCGCCCCCCTCGCGACCATTGGCCACGCCGAAGGTCAGCACGCCCGAGGCGCGGCCCTTGAAATACGTCTGCGCCAGCGCATGGTCGGGATGGTCTTCCAGCCCGGCGTAGTTGACCCAGCGCACCTTGGGATGGCGTTTCAGGTACTGCGCCACCGCCAGGGTGTTGTCGGTGATGCGGTCCAGCCGCAAGGCCAGAGTCTCGATACCCTGCAGGATCTGGAAGGCATTGAAGGGCGACAGCGCCGCCCCCGTATTGCGCAGCGGCACCACACGCGCCCGGCCGATGTAGGCGGCCTCGCCCAATGCCTCGGTATAGACCACGCCGTGGTAGCTCACATCGGGTTCGTTGAGGCGCTTGAAGCGCTCCTTGTGTTTGGCCCAGGGGAACTTGCCCGAGTCCACAATGGCGCCGCCCAGCGTGGTGCCGTGGCCGCCCAGGTACTTGGTCAGCGAATGCACGACGATGTCGGCACCATGCTCGAAGGGACGCAGCAGGTAGGGCGTGGCGACGGTGTTGTCGACGATCAGCGGGACGCCATGGCGATGGGCGATCTCGGCCACGGCGGCGATGTCGGTGATGTTGCCCAGCGGGTTGCCGATCGATTCGATAAAGATGGCCTTGGTGCGCTTGTCGATCAGCGGCGCGAAGGAGGCCGGCTGGCGCGGATCGGCAAAGCGCGTGGTGATGCCGAACTGCGGCAGCGTGTGGGCGAAGAGGTTGTAGGTGCCACCATAGAGGGTCGAGGCCGAGACGATATTGTCGCCGGCCTCGGCAATGGTCTGGATCGCATAGGTCACGGCTGCTTGGCCGGAGGCCAGGGCCAGCGCGGCAATGCCGCCTTCGAGCGCGGCCAGGCGTTTTTCCAGCACGTCCTGGGTCGGGTTCATGATGCGCGAATAGATATTGCCCTGCACCTTCAGGTCGAACAGGTCGGCGCCATGCTGGGTGTCATCGAAGGCGAAGGCCACGGTCTGGTAGATCGGCACGGCCACCGCGCGGGTGGTCGGGTCGGGATCGTAGCCACCGTGGACGGAGAGGGTTTCGAACTTCCATTGCGCATTGTCTGCCATGTTGTCTCTTTCTTGTCGTTCGTTGAAGGGAGAAGCGGTTCGCACATGCCGATGACAGACGCTAGCGCGCCACCCGCCCCGTGCCAAGAAACAAATTCACATAAGCATATGCATTGTCGTTTCGCATTCCCGCTGTGCATGCGTGAGCGGAAATAAGTCGTTTGAACAGGCCCGGCGTGGCTGCTTCAATGAAGCAACATCTCATCCACGCATAAGTAGCCATCATGTCAACTGCCACCCTGGAGAGTCCTGCCGGCGTCTGGGCGCCGCTCAATTACCTGGCCGACAACGCCCGCGACCCGGTCAGCTACGCCTTCGAACCACCGCCGGGAACGCCCTGGGAGAGCGCGGACTACACCGCCCGGCGCAGCTTCATCGCCGATGCCGGTCATCTTGCCGATCTCTCCATCGACAGCAATGGTTTCCAGCTGGTCGATGCGCCCAGTGCCGTGCGCGATTTCGACGATGCCGACGAGATCACCTCGATCTACTACGCCGAGGCCGTGGAGCTGGCCCTGGCCTTGACCGGCGGTACTCACGCCTATGTCTTCGATCACCTGGTGCGCGAACGCGATGCCGCGCGCGTGCCGCTGGATTTCGGGCGTACCGCGCGTGGCGCCACGCCAGCGGCCAATGGTCGCATCCACAACGACTACACCGAGGCATCGGGGCGGCGCCGCTTTTCCATGGTCTTGCGCGATGCCGACCTGATCGCCTACGCCCAGCATTTCTCCATCCTCAACATCTGGCGCAGCCTGCGCGGCGTGGTGCAGGACACGCCGCTGGCGGTGGCCGATGCGCGCAGCGTGGCAGCCGATGAGCTGGTACGCGGCGAGGTTCGCTATCCGCGCCGCAATGGCGAGATCTACCTGCTGCGCCACCATCCCCGGCATCGCTGGTATTACTTTGCCGACATGCAGGCCAGTGATGCGCTGGTGTTCAAGCAGTTCGATTCGCGCACCGAGGGCGTGGCGCGCTTTACGCCCCATAGCGCTTTCGACCTGCCGCAGATACCGCCTTCGGCCCCCCTGCGCAAGAGCCTGGAATTGCGCTGCCTGGTGGTGCATGCATGAGCGCCGCGCTTCCCGTGATCGAGTACTGGTTCGACTTCGGCAGCAACTACAGCTACCTGTCCACCCTGCGTATCGAGCAGGCCGCGCAGCAGGCGCAGGTGCAGCTGCGCTGGCGTCCCTTCCTGCTGGGGCCGGTGTTCCAGGCGTTGGGCTGGAGCACTTCGCCCTTCGTGTTGCAAAAGGAGAAGGGCGCCTACACCTGGCGCGACATGGCACGCCAGTGCCGCAAGTATGGGGTGCCGTGGACCCTGCCCAGCCGCTTCCCGCGTTCGGCGGTGGTGGCTACACGGGTGGCGCTGGCCCATGCCGAGGCGCCGTGGGTGGGGGGATTCTGTCGCCTGGTGATGCACCTGAATTTCGCCGAGGACCGTGACATCGACAGCATCGAGACGGTGCGCGAAGTCTTGCTGGCCATGCAGCTGCCGGCCGACGCGATCCTGGCGCTGGCGCAGTCCGATGCCATCCGCAAGCGCCTGCGCGAACAGACCGCACTGGCCCGTGCACTGGGCATCTTCGGCGCGCCTACCTTCTTCGTAGGGGAGGACATGTTCTGGGGCAATGACCGGCTCGACGATGCGCTGGCGGCCTGCCATCCTGCCAGCCTGCCCTAGCGCAGGCTGGCCTGGGCTTCGGCGATGATCCACGCCGCCACCTGCTGCACCTCGCGACGGGGCTGCTGCTCGGCCTGGATCAGCCAGTAGGCATAGCCTTCCGAGCCCTGTGTGCGTGGCTCGGCCAGCATGACCAGCTGGCCGCCTTGCAGCTGCGGCGTGATCAGTTCGATGCGGCCCAGCGCCACGCCCTGGCCGGCCAGCGCGGCCTGGATCACCATGTCGTACTGGTTGAAGCGCAGCATGCTGCGCTTCTTCCTGGCCGGCTTGTCGTTACCGTCCAGCCAGTCCTTCCAGCGCAGGCGCGGATTGGGCTGTTCGAACTCGATGAGCGGCGTGGCCGGGGGCAGCTTGCCATCGACCAGCAGCAAGGGGTGGGCCACCGGCGCCACCGATTCACCGAACAGGCGGATCGCGCCCGCCGGCGCCTGCAGGCGCGTGGTGTAGCGCAAGGCCAGGTCCATGCCCTCCTGGCGCAGGTCGGTCACGCTGTCGCTGGCCGCCACCCGTACATCCAGCCCGGGCCAGCGTTGCTGCAGCATGGACAGGCGTGGCAGCAGCCACAGGCCGGTCATGCCGATGCTGGCGGTGATGGTGACCGGACGTGCCGCCTGCGTGGCCTGCAGCTCGCCCACGGTGTCCTGCAATTGCAGCAGGACGGCATCGGCGCTGCGAAAGAGCCGCTCGCCAGCCGGCGTGAAGGAGATCGCACGGTGGTGACGTTGCAGCAGCGGCATGCCCATGAATTGTTCCAGCAGGTGGATTTGCCGGCTCACGGCCGACTGCGTCAGGAACAGGTCCTGCGCGGCCAGCGTGATGCTCATGCGGCGACCCACGGCGACGAAGCCACGGATCAGGTCCAGTGGTGGCAGCTTGGCCAGGGGGAGGGGCATGGAGGGCTCTCGCAGGTCGATGGGGATGCGCTATTGAAACACATCGCGGCGCTGGCGTGGCGCTTGTCGGCGAGGCTCTTCGCATGACTGGCAGGAATGTGAAACCTCATCGAAGTCGTTTGAGAGTACGCCGCAGAGGCGCTTAAATGCTGGCTATCGACATCATCAATATCCACAGGAAAATCGACTTCCCATGACTATTTCTGCTACCCGCCGCACCTGGCTGGCGGTCGCCGCCGGTGCCATCATCCTGAGCATGGCACTGGGCTCGCGCCAGACCTTTGGATTGTTCATCAGTCCGCTGTCCTACGATCACGGCTTGCCGGTGACGCTGGTGGCCTTTGCCATCGCCCTGCACAACCTGGTGCGGGGCTTCGCCCAGCCGCTGGCCGGGGCCATGACCGATCGCCACGGGCCGGCGCCGGTGGTCGCCGTGGGCGCCTGTTGCTATGCCCTCGGCCTGGCCATGACGGCACTGGCTGGCAATGGCCTCATGCTGGTGCTGGGCATGGGCGTGTTCATCGGCGCGGGCATCAGCTGTACCAGTTTCGGCGTGGTGATGACGGCGGTCGGGCAGAGCGTGGCGCCGGAACGGCGCAGCAGTGCCATGGGCCTGGTCAGTGCCGGTGGTTCGCTGGGGCAGGTCTTGATGCTGCCGCTGGTGCAGGGGGTACGGGCGTCCGCGGGCATGAGCGGGGCCTTGCTGATGCTGGCTTTCCTGGTGCTGGCGGTGGCGCCGCTGGGCTTGCTGCTGGGACGTGGCGCACGCCCTGCCCAGGAGGCAAGTGCATTGCGCTACAGCCTGCGCGAGGTGGTGGCGCAGGCCCGTCGTCATCGTGGCTACCAGTTGCTGACGCTGGGTTTCTTCGCCTGTGGATTCCAGCTGGCCTTCATCGCCACGCACCTGCCCGGCTACCTGGAGCTGTGCCACATGCCCATGGGCCTGGCGGCGACCGCGCTGGCGCTGATCGGCCTGTTCAACATGGCCGGCAGCTGGGCCTGTGGCTGGCTGGGGGGACGCTACCGGCCGCAGGTCGTGCTGGGCTGGCTGTACCTGTTGCGCAGCACCGCCATCGGCCTGTTCTGCGTGGCCCCCAAGAGTCCCCTGAGCGTGGGGATATTTGCAGCGGTGATGGGACTGGCCTGGCTGGGGACGGTGCCGCTGACCACCGGGCTGGTGGCGCGCATCTTCGGTACGGCGCACATGGGCACGCTGTTCGGCATCTGCTTCCTGAGCCACCAGGTCGGCTCCTTCCTCGGCGCCTGGCTGGGCGGCTGGATGCTGGAGCTGACCGGGTCCTATTCCTGGCTATGGGGCGCGACCTTCGTGGTGGGGATCGTGGCGGCGGTGCTGCATTTTCCTATCGATGATCGCCGCGCCAGCCCGGCGGTGGCGCAGGCGAGCTAGCGCATTGGGGCTGCTGTCAGGCCGCTACCCGGAAATGCGACATGGTCGACATCAATAGCCCGGAGTGGCTGGCCAGCGTGGCCGAGCTGGCGGCGGCCTGTTCCACCAGGGCGGCGTTCTGCTGGGCCATGTCGTTGATGTCGGCCACCGCCAGGCTGACTTCCTCGATGCTGCGCTTCTGGTCGTCGGTGGTCTGTTCGATCGAGGCGATCAGTTGCGATACCCGGGTCACCGATTCCACCACCGCGCTCATGACGCGTCCGGCGTCATCCACCAGCGTGACGCCGGTGGCGATGTTTTCCTTGGAGGCTTCGATGAGTTGCTGGATCTGGCGCGCGGCATGACCGGAGCGGTCGGCCAGGGCACGTACTTCCTGCGCCACCACGGCAAAGCCGCGTCCGTGCGAGCCGGCGCGGGCGGCTTCGATGGCGGCATTGATGGCGAGGATATTGGTCTGCGCGGCGATGCCCTGGATCAGTTCGACAAAGCCATGGATCTGCGCCGCCGAGCGTGCAATGCCATCCATGTTGGTCACCACCGAGGCGACGATGTTGCCGCCGTCCTGTGCGATGTCGGCGGCCTGGGCCGAGAACTTCGATGCATGGGCGGCGTTCTCGGCGGTTTCGCGTACCGTCAGGGTCAGGGTCTGCATGGCTGCCGAGGTCTGTTGCAGCGAGGCGGCCTGGCGCTCGGTGCGGGCCGACAGGTCCATGTTGCCATCGACCATCTCGCGGGACATCACACTCATTTCACGGGCGCAATCCAGGGAGGCCGAGACGATCCTGAGCAGCGATTCGCGCATCTGCGCCATCGCACTCAACATGCTGCCGCCATGGCGGGCCTGGACCGCGACGCTCAGGTTGCCTGCCGAGATTTCGTGGGAGATGCGGGTGGCGTAGTCCGGCTCGCCGCCCATGCTGTGCAGCACGCGGCCGAAGATGCTGTTGAGCAGCCAGCTCAAGCCACCACCGATGAGCAGCAGGGCCAGCAGCAGGATGCGCAGGCGCGACCACACCACGTCATTGATATCGTTGAGCAGGGTGCCGGAGCTGACATACCAGTGCCAGGGAGCGAAGCCCTGCACATAGGTGATCTTGGGCAGCTGCGCCTGGCCATCCGGCGAGCGCACCATGTATTCCACGAAGCCGCCGCCGCCCGGATTGCCGGCGGCCACCATGTTGCGATAGAGCGGCTGGCCATGGGCGTCGAGGTAGTCGTGCATGTCCTGTCCGATCAGCTTGGGCAGGGTGGGGTGGGTCAGCACCACCGGACGGTCATCGATGAGGGTGACGTAGCCATTGCTGCCATAGGTCATCTTCGACATGGCTTGCAGGGCCATGCGGCGGGCCTGGGCATCGTCGAGCTGGCCGGCCTGGACCTGGGCATGGAATTGCCGCAGCACGGCCGAGGCGGCATCGACCAGGTTGACCAGCCCGGCCTTGCGTTCGTCCAGCAGGGAGGCGCGGGTGATATAGGCGCTGGCGGCGCCGATGAGGAGGATACCCAGCCAGGTCGCCAGCAGGGCGAGACGAAGCTTGGTATGCAGGCGGATCTTGGCGGGATTGAACATGGCAGGCTCATCGAGTGTGGTGGCGCGGCGATATCGTCCACCGGAACCCGCGCGACAGAAGCGGGCGGACGATCCGGCACCAGGAGCCCCGCGTGATCAGGCCCTGTGACTTGAATATAGCAATGCCATCCCAATTCGAAAAATACTGTTATCCGCTGTATCTATGCCTTTAAGATATAGCTGAAAACTATTTCCCGTGCCCTGGAAAAACCTCCCTAGTCCGGCGTGAATTTCTGCAGGAAAGCCATGAAATTCTCCAGCGTCGGCGAGCGGTTCTCGTCGCTCCAGACGAATTCGACGTCGTAGGAAGACGACAGGTCGGGGTGCTCGAACAGCACCACATCGCGCGGGCAGTTGAAGCGCGAGGCATCCGAGACGATGGAGTAACCCATGCCGGCCGCGACCAGGCCCAGGATGGTGGAGACATCGCTGCCCAGCTGCACCAGCTTGGGCGAGAAGCCGGCCAGCAGGCATTGGTGGATCAGGAAGTCGTAGTAGCGTGGCGAGCGCGTGCGCGGGAACCAGATGCAGGGTTCGTCGCGCAAGTCCTTGAGGCGCGCCGGTGGCCGCTTGGCCATGGGGCTGCTGGCCGGGATCGCCAGCAGCAGGCGATTGCGGAAGATGGTGAAACCCTGCAGGTGGGCGTCTTCATCGCTGCGCCAGGCCAGGAAGCCGCCATCGAGCGTGCCGTTGCGGATGTCTTCGAGCTGCTTGGCCGACATCGAGGGCTCCAGCAGCAGGGCCACGCTGGGATTGGACTGGCGGAATTTCTGCAGGGGCTTGAGCAGCGCCGGGTGCCAGGTGTAGTTGGGGGTCATGCCGATACGCAGCGAGCCCAGCTGGCCGGAGGTCACGCGGGAGATGCGCTCCTTGGCTTCTTCCAGGTCCTGCAGCAGGCGTTCGGCATCCTTGTGGAACTGCTGGCCGGCGGCGGTCAGGGTGACGCCGCGTGCACCGCGCACGAATAGCGCGGCGCCCAGTTCGTCTTCCAGGTCCATGATCTGGCGGCTCAATGCGGGCTGGGCAATGTTGAGACGACGCGAGGCTTCGGCCACGCTGCCGTGGTTGGCCACGGCCGAGAAGTAACGCAGGTGACGGATTTCCATGTGCTGGGACCCTATGCTTTTTAGATATACAAGAATACAAATATGCTATTTGTGAGGCATATCTTAGTTGCCTATACTCCGTTTGCCAATCGCCTGCCATGCCTTCCCATGGCGGCCACAACACGGAGAGGACAATGATAGAGAGCACGAGGATGGAGAGTGAACACGTCGGCATGGCCAAGGCCGTGCCGGTGGAACGAAAATCGCAAGCCCGACGCGCGGCGATCGCCGCCACCATGGGCAACCTGCTGGAAATCTACGACTTCATTGCCTACGGCATCTTTGCCGTGCCGATCTCCAAGACCTTCTTTTCCCTGCATTCCGATACGATGGCGCTGATCCTGACCTTCGCCACCTTTGGCGTGGGCTTCATCGCTCGTCCGATCGGGGCGCTGGTCATCGGCGCCTATGCCGACCGGGTGGGGCGCAAGAAGGGCATGAGCCTGACCATCCTGCTCATGGCCACTGGCACGGCGGTGATCGCCTTCTGTCCCGGCTACGCCACCATCGGCCTGGCCGCGCCCGTGATCGTGGTGATCGGACGGCTGATCCAGGGCTTTTCCGCCGGCGGCGAAGTCGGTGGTGCCGTGGCCATGCTGCAAGAGAATGCGCCGGATGGACAGCGCGGCCTGTATGCGGCCTTCCAGCAGATGTCGCAGGGCTGCGGCGTGCTGGTGGCCGGCCTGATCGGCCTCTTGCTCTCCAGCGTCTTCACGCCCGAGGAAATCTTCGGTGGCGCCTGGCGTCTGGCCTTCGTGCTGGGCTTGCTGATTGCGCCGGTGGGTATCTATATCCGTCGTACCGTGGCCGAGACGCCGGAATTCCTGGCCAACGCCCATCACAAGAAACCGCCGGTGGGCAGCACGCTGATGCAACACTATCGCACCATCGGCATGGGGGTGTTGATCATGCTGTTCTGGACCATCGCCACCTACATCTCCAATTATTTCTCCACCTATGCGGTGCGCGAGTTGCACCTGAGCCTGCAGGAGAGCTATCTCGGCCAGATCTCCTATGGCGTGACCATGCTGGCGTGCTGTCCGCTGGTGGGCATGATGAGCGACCGTATTGGCCGCAAGACACCGATGCTCTTCGGTACCTTGCTCACCGCCGTGCTGGCTTATCCGCTGTTCTACCTGCTGACCCTGTGGCCGACCCTGGCCTCGCTGATCCTGGTGCAGGTCACCATCGGCGCCTTGCTGGCCTGCTATGCCAGCTGTGCCTCGGGTGTGCTGGGCGAGCTCTTCCCCACCAGCATCCGCGTGACCGGCGTGGCGATTTCGTATGCCATCGGCGTGATGGTCTTCGGCGGCTTCACGCCGGCCATCGTCACCTGGCTGATCGCCTTGACCGGCGACAAGCTGGCCATCGCCTACTACCTGATCGCAGCGGCTGTCCTGAGCTGCATTCCTGTTCTCCTGGTGCGTGACCGTCACGCCGACGCGTGAATCCATGGTTCTGTGTTTTGGCGACTTCCTCCCATGGGCCTGTCACCAGGTATGAGGGTCGCCTTTTTTTATCGAATGCTATGTCGTCCTACAATCCATCCTCTCCGCCATCCCTGCCTACTGCTCCGCTGCCGCCGGGGCTGCGCCTGATGCCGGACCAGCGCTCCATCGATATCCTGCGCCAGCTGATCGCCTTCGATACCGTCAGCCGCCACTCCAACCTGCAGATGATCGATTTCATCCAGGACTACCTGCGCCAGCGCAAGATCAATACTCGCATCACCTTCGACGACGACCGCCGCAAGGCCAACCTGTTTGCCACCGTCGGCCAGGGCAAGGGACGCGGCATCATCCTCTCCGGGCATACCGATGTGGTGCCGGTGGATGGGCAGGACTGGCACTCCGATCCCTTCGTGCTAAGCGAGCGCGATGGCCGCTACTACGGCCGCGGCACCTGCGACATGAAGGCCTTCATCGCCATTGCCCTGGCCAAGGTCGATGCCATGCTGGAGGCCGATTCGGCCACGCCTTTCCATCTGGCTTTTTCGTATGACGAGGAAGTCGGATGCCTGGGGGTGCACCGTCTGCTGGAAGACCTGGCGCGACAGCAGTTGCAGGTGCTGGGCTGCGTGGTGGGCGAGCCGACCAATATGCAGATGAAGACCGGTCACAAGGGCAAGCGCGCCTTCCGTTGCCAGGTGACTGGCCGCAGTGCGCACTCGTCTACGCCGGCTGCGGCGGTCAATGCCATCGAGGTGGGCAGCGAGCTGGTGGCTTTCTTGCGGACACAGTCACGCGAGCTGGAGCAGGGGCCGCACGATCCGCTGTTCGATGTGCCCTATACCACCATGACGACCACGATGTTCAATGCCGGCATTGCCACCAATACGATCCCGGCCAGCTCGGAATTCGTGTTCGAGTATCGCTACCTGCCGGTCCAGGATCCGGCGCCCATCGACCAGCGCATCCGTCATTACATCGACAGCGTGCTGCTGCCGGAGATGCGCCGCAAGGCCGAGGAATCGGCGATCAGCCTGCAACCCTGCATCGACTATCCGGCCCTGGAAACGCCCGCCGGCGCGGAGATACAGAAGATCGTCGCGGTGCGCGCCAGGCCGGGCCAGCAGAGCAAGGTCGGCTTCGGCACCGAGGCTGGCATCTTCGGCAAGCATGGCATCGACTCGGTCATCTGCGGGCCGGGCGACATCAACCACGCCCATCGGCCCGATGAATTCGTGACGGCCCAGCAACTGGTGCTGTGCGAAGATTTCATCGACGGCCTGATTGCGGACATGGCGGCACGTCCGGCCTGATCTTCCTGGCGCGCCTGCGGGCGCGCTTCTTTCTTTCTTCTTTCTTGCTTCTCTTCTTCCTACCAGCCGCCGCCCAGGGCGCGGAAGCTGCCCACGCTGGCACGCGCCGCATCGGCCTGTGCCAGCGCCAGCTGGTCGCCGGCATCGAGTAGCTGGCGTTGCTGCTGCAGTACGTCGAGCTGGCTGGCGGTGCCGCCTTCAAAGGCGTCCCGCGCGGCCTCCAGGGCCTCGGCGGTGGCGGCGCGATGAGCCCGCAGGGCCTGCAGGCGTTCATCCAGCTGGGTTTCGGTGACCAGCGCATTTTCCACATCCTCGGTGGCCTTGAGCATGGCCTGGCGGAAGCGTGCCAGTGCTTCTGCGTTGGCGCCACGCGCTTGCGCCACTTCCGCATCGACCCGACCGAAATCGAACAGGCGCCAGCGCAGGCCGGCCACCGCCAGTGGCTGGAAGGTCTGGCCCGACAGCGTCAGGCTGGACAGGCTCTCGAAGCCCAGCAGTCCCGACAGCGACAGCTTGGGGTAGTACTCGGCCATGGCTACGCCGATGCGCGCGTGGGAGGCTGCCAGCCGCCGCTCGGCGGCCATCACGTCGGGACGGCGGCGCAGCAGGGCAGCCGGTGCCGGCAGGGTCGACAGTGCCGGTGCCGTGGCGATCGGGGTGGCGATGCCGGTCAGCGTCGTGGCGCTGCTGCTGGGTACCTGACCCATCAGCACATCCAGCCGGTTGCGCTGCAACTCGATCACGGTGCGCAGGGGTGTCAGGGCCGCACGGGCGCTGGCCAGTTGCGCCTGCGCCAGGGCCAGCTCGCGCCGGTTGTCGAGTCCATCCTGCAGACGCAAGGCGACCAGTTCGCTCAGGCGGGTGTCGGTGGCGATTTCTTCTTCGGTGATGGCCAGCCGCGCCTGTGCGCCGCGCAGGCTGAAGTAGGCGTCGGCGGCTTCGGCGGCAATCGCCACCCGCACGCCCAGGCCGTCTGCCGCGGCCGCTTCTGCACTGGCCTGGTCGGCATCGCGCTGGCGATGCAGGCCGCCGAAGAGATCGGCTTCCCAGCTGGCGCCCGCGCCCAGGTCGTAGAGGGTCTGGTTGCGCTGGTAACCGGGCTGGTGGCTGGCGAGTTCGCCCAGGGGGCTACGCAGGGATTGCCGCTCACGCGCTGCCTGTGCGCTGACGCTGCCGCTGGGCAGCAGCGCTGCATCGGCCAGGCCGGCGACCGCGCGCGCCTGTTGCACCCGGGCCAGCGCAGCCTGCAGGTCGAGGTTCTGGGCCAGCACGCGTTCGATGATCTGGTCCAGGACCGGATCCTGGAAGCGTGACCACCACTGGCGCAAGTCCTCTTCCTGCACTGCTTCCGGTTCTTGAACGGGCGCCGTCGGCGCGTGGGCGTAGCGCGCCGGCAACGCCTGGCCTTCGGGAAGGGGCGCTGGGGTGTGGTAATCCGGCACGGTGGCGCAGGCGCTCAGCAGGGCGCTGGAGAGGGCGCCGAGTATCCATTTGGAGGTAGGCATGTGCTTTCCTTTTGCGGTTCTTTTCGGAGTGGGGCAGATAGTTACTTGCATTTAGATAGTCACAAGTGTAAAGTAACTTTCAAATCGAAAGCAACTGGTTTTTATCTGGCCGATCTTTCATCTCGACAACATCCCCATCCATGCAAGGAGCCTTGTCCATGTCCACCCCCACCCCCATTCCCATTCCCATTCCCCCCGCAGGCGATGCGCCGACCCAGCGTCGGCGCGCCAGCGGAAAACTCCAGCTGGCCATGGCCGTTGCCGTGGCGGCGGGCCTGGCCGTGCTGTTCTATGGATGGCACTGGTGGCACACCGGTCGTTTCATCGAAGACACCGATGACGCTTACATCGGTGGCGACATCACCGTCATCAGTTCCAAGGTGCCCGGCTACATCGCGACCGTGAAGGTGGCCGACAACCAGGTGGTGCATGCCGGCGACCTGCTGGTGCAGCTGGATGACAGCGACTACCGCGCGGCCCTGGCCAAGGCCGATGGCCTGGTGGCAGCGCGCAAGGCGGAGATCGCCAACCTGGAGGCCACCCGTGCGGTACAGACCTCGCTGATCGCCCAGGCCCGCGCTGGGGTCGATGCCAGCCGGGCCGAGACCGTGCGCGCCCAGGACGATGACCGTCGCTTCGAGCGCTTGGTCACACGGGCGGCGGTGTCGGTGCAGAGTGCGCAGAAGGCCAACGCCGACTTCCTCCAGGCCACCGCCAACGGCCAGAAAGCGCAAGCCGCACTGGCCGTGGCGACACGCCAGCTGGCCGTGATCGATACCCAGCATGAACAGGCTGTGGCCGCCCTGGCCCAGGCCACGGCCGAGCGCGACAGCGCCGCGATCAACCTGCGCTATACCGAGTTGCGCGCGCCCATCGATGGCGTGGTCGGTAACCGCCATGCGCGCCAGGGCGCCTATGCCGCCACGGCGGTGCAGTTGATGTCCATCGTGCCGGCGCGTGGCCTGTGGGTCGATGCCAATTTCAAGGAGAGCCAGCTGGCCCGCATCAAGCCCGGTGACGCGGCGACCATCGAGGCCGACGCCGTGCCAGGCCGGGTCTTCCATGGCCGTGTGGCCAGCGTGGCGCCGGCCACCGGTGCGCAGTTCAGCATCCTGCCGCCGGAAAACGCCACCGGCAATTTCACCAAGATCGTGCAGCGCGTGCCGGTGCGCATCCTGCTCGATAACGCCGATGGCGTGCTGGATGCCTTGCGTCCCGGCCTGTCGGTGGTGGCCCGTGTCGATGGCCGGGGGCAGGGATCATGAACGCCGCTGCCATGCTGGTGCAGCCCTCGCAGATGAGCGTGTCGGCCAAGGTATTTGCCTTTGGCGTGATGTGCGTGGGCATGTTCGTGGCGCTGCTGGATATCCAGATCGTCTCGGCCTCGCTGCGCGATATCGGCGGCGGCCTCTCGGCCGGCAATGACGAGACCACCTGGGTGCAGACCAGTTACCTGATCGCCGAGATCATCGTCATCCCGCTCTCGGGCTGGCTGACCCGCATGATGTCCACGCGCTGGCTATTCGCCGTCTCGGCGGCCGGCTTCACGCTCACCAGCCTGTTGTGCGGCCTGGCCTGGAACATCCAGAGCATGATCCTGTTCCGTGCGCTGCAGGGCTTCCTGGGGGGCTCGATGATCCCCACCGTCTTCACCACCGCCTTCGCCTTCTTCGAGAACAAGCAGCGCGTCATCGCCGCCTCCACCATCGGCGCCATCGCCTCGCTGGCCCCCACGCTGGGGCCGACCGTGGGCGGCTGGATCACCGACCACTACAGCTGGCACTGGCTGTTCTTCATCAACCTGGTGCCGGGCATCTTCATCACGCTGGCGGTGCCGCGCCTAGTGCGCATCGACCTGCCCGACTGGTCGCTGATCCGCCGTGCCGACTATGCCGGCATCCTGTTCATGTCGCTCTTCCTCGGCTGCCTGGAATACACGCTGGAGGAAGGCCCGCGCTGGGACTGGCTGGGTGATCCGGTGATCGCCGCCACCGCCTGGATCTCGGGCATCGCCGGCCTGCTCTTCGTCTGGCGCAGCCTGACGATCGCCGAGCCGGTGGTCGACCTGCGCGCCCTGAAGGACCGCAATTTTGCGCTGGGCTGCTTCTTTTCCTTCGTCACCGGCATCGGCATCTTTGCCACCATCTACCTCACGCCGCTGTTCCTGGGGCGGGTGCGTGGCCTGAGTGCCTTGCAGATCGGCCTGGCGGTGTTTTCCACCGGGGTGTTCCAGATCCTCTCGATTCCGCTCTACGCCTGGCTGACCAAGCGCCTGGACCTGCGCTGGATCATGATGATCGGCTTGGCGTTGTTCGCCCTGTCGATGTGGCAGTTCGCCCCCCTCACGCATGACTGGGGCTGGGCCGAGCTGCTGGTGCCGCAGGCGTTGCGCGGCATGGCCCAGCAACTGGCGGTGCCGCCCACGGTGACGTTGACCCTGGGCTCGCTGGCGCCGGCCCGGCTCAAGTTCGCCTCGGGCCTGTTCAACCTGATGCGTAACCTGGGCGGCGCCATCGGCATTGCACTGTGCGCCACCTTGCTCAATGACCGGACCAATTTGCACTTCATGCGCCTGGCCGACCATCTCAACGCGGGCAATGGCACCATGCTGGAGGCCTTGCGTGCGCTGGGCGATGGCATGGGTGCGCAGTTTGGCGATGTCCTGCAGGGCCAGGCGGCGGCGTTGCGCCAGCTATGGCAGCTGACCTACCGGGAAGCCCTGACGATGAGCTTTGCCGACGCCTTCCTGGCGGTGATGGTTTGCTTTGTCATTGCCACCCTGATGGTGCCGCTGATGCGCAAGATCACCCCGCCCAAGGCGCCGTCGGCGGATGCGCATTGAGACCGGTTGCGCGCCGGCTGCGCGCCGCATGTCACAATGCGGGTTGCGGAGCCCGGCGATCGCGGTTCCTGAATGATTGGTAGAAGAGTGGAAGAGTGGAGAGTGCGTGATGCAACGAAAGCGCTTTGACGATATGCAGTGCCCGATAGCCCGATCGCTGGACCGGGTCGGCGAATGGTGGAGCATCCTGATCCTGCGGGATGCCTTCTATGGACTTACCCGTTTCGACGAGTTCCAGAAGCATCTGGAGATCGCGCCCAACATCCTCACGCGCCGGCTGGCCGGGCTGGTCGAGGAGGGGCTGCTGGAGAAGGTCATGTATTCGGAGCGCCCACCCCGCTACGAATATCATCTCACCCCGCGTGGCCGTGACTTCCGCCCCGTGCTGGTGGCGCTGTTGCAATGGGGTAATACGCATTTCGCGCCGGAAGGGGAGAGTGTCATCCTGGTCGATGCCGCCACCGGCAAGCAAGCCATGCCCATCCTGGTGGACGCCAATACCGGCAAGCCCATTTCTGCAGGCAGCCACATCATCGCCGAAGGCCCGGCCGCGGGCGAGAAGGTCAAGCGCAGCATTGGCGAACTGCTGGAGCGCCGCGCCAGGAAGAGCGCCTGACGGACTGCCAGGGCAATAGTTGATCCGGGGAAATTCCATATCGATAGACGAAAAAATCACATGGCCCGCCGCGCTCCGGTAGCGCAGAGGCGGGGAGTTTCCGTTAGAATCCTGCCGCAGCATCTCCTCGTTGATAACGCTACCATCCACTGGTGGCGGACCTTTCCCCCTGGTTGACCATAGAGAGTAGGCAATGTCGTGTCGAGTCCCGCGTTACTTGCTGTCGCTGCTGTCGCTACTGATCCCCTCCCTGCTGTGCAATGCCGCCCTGGCGGGTGACCAGATCACCTGGGGCAAGTACAACGTGCCGCCCTACATGATCCTCGAAGGAACCTGGGCGCACCAGGGCATCTTCGACCAGGCGCTCGATGTGCTCAAGGCGCAGCTGCCGCAGTATGAGCACGTGGAGCTGGAGGCGCCTTTCCCGCGCATCTACAGCGAGATCAAGAAGGGCAGCCACTGGTGTTTCAATGGCGCGCTGAAGACGCCGCAACGCGAGAGCGAGGGCTATTTCTCCTTGCCCAGTTCGATCTTCCTGCCACTGCGCATCATCGTGCGGCGCGACCGCCTGGCGGAGTTCCCGCAGCGTCCGTCGCTGGAAGTCCTGTTGAAGGACCACCGGCTCATCACCTCGGTCATGCGCGATCGTTCCTACAGCCCGACGGTGGACCGCTTGCTCAAGGCCTATCCACCGCGTGAAAACTATTCCGAGCAGGTCGAGGCCGTGGGCATGCTGCTGGCCGGTCGCATCGACTTCATGGTCGAGCTGCCGCTGCTGGCGCAGGACCAGGCCCGCGTCATGGGACATGGCGGGGAACTGGTGGCCATTCCCATGCAGGAGGCCGATGAGGTGGTCTTCAACCGGGTGATGTGCGCCAAGAATGAATGGGGGCGCCAGGTGGTGGAGGCGGTCGACAGGGTGTTGCTGTCCAACCGGGGCAAGCCCTTTTACCGGCGCATCGTCGAGAAGTGGCACGATCCCGAATCGGTGAACGAGATCCGGGGAATCTACGACAAGGTATTTCTCAAGCTGCCCTGAGGGGCGAGTGATATGGGGCAGGGATCAATGAAAAGAGGGACACGCTGGCGTGTCCCTCTTTTCATTGCGGGGGAGCGGGCTTCAGTGCTGGCCCGAGGAGAGCATACGCTCCACATACCGCGCAATCAGATCGATCTCCAGATTGACCTTGCTGCCCGCTTTCAGGTGCTTCAGGGTGGTGACCTCCACCGTATGCGGGATCAGGTTGATCGAGAAGCGGCAGGCGTCGGCCAGGTCTTCCACGCGATTGACCGTCAGCGAGACACCGTTGACCACGATGGAGCCCTTGTAGGCCAGGTACTTGCCCAGCGCCTTGGGGGCATCGACGATCAGCTCGCGCGACTCGCCCACCGGTTCGAAGGAGTGCACCTGGCCCAGGCCATCGACGTGGCCGGAGACCAGGTGGCCGCCCAGGCGCTCGGCCAGGGTCAGGGCCTTTTCCAGGTTGACTTCGCCGGGGCCATCCAGGCCGGCGGTCAGGCGCAGGCTTTCGCGCGAGACGTCCACGGTGAAACCTTGCGCGGTCTTCTCGACCACGGTCATGCAGGCGCCGTTCAGGGCGATCGAGTCGCCCAGGCCGACATCGGCCATCGGCAGCGCGCCGGCATCGATGGTCAGGCGTACGCCGGCGTCGGGGCCGGCGGCCAGGGGGGTGACGGAAGTGATGGTGCCGATGGCGGCGACGATACCTGTAAACATGGTCCTATCCTGAGTCGGGGAATCCGAAAAACAATCAAAAGCAATCAATCGAAACGTGCAAGGATACGCAAATCCGGGCCGACCTGCTTGACCTCGTGGAAGCGCATGCCCAGCTTGCCCGACAGGTCTTCCAGCGGCGGCAGCTCGAACATGTTGCGGCCGTCGCCGATGAGGGCCGGGGCCATGTAGACCAGCAGTTCATCCACGCAGCCTTCGCGCAGCAGCGCGCCATTGAGCTTGGCGCCGGCTTCCACATGCAATTCATTGATCTGGCGCTGACCCAGCTCGCGCACCAGGGCCGGCAGGTCGACCTTGCCCTCGGCATTGGCCAGCAGGATCACCTCGGCGCCTTCGGCTTCCAGCGCGGCGCGCTTGTCGCGATCGTCGGTGGCGGTGAACACCCAGGTATTGCCACCCTGGATCACGCGCGCTTCGGGGGATACCTGCAGCTTGCTGTCGACCACGATGCGGCGCGGCTGGCGCGGGGTCTCGATGGCGCGTACCGTCAGTTGCGCATCGTCCTTCTGGATGGTGCCGATGCCGGCCATGATGGCGCAGGCGCGGGCGCGCCAGCTGTGGCCGTCGTCGCGTGCGGCCTGGCTGGTGATCCATTGGCTCACGCCGTTATGCAGCGCGGTCTTGCCATCCAGGCTGGCGGCGCTTTTCATGCGGATCCAGGGCTTGCCGGTGCGCATGCGGTGCAGGAAGCCGATGTTGATCTCCTGCGCTTCTTCTTCCAGCAGGCCGCAGGCGGTCTCGATGCCGGCGGCTTGCAGGCGCGCCAGGCCCTGGCCGGCTACCAGCGGATTGGGATCGGCGATGGCGGCGACCACGCGGGCCACGCCGGCGCGGATGAGCGCATCGGCACAGGGTGGGGTGCGGCCGAAATGGCTGCAGGGTTCCAGGGTCACGTAGACGGTGGCGCCGCGCACGTCCTGGCCGCGTGCGGCGGCGTTGGCCATGGCCTGGATCTCGGCGTGGTTGCCGCCCGGCGGCTGGGTGAAGCCGGCACCGATGACGCGCCGGTCCTTGACGATCACGCAGCCCACGCGCGGGTTGGGCGTGGTGTTGAGCATGCCGAAGCCGGCCTGGATCAGTGCCATTACCATGGCTTGCTGGTCGTTGGCGATGTCGAGTTGGTAGAGCGGGTCGTCAGTGTGCGTCATGAGATCGGCAGGAAAATAGAGCAGCGCCATGGCTGGCGAAAACGGATGACCGTCAATATACACGCCTTTGCACCCCCGGCGGCCGGGCTCAGTCGCTGCCGGCCTGGCTGCAATGGCTGTCCTGCTGCGGGTTGCAGATCCTGACCCGGCCCAGGAAATTGATCACCACCACCCGCGACCGGCTAGCGCTGCTGAAGTACCAGCTGCCGCGCGTGACCGGTTGTCCGCCGGGATGATAGCCAAGGACTTCGCCCCCCTGGGTATAGGTCACCGCGATGTCGCGTGGCAGAGGCGCTTGCCGCATCAGCACGCGCTGGCCGACGCGGACCTGCCAGCCGGTTTGCCAGTCGCGGCCATCAACAGGATGCATCTCGGCGCGCCGGCCGTGGCGCAGTGCCTGCGTGCGCGTCAGGCTGACGCTGTGGAAGAACTGGTTGGCGGCACTGACCAGCTGCTGCTCGCTGGCGATGTCCTGCAAGGTCGGCACGCCCGCAGCCAGCACGATGCCGGCGATCAGCAGCACCACCATCAGCTCGATGAGCGTGAATCCCCGGCAGCGCATGGTTTCACCAGCAGTCGCGGCCGTCGGCGCTGCGCTCGCCACGACTGTCGGCGCGCAGCACGCCGCATTGCGTGTCGCGGTAGGCCGCATTGACGTGGGCACCACCCGGCGTGGCAATGACCTGCACGCAGCTGGCCAGGTCCTCGCCTGCACAGGCTTGCGCCGAGAGGGCATAGGCGCTGGTGGCAGGCGTGCCGCCTGAATACCACTTGAAGGTGGTCTCGGCCGGGCCCGGCTGGAAGGCCTGGTAGCGATGGCGGTAGGCGAACTGGCGCTCCTGCTGCAGCAGTACCTGCAGCACGGCGGCGCGGCCTTCGGCGCGACGCGCCCGGCTCACGTAGTGCTGGTAACTGCTCCAGCCGAGGCCGGCCAGCAGGATCACGATGGCCAGCGCGGCCATCAGTTCCAGCAAGGTGAAGCCAGGCTGGCGGCGGGAGGGAAGCGGGTGGGCGTTGGTCATCATCATTGCGTGGCAGGAAGGAACAGGGGACGCCAGGCCAGCAGCGGGCACTGGGCGGGACGGGATGGAACTGAGGGGACTGACGGGTCTGCAGCATCGCTATCGGCATCCGGCCAGGCGACCACCGCCTGCAGCGCCACCATGGCCTCGCCCCGGCCGTAGCCGATGCCATGGAGGCGGTACAGCGTGGGCGCGGAAGCGGCGGCCTTCCTGGCGGGCAGCAGGCGCTCGATCAGATAGCGTGGGGTCGGGATGTCGGGGGCACCGCCGAAGCGGCGGCCGGTGAATTCGCCATAGGCGGCCGTCATGGCCTGCGGGCCGTGCAATTGTGCGGGTTGCCATCCGCTGTGCGCGGCCTTGCCCAGGCATAGTCCGCGTGACTCCGGCGGGTGCAGGCAGCCGGTGCGGGCGTCGAAGCGCTCCAGCGTGACCCGGCGCACCCGCATCAGGTCGTCACAGGCATCGGCCAGCGCGGCCTGGGCGGCCAGGTGGGCCTGGACATGTTCGCGGTGATTGCGCGCCGCATGTTCGTCCAGCATCAGCAGCGAGGTACTGGCGGCACCCAGCAGCAGGATCACGCTCAGCAGGCAGAGCGCGATCATCAGCGTGGCGCCGCGTTGGCGCATCAGGGATGCGCTCATCGCGCTCTTCCTGTCGTTGCGTGGTTGCGCAGCATGACGGTGGCCTGGAAGACGGCGCGACGTCGTTGCTCGCCCTGCTTCTCGGTGACCCGCCAGGCTGCATCGGCCTGGCCGCCTGGCGGATACAGGTCGTAGCTGCGCGCAGCCGCGCCCTCGGCACCGGGACGGCGCTGTTGGCCCCGCACCAGCAGCGCGATGCGCACCAGTACCACCTTGCGCCACTGGCCCGGGGCCATGGCCGAGGCATCCAGCCAGCGGTCGGGGGCGCTATCGCCGTCGCTGTCGATGGCATAGCGCAATTGCATGGCTTCCACGCCGCGTGCGATGGCGTCGGAGGTCCACACCCCGTTCCTGCCCTGGTAGCGGCAGCGCAGTTCCGCCTCGCCGCCCGTACCGGGGGCGATGTAGTAGATGACCCATTGGCGGCTGGCATCGTCCAGCGGGCCGCTGGCGGCATCGGCGCCGCTGCAGTTGCCGACCCGGGCGTGGCTGCCGGCGGGAGCGCCGAAGAAACCGATCATCAGCACGTCGCTGTGATTGACGCCATCGCCGGCCGGCGTGCCGAACAGGCCGGCAGCCGGATCGAGGGCATAGTCCTGGCGGCTGTCGTCGAGGCCGTGCAGGCCGGCGGCCAGTGCCGGTGCGGGAGCGGTCTCGTCAGTGATGTTTTCCCACGGCAGGTGACTGGCCTGGCGTAGCGCCTGCTGCAGGTGATCCAGTGCCATCCGGCCGGTCTCCTGCACGCGGCTGGCGTCGTCCAGATCCTGGTAGGCGCTGCGCGCCTGATGCAGCAGGGTGCCGGCCACCAGCAATACCAGCAGGCCCACGGTCATGGCGATCATCAGTTCGATGAGTGTCAGGCCGCGTTGGTGAGAGCGGGATGGGCGCTGCATTCACGGCCCCAGCACCAGGCTCATCACCGGGCCGTTGTCGGGCCTGGTGGTACCGATGCGGCGCCAGCCCAGCTTGAGCACGACGGCGGCCGAGGCATCGTGGTCGCAACGCCAGGCGGTGTGTGCGGTGGCGCTGCCGTCGTGGCAGGCCACGGCGCGCGCGGCCGGGAAGTCGCGCAGGAAACGACTGCCCCAGTCGGCTACCGCCGCCGTGGCGAAGTCGTGGGCACTACAGGGGGCGCGGGTGCAATCGGCCGCGACCATGGGCGCCTTGCCGGCCTGGATGGCGAAGAGTGTGGGATCGTCGCCACCATCGCGTAGCGGGTAGCTGGCCCGCAATTCGGCCAGTTCCTGCGCCAGCAGCGTGGCGCGGGCGTGCAGGCCGCTTTCGTGGCTGCTGCGCAAGGCATGCAATTGCAGCATCACCATGGCCAGCGCGCCGGTGCCGATGACCAGCATGGCGATCAGCACTTCGATCATCGAGAAGCCGGAGGACGAGGAGGAGGCGGAGGAGGGAGCACGCATGCGGCGCAGATCCGGGGAGGAAAGCCGCGAGTGTAGGCAAAACAAAAAAGCGCCTCCAGTGGAAGGCGCTTTCTGTCTGTGGCTATCGAACTACTTCAGCATGGCCTCAGAACGAGGAGTCGGGCTGGGTGAGGAAGGCCGTCTCTTCTGCCGTCGAGGCGCGCCCCAGGATGCGGTTGCGGTGGGGGAAGCGGCCGAAGCGCTCGATGATGACGTGGTGCTTCCTGGCGTAGTCGGCATAGCCGTCGAAGGTGGCCTTGTCCGCGGCGCCGACCGACTTGGCCAGGGCGCGTATCAGTTGCAGCATGTACTCCTGGTCGTCGATATCCTCGGAATGCTCCAGCGGCAGGTACAGGAACACGCGGGCGATGGCCGGCAGCTCCTGGTCCACGCCCATGGCCAGCGCCAGGTGCGTGTACTGGCGCGCCAGCTCGTCGAAGGCGAAGGCTTGCGGGGTGTCGCGATAGATATTGCGCGGCATCTGGTCCAGCAGCAGCACCAGGGCCAGCAGCGCGGCGGGCGTGTCGCTCCAGTCGGCCAGGCGGTTGGCGGCGGCATCCTGCACCAGGGCCTCGAAACGGCTGCGGCAGTCGGCATCGATGGCGGGGTCCTTGCCCCACCACAGGGCGCGCTGGCGCTCGGCGACCTGGTGCGCGGGCAGCGTCTCCCAATCGGCACCGAACCAAAATGCCAGCAGCTGCGCGGCTTGCGGCGGCAAGCTCATTACGCGGTTACCGTGATGAGCACGTCGCCCAGGCTGACCTTCTGGCCGGCGCTGATCTTGCAGGTCTTGCGCGACTCGGGCTTGCCGTCGACCTTGACGTGGCCTTCGGCCACCAGTTGCTTGCCGGCACCACCGCTGTCGCACAGGCCGCAGAGCTTGAGCAGCTGGTTCAGTTCCACATAGGGATGGTCTTGCAGCGGGAAGGTGATCTTTTGCATATGCTTTCTTTCTTGGGCGCAGCGGTGAGCGAGGCGCCTGGCGCCGGGGGGAGCGGTAAGGTACGCCGCTCAGGCCGTTTTGTCCAGACCATGCTCGACAGCATACACGGCAATCTGCACGCGGCTGCTCAGGTTGAGCTTCTTGAGGATGTTCTGCACGTGGATCTTGACGGTGCTCTCGGCCACCTCCAGGCTGCGCGCGATCTCCTTGTTGCTCTCGCCCCGGGCCACGCAGGCCATGGTCTCGCGTTCGCGCTGGGTGAGTTTCTCCCGGGTGACGGCGCTGCCCTGAGGGTGGGTGGCGGCGCGGAACTGCATGACCAGCTTGGCCGTCATGGCCTCGGAGATGACCGGCTCGCCGGCGGCGGCGCGCTTGATGGATTGCACCAGGGTATCGGTCTCGATGTTCTTCAACAGATAGCCGCGTGCGCCGTTCTGCAGGGCGATCGAGAGGTCTTCGGCTTCCTCGGAGACCGACAGCATCAGCACGGCCGTCTCGGGCAGGTCTTCCACGATCAGCTGCATGGCTTCCAGCCCGGACAGGCCGGGCATGTTGAGGTCCATCAGGACCACGTCCGGGCGCAGCTGGCGGGCGCGCTTGACGGCGTCCAGGCCGTCGACGGCCTCGCCCACGACCTCGAACTCGGGGTGGCGTTGCAGCAGCAGGCGGATGCCGCTGCGAAACAAGCTGTGGTCATCGACCAGAAGTATCCTGATTGTCATGTTCTTTCCTGTTTTTGCCGATTTTGCTGATTTTGCTGATGGTGGTTGTGGCTAGGCCACCAGACGTTCCTGGCGCATGAGTTCGAGGCTGATGCGGGTGCCGCGTCCGGGCTGGCTGTCGATGTCGAGCCGTCCGCCCAGCCGTTCGGCGCGCTCCTGCATGATGCGCAGGCCAACATGTTCCAGGCCCTTGGCATGGGCGGTCTCGGGCAGGAAGCCATGGCCATCGTCGGCCACGCTCATGTGGAAATCCCGCTCGTTGCGCACCACGATCTCCACATGCTTGGCCTGGGCATGCTTGCGTACATTGGACAGCGCTTCCTGCAGGATGAAGAGCACCTGCAATTGCTGCTCAGGCGCCAGGGGTGGACCGTTGCCGCTGATGTCGAGCCGGCTTTGCAAGCCGCTCTGGCGCTGCAGCTTGTCGATGGCCTTGTGCATCTCGGATTCCAGGTTGCTGTCCTGCAGGCGGGTGCGGAAGTTCTGCAGCAGTTCGCGCACGTCTTCGTAGTTCTCCTGCACGCCGGCGCGCAGCAGGGGGGCGATGTCGCGGATTTCATCGACCTGGCCGCGCGCCAGCGAGTCCTCCAGCATCTGCACCTGCAGGTTGAGGAAGTTCAGGCCCTGGGCGATGCTGTCGTGCAGGCCCTGGGCCAGCAGGTTGCGTTCGCTGGAGACGGCGAATTCCTTTTCGCGCGCGATCAGGCGCTGGTTCTCGATGGCCGCGCCCAGATGCCGGCCCAGGGTGTCCAGCAGGCGCCGCTGGTCGGTGCCGATGGTGTGCTGCCGAGAGAAGTGCAGCGAGAAGCTGCCGATGACCTGGTCCCGCACCAGGATCTGGAACACTCCCAGCGATGCCGCGCCCTCCTGCTGGCAGCGGTAGTGTTGCCGTGGATCCAGTTCGCGGAAATCGCGGATCACGATGACGCCCTGTTCGATGGCGCTGCCGCACAGGCATTCGCCGACCTTGAGACAATGTTCCTGTTCCACGATCTCCTCGGAGATGCCGGCATGCGCGGCGATGTAGAGGTTGCCGCGTTCATCGAGGATGCGTACGGTGCCGCCATCGGCCTGCAGCTTGTCCATGATGCGGCGCAGGAAGCCGCTGCACAGCGCTTCGATGGCATGGGCCCCCGAGAGGAAACCGGTGATCTCGTAGAGAGTGCTGACTTCGTCGTTCTGCTCCTGCAGCAGGGCGGTTTTCTCGGCCACGCGTTGTTCCAGCGTGCGGTGCACGCCCTGAACGTGATCGGCCATCTGGTTGAAGGCCTGCGCCAGCTGGCCGAATTCATCCTCGCTCTCCACCGGCAGGCGTACGCCCAGGTCATCCTGGGACATGCGTGCAATGCCCGCCTGCATGCGCCGCACCGGCCCGACGATCCACAGGTAGAGCAGGTAGAGCACGGCGATGCTGGCGGCCAGCGCCATGAAGATCAGTGCCGTCTGGCACAGCCGCAGCCAGGTGGTCTTGTCGGCCAGGTCGGCCTCCACCAGCGAGACCAGCAGGTTGATGTCGCTGACGAAGCCGGGCAGTTCCTGCGCATAGCGCGCTAGCGCCGCCTGCCGCAGGCGCGGATCGGCGGCGTCCAGCGCGCCACGGGCATGGACTTGCATGCGATGTCGCCATTGCTCCTGCACCTGCCGCATCTGCTCGTGGATGGGGCCTTGTGCCGGGATGAAGGTGGGCTGCCCGGGCTGGCCGGTCTGCAGGCCCTCCAGGATCTGGCTGAAGCGATCGATCTCTCCTTCGATCTCGATGCGGGGCTGTCCCTGCTCCAGCTCCAGGGCCAGCTGATAGGTGCGCATGCGCAGGCTGCCGGCCTCGTTGATGACCGTGCCACCACCTTCCAGCTGCCAGGACAGCAGCAGGGTATAGCCGATGGCAGTCATGGTCAGCCCCAGGCCGATCAGGGTCATCAGCAGGATGCGGAAAGTCAGCCGTTTGCGCGGAGGCAAGTACAGCAGGGGGATGGCCTGTACGTTCATGTCGGAGCGTTGGCGGAAGATGGAGACGGAGAGTGGAAAATGCAGTCTACGCGCCAGGCCCTGCGCTGGCCCTGCCCGGGATCAATCTTTGGTCAAATCGAGGGACAGGCGAATGATGTAGATGGCCATTTTTTCTTATCCACCGGTCTGCGACATGAACCGCACGATCTTGTGCGGCTGTTCATTGAATTCATGGCGCTCCGGCTTGAGTTCGATCGCTGTGCGGATGGCCGCTTCCAGCTCGGCGTCGCTGGCGCCACCTCGCAGCAGGGGGCGCAGCGGGAAGCTGGCTTCCTGGCCCAGGCACAGGTAGAGGGTGCCATCGACGGCCAGCCTGACCCGGTTGCAACTGGCGCAGAAATGCTGGCTCATGGGCGTGATGAAGCCCAAGCTGCCGCGACCGTCGGCTGTGTGCCAGTAGCGCGCCGGTCCGCCCCCCAGTTCGGTGGCGGCGGGTTGCAGGCCGAAGCGCGCCACCAGTTGCTCGCGGATGGGACCGAGCGCGCGGTAGGCACTGTTGCGTCCGGTGTCGCCCATGGGCATGGCTTCGATCAGGCGCAGGATATAGCCGTGCTCGAAGCAGAATTGCGCCATGGGGATGACCTCATGATCGTTGATACCCCCCATGACCACCATGTTGACCTTGATGGGCGCGAAGCCGGCCTGCCGGGCGGCCTCCAGCCCGGCCATGATGGCCCCCAGGCTGTCGCGGCCGGTGATGCGGGTGGTGCAGGCCCGTTCCAGGCTGTCCAGGCTGACGTTGATGCGCCGCACGCCGGCGGCGTGCAGGCGGGTGGCATGCTTGTGCAGCTGGGTGGCATTGGTGGAGAGCGAGAGTTCAGCCACGCCCGGCAAGGCCGACAGTTGCGCTGCCAGCGTCGGCAAGTCGCGCCGCAGCAGCGGTTCGCCGCCGGTCAGGCGCACCCGGCCCACCCCCATGCGGGCAAAGGCAGCAATCACACGGCTGATCTCGTCGAAGCGCAGCCAGTTCTCCGGTTCCTCGAAACCGGAGAAGCCCTTGGGCATGCAATAGCTGCAACGCAGGTCGCAGCGATCGGTGACCGACACGCGCACATAGCTGATGCGCCGGCCGAAGCGGTCTTGCAGCACAGGTACGGGGAGGGCTGGGGCGGGCGTCGGCATGGTTGTCCTAGCGCGGCCGTACCAGCTGCCAGGCGCGGTTCAGGTAGGTGAGGGTAGCGAAGCCGCTCCAGACATGGACCAGTCGGGTAAAGGGGAAGATCACGAACAGCGTCAGTCCCATGAACAGGTGCAGTCTGAACAGCAGCGGTGCGGCCACGATGAAGTCGGCGGCTCCTCCACGGAAGGTGATAATGTGCTGCGCCCAGCTCATCAGCAGCACCATCATGTGGCCGTCGCGATGCTGGGCCGATTCGGCGATGGTCGACAGGCCCAGCGCCAGCGTCACCAGCAGCCACAGCAGGAGCAGCTTGTCGCCCTGTCTGGTGATGGCGCGGATGCGCGCGTCGGTGAGGCGGCGATGGATCAGTATCAGCAGCCCCAGCATGCACAGCGAGCCGAACAGGCCGCCGGCCACCATGGCGATCATCTGCTTGAAGCTGTGGCTCACGCCCAGCGCATCCCACACCGCCACCGGCGTCAGCAGGCCCACCAGGTGACCGAAGAACAGGCCCAGCACCCCGACGTGGAAGAGGATGTTGCCCACCCGCAGATGACCGGCATGCAGCAGTTGCGAGGAGTCGCTCTTCCAGGTGTACTGCTCGCGCTCGAAGCGCACCAGGCTGCCGAACAGGAAGATGGCCAGCGCGATATAGGGATAGATCCCGTACAGGAATTGATGCAGATAGCTCATGATGCGCTCCCGGGAGTGTGGACGGCAGGATGGCTGGCGGCATGGGCAGCGGAGGCTCGCGGATGGAAGTGCATGGTCTGCACGGCCGCCATGGTCGGCTTGAGCAGGGGCTCCACGCCATCGACGCCGGGACCGAAGACTTCCATGGCCTCATCCATGTCGCGCACCGGCGGCTCGTCCTGTTCGCGCGGGACCACGTCGGTGAGACCGGTGAGCAGCAGCAACACCGGCGCGTAGGGGCTGTCGCGACGTTGCAGGCGCGCGCCGATGGCGGCCAGCACGTGGATGGCCTCACCTAGCAGGGCGCTGGCGGACTCCGCGTCGAGCTGCCCGAGAAACTCCAGGAACAGCGGTACGTAGTCCGGCAGTTCGGTGCCGCAGGGTTCGAAGCCGTGACGGCGGTATTCCTCCAGCAGGTCGACCATGGCCTGGCCACGGTCGCGGCTTTCGCCATGGATGTGCTCGAACAGGTGCAGCGAGAGCGCATGGCTGCGGTCGAAGGTATCGACATAGGCTTCCTGCAGCGCGAGCAGCGGCGTTGATTGCAGGTGTGCCAGCAGCGGCTGCAAGGCCGATAGCGAATCGGCATCAGCCTGCAGCGCCTGCCCGATCTCGGGCAGGGCGTCGATCAGTTCGGCCTGTGGATAAGACATCAGCGCCGAGAGGATGCGATAAAGGGCGAGGGACATGGGGCTTCCTGAAGGTCCGGATGAAGGGAGGGGCGAGGGCATGATGATCTCTCCTGCTTATTCGTCCACCGGCGTCTTCTTGCGCGACTTGGGCATGTCCACGAAGATCACGCTGCCCTGCGGCTTCTTGCCGAACAGGCTGCCCTCCGAGGTGCCGCCCGAGCAGCCATTGCCGAAGCTGAAGCCGCAGCTGCCTTTTTCGTTGAAGCTGTCTTCCACCATTTCCTTGTGGGAGGAGGGCACCACGAAGCGGTCCTCGTAGTTGGCAATGGCCAGGGTCTGGTACATGTCTTCCACCTGCTCGGCCTGCAGGCCGACCTGTTGCAGCACCGCTTCGTCATGCTGGCCGTGCACGGTCTGGGCGCGCTTGTAGGCGCGCATGGCCAGCAGGCGTTCCAGGGCGCTCAGCACCGGCGCTTCCTTGCCGGCGGTGAGCAGGTTGGCCAGGTAGCGCACCGGGATGCGCAGCGACTTCACGTCCGGGATCATGCCGTTCATGCCCATGTGGCCGGACTCGGCGGCCTTCTGGATGGGCGACAGTGGCGGCACGTACCAGACCATGGGCAGGGTGCGGTATTCGGGGTGCAGCGGGAAGGCGATCTTCCATTCCATCGCCATCTTGTACACCGGCGACTTGCGGGCCGCTTCCAGCCAGCTCTCGGCGATGCCCTGCTTGCGCGCTTCGGCGATGATGGCCGGATCGTGCGGGTCGAGGAAGCAGGACAGCTGCGCCTCGTACAGATCCTGCTCGTTCTCCACCGAGGCCGCGGCTTCGATGCGGTCGGCGTCATAGAGCAGCACGCCCAGGTAGCGGATGCGGCCCACGCAGGTTTCCGAGCAGACGGTGGGCTGGCCGGCTTCCAGGCGCGGATAGCAAAGCGTGCATTTCTCGGCCTTGCCGGAGCTCCAGTTGTAGTAGATCTTCTTGTACGGACAACCGGAGATGCACATGCGCCAGCCCCGGCACTTGTCCTGGTCCACCAGCACGATGCCATCATCCTCGCGCTTGTAGATCGAGCCCGATGGGCAGGAGGCCACGCAGGTGGGATTGAGGCAGTGCTCGCACAGGCGCGGCAGGTACATCATGAAGGTGGATTCGAAGGTGCTGTGCATTTCCTTCTGCACGCCTTCGAAGAGCGCATCCTGGCTGCGTGCGCTGAATTCACCGCCGAGGTCGTCTTCCCAGTTCGGGCCCCAGTGGATCTTGTCCATCTTCTTGCCGGTCAGCACCGACACCGGGCGGGCCGTGGGCGGGGTCTTGAGCTCGGGCGCCTTCTGCAGGTGTTCGTAGTCGTAGGTAAAGGGTTCGTAGTAGTCGTCGATGGCCGGCAGGTTGGGATTGGCGAAGAGATTGGCGAGGATGCGCTTCTTGCCGCCCTGGCGCGGTTCCAGGCGGCCGTCTTCGGTGCGGCGCCAGCCGCCGTTCCACTTCTTCTGGTTTTCCCATTGCTTCGGATAGCCGATGCCGGGCTTGGTCTCGACGTTGTTGAACCAGGCGTATTCCACGCCATCGCGACTGGTCCAGACGTTCTTGCAGGTCACCGAGCAGGTGTGGCAACCGATGCACTTGTCCAGGTTGAGCACCATGCCCACTTGTGCGCGAATTCTCATGATGCAGTCCTTTCTTGCTGCTGGCCTTCCAGCCAGTCGATCTTGTTCATCTTGCGCAGGACGATGAATTCATCGCGGTTGCTGCCGATGGTGCCGTGGTAGTTGAAGCCGTAGGCCAGCTGGGCATAGCCACCGATCATGTGGGTCGGTTTCAGGACCGCCCGCGTGACCGAGTTGTGGATGCCGCCGCGCTTGCCGCTCAGTTCCGAGCCGGGCGTGTTGACGATCTTTTCCTGGGCGTGATACATCAGGCACATGCCATCGGGAATGCGCTGGCTCACCACCACTCGCGCCGTCAGGGTGCCATTGCTGTTGAAGACTTCGACCCAGTCGTTGTCGACCAGCCCGGCCTTCTTCGCATCGCCTTCCGAGACCCACACATGTGGCCCGCCACGACTCAGGGTGAGCATGCGCAGGTTGTCCGAGTAGGTCGAGTGGATGCCCCACTTCTGGTGTGGCGTGAGGAAGTTGAGGACGATCTCCTTTTCGCCATTGGGATTCCTGCCCAGCATCGGCGCTACCGTCTTGGTATCGATGGCGGGTTTGTAGACGCACAGGCCCTCGCCGAAATCGAGCATCCAGCGGTGATCCTGGTAGAACTGCTGGCGTCCGGTCAGGGTGCGCCAGGGGATGTATTCGTGGACGTTGGTATAGCCTGCGTTGTAGCTGACTTCTTCCGATTCCAGCCCCGACCAGGTCGGGGCCGAGATGATCTTGCGCGGCTGCGCCTGCACGTCGCGGAAGCGGATCTTGTCATGCTCTCGGCCACGCGCCAGGTGGGTGTGGTCGCGGCCAGTGATCTTGCCCAACGCTTCCCAGGCCTTGACCGAGACATGGCCATTGGTCTCGGGCGCGAAGGTCAGGATCATCTCGCAGGCGTCGATGGCGGTGTCCAGGCGCGGCCGGCCCTGGCTCACGCCGGCTTCGGTGACGCGCTTGTTGAGGCCGCCCAGCTCGCCCACTTCATGCTCGGTATTCCAGTTGATGCCCTTGCCGCCATTGCCCAGCTTGTCCAGCAGCGGGCCTACCGAGGTGAACTTCTTATAGATGTCGCGGTAGTCGCGTTCCACCACCACGAAGCTGGGCGCGGTCTTGCCGGGGATGAGATCGCATTCGCCCTTCTTCCAGTCCTTGGGTTCGAAGGCCTGGCCCAGTTCGCCGGGGGTGTCGTGCATCAGCGGTTGCAGCACGATGTCGTTGCGCTTGCCCAGGTAGTCGCCACCGATGTCGGTGAAGGCGCGGGCGATGCCCTTGTAGATTTCCCAGTCGGTCTTGCTTTCCCACAGCGGCTGCACGGCTTCCGAGAGCGGGTGGATGAAGGGATGCATGTCGGAGGTGTTGAGGTCATCCTTCTCGTACCAGGTCGCGGTGGGCAGCACGATGTCGGCGTACAGGCAGGTGGTGCTCATGCGGAAGTCCAGCGTCACCAGCAGATCCAGCTTGCCTTCGGCGGCCTCTTCGCGGTACTTGACCTCGGTGGGGCGCACGGCCTCGCTGGCATCATCGAAGAGGGCGTTCTGCGTGCCCAGCAGGTATTTCAGGAAATATTCATGGCCCTTGCCCGAGCTGCCCAGGATGTTGGAGCGCCACACGAACATGTTGCGCGGGAAGTTCTTCGGATTGTCCGGGTCCTCGCAGCTCATGTGGATGTCGCCCGACTTGAGCGCTTCCTTGAGGTAGTCCTGCGGTGTCTGGCCCATGGCATGGGCGGCATCGCAGACGTCCAGCGGATTGGTCTCCAGCTGCGGTGCCGAGGGCAGCCAGCCCATGCGCTCGGCCTTGGCGTTCATGTCGATCATGCTCATGGGGCCGATGCGCTGGCGGTCGGCCGTGGGCGCAAGGATCTCGTCCAGTCCCAGCTTTTCGTGGCGCCACTGGCTGGTGTGGGCGTAGAAGAAGCTGGTGCCGTTCATCTGCCGTGGCGGGCGGACCCAGTCGCTGGCGAAGGCCAGCGGCGCCCAGCCGAATTGCGGGCGCAGCTTTTCCTGGCCGACGTAGTGAGCCCAGCCGCCACCGGACTTGCCGATGCAGCCGCACATCATCAGCAGGTTGATGATGCCGCGATAGATCATGTCGTTGTGGTACCAGTGATTCAGCGCCGCACCGACGATGATCATGCTGCGGCCTTCGGTGTCATGGGCGTTCTGGGCGAACTCGCGCGCGACCTGGATCACCAGTTCACGCTTGACGCCAGTGTGCTTCTCCTGCCAGGCCGGGGTGTAGGGGACGTCGTCGTCGTAGGTCTGGGCGACATCGCCGCCCAGACCCTGGTCGACGCCATAGTTGGCCAGCATCAGGTCGTAGACGGTGGCCACCAGCACCGTGCTGCCATTGGCCAGGCGCACGCGGCGCACCGGCACCTGACGTTGCAGCAGCGGCTGGGCATCGTCGCCGCCGAAGTAGTTGAAGCTGACGGTGGCCACCTCATCGTGGCGGCCCAGCAGCGAGAGCAGGGGATCGATGCTGCGGCCGGAATGGCCGTCGCGGGCTTCCAGGTTCCAGCGGCCGACTTTTTCGCCGCCGTTGACCTGGCCTTCGCCCCAGCGGTAGCCGATGGAGCCATTGGGCGCGACGATCTCGCCGCTGGTCTCATCGATGGCCAGGGTCTTCCAGTCGGCGTTGTTGGCCTCGTCCAGCTGGCCGGGCAATTGCGAGGCGCGCAGCAGGTGATCGGGCAGCAGGCGGCCATCGTGTTCGACCAGGCGCACCAGCATGGGCATGTCGGTGTATTGCTTGACGTACTGGCGGAAGTAGGGCGAGGCCGACACCTTGGTGGCGTGGAACTCCTTGAGCACCACATGGCCCATGGCCATGGCCAGCGCGGCATCGGTGCCCTGCTTGGGGGCCAGCCAGATATCGCCGAACTTGACCATCTCGCCGTAGTCGGAGGACACCGCGACCGTCTTGGTCCCCTTGTAGCGCACCTCGGTGTAGAAGTGGGCGTCCGGCGTGCGCGTCTGCGGCACGTTGGAGCCCCATACCATCAGGTAGTTGGCGTTGTACCAGTCGGCCGACTCCGGCACGTCGGTCTGTTCGCCCCAGATCTGCGGGCTGGCGGGCGGCAGGTCGCAGTACCAGTCGTAGAAGGACAGCGGCACGCCGCCGATGAGGCTGAGATAGCGCGCCCCGGCCGCATAGGACACCATCGACATGGCCGGGATGGGCGAGAAGCCGACCACGCGGTCCGGGCCGTATTGCTTGATGGTGTAGGCATTGGCGGCGGCGATGATCTCGTTGGCGGTATCCCAGTCGGCGCGTACGAAGCCGCCCAGGCCACGGGCCGACTTGTAGCTGTTCGCCTTGGCCGGGTCGCCGCTGATGGCGGCCCAGGCCTCGATGGGCCCCAGGGTCTTGCGGGCCTGCTGCCACAGTTCCATCAGGCGGCCACGGATCATCGGATACTTCACCCGCTGTGCCGAATACACGTACCAGCTGTAGGACGCTCCGCGCGGGCAGCCGCGCGGCTCGTGGTTGGGCAGGTCGGGGCGGGTGCGCGGGTAGTCGGTCTGCTGGGTTTCCCAGGTGATCAGGCCGTTCTTGACATAGACCTTCCAGGAGCAGGACCCGGTGCAATTGACACCGTGGGTGGAGCGCACCACCTTGTCGTGCTGCCAGCGGCTGCGGTAGGCGTTTTCCCATTGGCGGTCTTCATCGACCACGGCGCCGTGGCCGTTGGCGAAGGTGGACTTCACCCGCGACATGAACTTCAATCGGTCCAGAAAATGACTCATCGTGAATCCTTGGTTGCGTGGGTGAGCGTCCCACCTGCGTTGACTGTTGAAAAGTGTAGGCAATCGCCCTGCGCGCGCCTATTGGCCGGCTTGGGCAGGGCGGCCATCCAGGCGGAGGAGGCCGCCTAGTTCGAAAGAACTAGACCCGAGGTCTTGCTCAGCAGGGCATCTGCGCACCCTTGCGGGCGTAGTACCACCAGGTGATGAGCATGCAGCTGGCATAGAAGGCGATGAAGACGTACATGGCCATGTCCGGCGCGCCGGTCATCTTGATGGAGGTGCCGAAGCTCTGCGGGATGAAGAAGCCGCCATAGGCGCCGATGGCCCCCGAGAAACCCAGCACGGCAGCGGACTCCTTGCCCGCATCCAGGCGCGCCTGCAGCAGCGCGGCCTCGCCCTGGCCCTGGACGGCGCGTTCGCGCTCGGTCTGGAAGATGATGGGGATCATGCAGAAGGTGGAGCCATTGCCCAGTCCGGTGAGGATGAACATGACGATGAAGGACACCAGGAACAGCGTGAACTGGTGACCGTGCAGGCCCGGCAGGATGCCCAGCAGGATGGTCAGGCCCATGGCCAGGAAGACCCAGAAGGTGACCCGCGCGCCGCCGATGCGGTCCGAGATCATGCCGCCCACGGGGCGCGCCAGGGCGCCGGCCAGCGGGCCCAGGAAGGCGAACTTCGCCACCTCGATCTCGGGGAACTGCGACTTGATCAGCATGGCGAAGGCCGCCGAGAAACCGATGAAGGAGCCGAAGGTCCCCACATAGAGCCAGCACATCAGCCAGTTGTGCTTGCGCTTGAAGATCACCGCCTGGTCGGCCAGCGAGGCCTGGGCCGAGGCGATGTCGTTCATGCCGAACCAGGCCATGAGGCTGGCGGCGGCGATGAAGGGCACCCAGATGAAGCCGGCATTGGCGAGCCAGTACATCGCGTCGGCGCCGCTCTTGGGGTCGTGGAAGACGATGCCCTGCCCGGAAATGGAGGCGGCGAACACCGCCGAGGAAATCGCCAGCGGCGTGACGAACTGCACCACCGACACCCCCAGGTTGCCGATGCCGGCGTTCATGCCGGTGGCATAGCCCTTGCGCGCCTTGGGGAAGAAGAAGCTGATGTTGGCCATGCTGGAGCTGAAGTTGCCGCCGCCCAGGCCGCACAGCAGCGCCAGTCCCAGCAGGGTGGAATACGAGGTGCCGGGATCCTGCAGGGCCAGGCCCATGCCGATGGCGGGGATCAGCAGGCTGGCGGTGGAAATGGCGGTCCACTTGCGACCGCCGAAGACCGGTACCAGGAAGGAATAGAAGATGCGCAGGGTGGCGCCGGAGAGGGCCGGCAGGGCCGTCAGGAAGAACAGCTGGTCCTTGCTGAAGTGAAAGCCGGCCTTGTCCAGGTTGGCCGCCACCACGCTCCACAGCATCCAGACGGCGAAGGCCAGCATCAGGCAGGGGATGGAAATCCACAGGTTGCGGCTGGCGATCTTCTCGCCCTCCTTGTGCCAGAACTCGGGGTTCTCGGGTTCCCAGCGATTTAAGACGTGACTCATCATTGACTCCTTACAGGAAAAGCGGGGTTCACTTGGCCGCCAGGGCGGCCTGGGCGGCGTGCATGCCTTCGCGGCGGAACTGGAAGTGCATCCACACCAGCGAGAACGAGACCGTGCCGTAGAGCAGCATGAAGCAGGAGCTGCGCACGCCGGTGAGGTCGAGCACGATGCCGAAGAGGATGGGCAGGATGAAGCCGCCCAGCCCGCCGGCCAGGCCGACGATGCCGGAGACCGCACCGATGTTGGCGCCGTAGTCATCCGAGATGAACTTGAATACCGAGGCCTTGCCCACGGCCATGGCCACGCCCACCACGAAGAGCAGCACCGTGAAGAGCACCGGGTTCAGGCCCAGATGGAAGTTCTGCGGGCCGCCCACGGTCTGGATGGTGAAATCGGTCTGTGGATAGGACAGCAGGAAGAAGGCGACCCAGCAGATCCACATCACCCACCAGGTCACCTTGTAGGCACCGTGGCGGTCGGCCAGCCAGCCACCCATGGCGCGCAGCACGCCGCCGGGCAGCGAGAAGCAGGCCGCCAGCAGGGCGGCATGGCGGATATCGAAACCGTATTCGGTGACGTAGTACTTGACGATCCACAGGCTCAATCCCACGTAGCCGCCGAAGACCACCGAGTAGTACTGGCAGTAGCGCCAGACCTTGGGATCCCTGAGCATGCGGAGCTGGTCCATGAAGCCGCTGTCGGACTTGACCTGGTGGCTGGGATCGGTGGACGAGAAGAGCCAGAACACCAGTGCCGCCACCAGCATCATGGCGGCATAGACCTGCGGCACCAGCATCCAGCCGGAGGCGGCGATCAGGGCCGGGGCGATGAACTTGTTGACCGCTGCGCCCGAGTTGCCGGCGCCGAAGACGCCCATGGCCAGACCCTGGCGTTGCTTCTTGAACCAGCGCGCCACATAGGGCGTGCCCACCGAGAAGGAGCCGCCGGCCAGGCCCACGAACAGGCCCAGTACCAGGAAGTGCCAGAACGCGCTGGCATAGGCGATCAGGTAGATCGGCAGCACGGTACTGAGCATGAGCAGGAAGAACACGATGCGTCCGCCGTAGCGGTCGGTCCAGATCCCCAGCGGGACGCGGATCAGGGAGCCGGTCAGCACCGGCATGGCGGTGAGCAGGCCGAATTCGGTTTCGTTGAGATGCAGGGCATTCTTGATCGGGATGCCGATGACGCCGAACATCATCCAGATCGTGAAGCACACGGTGAAAGCCAGTGTGCTGGACGCCAGCACGGCATAGGCCTGGCGTGGCGCGTTGCGGTCAGACATGAAGACTCCCCCCAGCGTTGATGGACGCTATCGAGCTTATCGGCGGGGCGGGCGGGGCAACATTCGTCCGACGGTCAGTCGGGGGAGGGAAGAAGGAGGAGGCGGGCTGCCGGAAGAACTAGTTCTTCCGGCCAGGGTGGGGACGTGTGGCTCAGGCGGCCGAGAGGGTTTGCGCGGCCTTCTCCAGCCAGGTGGCGAGGCTGTCGGTGAGGTCCTTCTGGCTGAAGGAACAGCTTTCCTCGGTGAACAGGCTGCCGGCCTCCAGCCGGCCCAGCAGGTCTTCGGCAACCTGCTGGTAACGTGGCGGCAGGGCTTGCATCACGTCTTGGCGGGCGCGCCAGGTGGCGCACAGGGTGGCGATGCTGCCCTGGCCCTCGCGCAGGTCGTGCAGGGCGGCTTGCATGGGGGCCAGCTGGCTGGCGGCGGGATGGCTCATGTCAGGTGTTCCGGGTGGTCGAATGGATGGTCAGAAAAACGCAGGTGGAGATCACAGTTCCTTGGCGGCGAAGGTATTGCAGGCGCTTACCTTGCCCTCGGTGATGCCGCGCTTGAACCAGCTCACGCGCTGGGCCGAGCTGCCGTGGGTGAAGGAGTCCGGCACCACCACGCCGCGCGCCTGGCGCTGCAGGGCGTCGTCGCCGATGGCCGAGGCGGCGTTCAGGGCGCCTTCGACATCACCTTCTTCGAGGATGTGGCGGGCCTGGTTGGCGTGGAAGGCCCAGACACCGGCGAAGCAGTCGGCCTGCAGTTCCAGCCGCACCGAGAGGGCATTGGCCTGTTTCTCGCTGGCATTGCGGCGGGCCGCATCGACCTTGTCGGAAATGCCCATCAGGTGTTGCACATGATGGCCGACTTCATGGGCGATCACATAGGCCTGGGCGAAGTTGCCGGAGACCTTGAAGCGCTGCTTCATCAGGTCATAGAAGGACAGGTCGATATAGACCTTCTGGTCGCCCGGGCAGTAGAAGGGGCCGGTCGCGGTCTGGCCGGTGCCGCAGGCGGTCGGCGTGCTGCCCGAGAAGAGCACCAGCTTGGGCCGCACGTATTGCTTGCCGTTGGCGGCGAAGATCTGGCCCCAGGTGTCTTCGGTATCGGCCAGCACGGTGGAGACGAAGCGGGCCATCTGGTCGTCCGGCGGCGGCTTGTGGGCGGGGGCGTGCTGCTGCACCGGCGCCGGTGCGCCACCGCCGCCGGAGAGCAGGTTGAGCATGGTCAGCGGGTTGATGCCCAGAAAGTAGGAGGCCACCAGCGCCACGGCCACCGTGCCCAGGCCGATGGAGCGCCCACCGAAGCCGAAGCCACCACCGCCGCCACCGCCGCCATCCTCGCCACGGCGGTCTTCCACGTTATCGCTTTCGCGGTTGCCTTCCCATTTCATGATCTGTTCCTCGCTGGCTGCATTTGATACTGCCGCGATTGTAATGGAAGGCGGGCCCGGCCGGCTTGTCCGACATTGTCTGACGGGGCGCTGGTGGCGCCGTCCTATGTCGCCCGGCGGCGCGGCACGGTAAGCTTGGCGCGGCGGACTTTCGGTGCCACACTGCCCCTCAACAATGACAACAGGAGGCGACACATGCTCATCTGGCTCATTCTTCTCGTGGTGGTCAAGCTGGCGCTGATGATGGCGCGTACCAGTGCCTGGGTCTGGCTGGTGGCTGAACTGGGCTGGATCTGGCTGGGTGGTCGCCTGGCGGGGGTGGAGTTGCCAGTGCAGGTGCTGCTGGCCATCCTGATGGGGACGCCTACCCTGCTGGTGGCCTTGAAGTCCGTGCGCCAGCAGTTGATGACGCGCCCGGCGCTGGACCTGTTCCGCAAGATCATGCCGCGCATGTCGGCCACCGAGCGCGATGCCATCGAGGCCGGCACGGTCTGGTGGGATGCCGAGCTGTTCTCGGGCAGGCCGCACTGGCCGCGCCTGTTCGAACTGCCGCCGCCACGCCTCACCCCCGAGGAGCAAGCCTTCCTGGACAACGAGGTGGAGGCCTTGTGCGCCATGGTCAGCGACTGGGAGACCAGCGTGAAGACGCTGGACCTGCCGCCCGCGGTCTGGCAATTCATCAAGGACAAGGGTTTCCTGGGCATGATCATCCCGCGCCAGTATGGCGGCAAGCAGTTCTCCGCCTATGCCCATTCGCAGGTGATCATGAAGCTGGGTTCGCGCAGTTCGGCCGCCGCCATTGCGGTGATGGTGCCCAATTCGCTGGGCCCGGCCGAGTTGCTGCTGCACTACGGCACCGAGGCGCAGAAGAACCACTACCTGCCGCGCCTGGCGCAGGGGCAGGAGATTCCCTGCTTCGCCCTGACCAGCCCCTATGCGGGCTCGGATGCGGCATCCATTCCTGACATCGGTATCGTCTGCAAGGGCGTGCATGAGGGGCGCGAGACGCTGGGCTTCCGGGTCACCTGGAGCAAGCGCTACATCACGCTGGCACCGATTGCCACCGTGCTGGGCCTGGCCTTCCGGGTGCGCGATCCGGATGGCCTGCTGGGGGGCGATCCCGAGCCCGGTATCACCTGCGCGCTGATCCCGACCGATCATCCGGGGGTGATCACGGGCCGGCGTCACTGGCCGTTGAATGCGGTGTTCCAGAATGGCCCTACCGAAGGGCAGGACGTCTTCATCCCGGCAGAGTGGGTCATCGGCGGGGTGGCCCAGGTCGGGCGCGGCTGGCGCATGCTCATGGAATGCCTGGCGGCGGGCCGGGCCATTTCGCTGCCCTCGTCCAGCGTCGGTTTTTCCAAGCTGGCCGTGCGCGGCACCAGCGCCTATGCGGCCATGCGGCGCCAGTTCAGGATCGAGATCGGCAAGTTCGAAGGCGTGCAGGAGGCGCTGGCGCGCATGGGCGGCAACCTCTACATGATGGATGCCACGCGGCGCCTGTCGGCACTGGCGGTGGATGCGGGCGAGAAGCCCTCGGTAATCTCGGCCATCTCCAAGTACCACGTCACCGAGCGCGGGCGCATGGTGGTCAACGACGGCATGGATGTGATCGGCGGCAAGGGCATTTGCATGGGGCCGGGCAATTTCCTGGCGCGCATCTACCAGCAGGTGCCGATCGCCATCACGGTCGAAGGCGCCAATATCCTGACGCGCTGCCTGATCATCTTCGGCCAGGGGGCGATCCGTTGCCATCCCTATGTGCTGCAGGAGCTGGCCACGGCTGCCGACGAGGACCGCGAGCGCGCCGTGCAGGAGTTCGACCGCCTGCTGTTTGCCCACCTGTCCTTCGTTGCCGCCAATGCCGCGCGCAGCTTCACCGGTGGCATCAGCGGCGGCTGGCTGCTGCCCTCCAGCGGCCAGGCGGCGCGCCAGACGCGCCGCTACTACCGCAGCGTGGTGCACCTGTCGTCGGCCTTTGCGCTGCTCACTGACGCCAGCATGGGCGTGCTGGGCGGCACGCTCAAGTTCCGCGAACGCATCTCGGGACGGCTGGGCGATGTGCTCTCGCAGCTGTACCTGGTGTCGGCGGTGCTGAAGCGCTACGAGGATGATGGCCGGCAAGAGGCCGACCTGCCCTATGTGCACTGGTCGGTGCAGGATGCGCTGAACCGGGCCCAGGAAGCCATCATCGAGGTCTTGCAGAACTTCCCCAATCCCTGGGTGGCAGCCTTGTTGCGGGTGCTGGTCTTCCCGCTGGGACGAGCCTACCGCAAGCCCTCGGATCTGCTCGGCACCGAGGTCGCCCGCGCCATGCAGACCCCCGGCGAGAGTCGCGACCGCCTGGTGGCGGACGCCTACCTGCCGCGCAGCGGTGATCCGCTGGCCTGCGGCGAACGCGCCTTTGCGTTGACGCCCATCGTGCAGCAACTGGAACATCGCCTCAAGGCCGATATCAAGGAGGGCAAGCTGCCGCCGATGCCGCAGAGCCTGCGCGAGCTGCCCGCCTGGAGCGCACTGGCGCTGGAGCGCGGGCTGGTCTCGGTGCAGGAGAGGGAGGCGCTCGATGCCTTCGCGCACGAGGGCGACCTGTCTGTGCAGGTCGATGATTTCGGCGCCGACTTCGACCTGGGGCAACACTGGGGGCAAGAGCGGGCCCCTGTGTCCTGAGCGATTTGTGGCGTATGCTGGGCGACCCGATCAATCGACCAGGATTCCAGATCATGACCCAGCCCCGCATCTACATGGCCGGCCCCGATGTCTTCATGCGCGACTATGCGCAGCACAAGGCGCACATCCGGCAATGGTGCGCCGAACTGGGCCTGGTGGCGCTGTGCCCGGGGGACGATGAGGTCAGCGGCGAGAGCCGTGGGGAAGTGGCGCGACGCATCTACGAGCTCAATATCGCCCTGATCGAGTCGGCCGATTACGTGGTGGCCAATGTGCGCGATTTTCGCGGACATGAACCGGACTCGGGCACCGTCTTCGAGATCGGCTACGCGGTCGGGCGCGGCAAGAAGGTCTGGTGCTACCACACTCCCACGCAAGACCTGCTGCACCAGATCCCGCAGGGCGAGGCCGGTTACTGCCGCGAGGGCATGCATATCGAGGACTTCGGCCTGCCGCGCAACCTCATGCTGGCCGGCGCCTGCGAGCTGGTGCCGGCGGACCTGCCCGAATGCCTGCGCCGGGTGGCGCGCTGGCACGCCGGCCAGCGCTGACGGCGGTCTGATGCCTTATTGCAGGGGCACGCGCCCCATCAGGTAGAACTCGTCGTTGGGCCGCATGCTGGTGACATTGGCCAGCCGGTTCGACATGCCGAAGAAGGCCGCGATGGCGGCGATATCCCAGGCTTCCTCATCGCCGAAGCCGTGCTGCCTGAGCAGGGCAAAATCGGCATCGTTGACGGCCCAGGCGCTGGCCGAGACCTTCATGGCGAAGTCCAGCATGGCCAGTTGCCGCTCGCTGATATCGGCCTTGCGGTAGTTGATGGCAACCTGGTCGGCCAGCAGCGGATCCTTGGCGCGGATGCGCAGGATCGCACCATGCGCCACCACGCAGTACTGGCACTGGTTGGCGTTGCTGGTGGCCACCACGATCATCTCGCGCTCGGCCTTGCTCAGCTTGCCGGGCTTGTCCATGAGCGCATCGTGATAGGCGAAGAAGGCGCGGAATTCCTCCGGGCGATGTGCCAGCACCAGGAATACGTTGGGAATGAAACCGGACTTTTCCTGCACCGCCAGGATGCGCTCGCGGACATCGGCGGGCAGGTCGTTCAGTTCGGGAATGGGGAAGCGGCCGATCGGCGCGCCTGAGGGCTGGGTCATGCGGGTCTCCTGATGTTGTTGTGGTGTGCGCTGCTTCCGTGAAGGTAACACTTCCGGCCCGGCAGCAATGTCGCCGTCCTGACGGTGCAGGCTTTTCCTTCCGATGATTTCTTTTAAGTAACTAAAAATATTATTAAGATATATCTTGAAATAGCTCTTTTAAAGATATATCTTAGCTCTATCGATCGACACGCAGCGTTCGATAATCGCTGCATTGAAGCATCCGACAAAAAGGAAACACCATGTTCAAGCATTTCATGGCCCGTGCCGGCCACGGCCCCAAGCATCACCGTTTTGACCGTCCGCATCATGGCGGCGGCATGTTCGAAGAAGAAGGCCCGCGCGGCCACCATGGCCCGCGTGGCCGCGAAGGTGGCGGTGGCGGCGGGCGCGGTGCGCGCATGTTCGAGCAGGGCGCATTGCGCATCGTCATGCTGCACCTGTTGCAGGAAAAGCCGCGCCACGGCTACGACATGATCAAGGCCATCGAGCACCTGGTTGGCGGCGGCTACAGCCCCAGCCCGGGCGTGATCTACCCGACCCTGACCCTGCTGGAAGAAATGGGGTTTGCCTCGGTGCAAGGCGAGGACGGCGGCAAGAAGCTCTACAGCATCAGTCCCGAAGGACAGGCGCACCTGGAAGAGAACGCCGAACTCTTGCAGCAGGTGCTGCGCAAGTTCGAACTACGCCGCCAGGAGCGTCCCGACGCCGATTCGCCCGAACTGCAACGTGCGGTACAGAACTTCCGCATGGCGCTGCATACGCGGCTGGCCAAGGGGCGGCTGTCCAAGGAAGAACTGCACGCCATCATCGACATCATCGACCGCGCAGCGGTGGCCGTGGAGCGCATCTGAGCGCCGGCCCGATCAGGAAGGAAACAGCATGAGGGAACATCGCTATCGCATCACCCTGGAACACCTGGCCACCACCTCGGAAGGGCAGACGCAGCATGCGCCATTGAGCTTCGAGGCGGGCAACCATGACGATCTCTTCAGCATCATCGAGCGCGTGCGCGGCAACGGCCAGTTCGACAGCGATACCAGCGCGCAACTGGCGCTGGGCTTAAAGCTCTTTACGGAGGTGATGCTCAAGAACCGCAAGCATCCACTCTTCGAGGAGATCCAGCCAGCCATGCGCGCATTCATCGGCAAGCTCAAGGCGCAGGGCAAGCCGGCTGCCGAATGAGGCAGCCGGCGCTCCGGCCTCACTGATTGGCGGGGGCGATCATCTCCGCATAGTCGTATAACGCACCCAGGATGTCCTGGGTGCGTTCGTCGTCGGCCTCTTCCTGCAACTGGTCGATCTGCTCGAACAGCTGTGCGATCGTGCGGGCGCCACCGTCGCCCTCGAACAGCCGCGCGGCGCGGTGCTCTTCCCAGTGCTGGGCTTCTTCGGCGCTGAGGCTGTCGGGGAAGTTGCGGGCGCGGTAGCGGTACAGGATCTCGTTGAGGCGGGCGTCGTCGAAGGCCACGCTGGCCTGGGCCAGTTCCTGCGCCGACAGGGCGCGCAGTTGCGTGAGCTGGCGGCGGTCGCCGTTGCCGATGAAGCCGCCATACAGATCCTCGTCCACGTCCGGCGCACCCTCGCTCGTGCGCTGGTACACCTCGCGCCACAGCGGCGACAGGTCGGGCAGGGCAGCTGCCTGTTCGGCGTGACGCAGGGCCTTTTCCACATCGACCCCCAGTTCGGCGGCGCGCTCGGCGGAGAGCGTCTTGAGGCTGCCCACCACCATCGGCGACTTGTTGAGGTGGATGCTCTTGACCGGCAGGCGCGTCATGCCCTCGGGCAGCTCATCCTTGCGGGTGAACATGCGTTCGCGCACGGTGGCCGCATCCAGGCCCGCCAGTTCGCTCGGGTCGTAGCCGAGATCCCAGGCGATCACTTCATTCTTGTTGGTCGGATGCATGCCCAGCGGCCACATCAGCGCCAGGCAGCCATTGGCCACCGGGAACATGCCCGACACATGCAGGAAAGGCTTGGCCACCGGCAGGCCGATCTCGGCGGCGGCTTTATCCTTCTTGTGCAGGGCCAGCGCGAAGTCGAACAGGCGCGGATTGTTCTGGCGGATCAGGCGTGCCAGCGCGATGGTGGCGCGCACGTCGGAGAGCGCATCGTGGGCGGCTTCGTGGACCAGGCCGTTGGCCTTGGAGAGGTGTTCCAGCTTGAAGCTGACGCTGCCATCTTCCTTGGTGGGCCACTGCATGCCCTGCGGGCGCAGCGCATAGGTCAGGCGTACCACGTCCAGCAGGTCCCAGCGGCCACAGCCGTTGGCCCATTCGCGCGCGTACGGATCGATCAGGTTGCGCCAGAACATGAAGCGGGTCACTTCATCGTCGAAACGGATGGTGTTGTAGCCCACGCCGATGGTGCCGGGTTCGCCCAGGGCCGCTTCGATGCGGGCGGCGAATTCATGTTCGGGCAGGCCGTGTTCCAGGCAGTGCTGCGGCGTGATGCCGGTGATCAGGCAGGAGACCGGGTCGGGCAGGTAGTCCGGGGCCGGCTTGCAGTAGATCATGATGGGCTCACCGATCTCGTTGAGCTCGGCGTCGGTGCGCACGGCAGCGAACTGCGCGGGACGGTCACGGCGCGGCACGGCGCCAAAGGTTTCGTAGTCGTGCCAGAGGAAGGTGTGATTGGACATCGCGGCGTGGTTCTAAGGGAATCGCGCGATTATAGAGCCTTGCGCCGCCAATGCCGCCAATGCCGCCACGCGGGAGTGCCGCGCAGCGAGGAAAGCGATATTTTCGAAGGACTTGGGGCTGGCGCGGCCTTATTGCAGCGGCGCCGTATCGCGCTTCAATACCTTGCGCATGGCGTCCTGCAGGCTGCCCTTGCGCAGCGGCGCGGCACCACCCGGATACTGGATGTTGTCGATCACCCAGCCGCGTGCATCGCGCGCCAGCAGGACCTTGTCGGTCCACTTGGCCGGCGCCTGCAGCTTGGCATCGCTGAAGATCAGTTCCACCGTGCAAGTGGCCTCGCGCTCCTGGGCTTCGCACTGGACCACGCGGAAGGTGGAGTCGCTGCCGGGATGGCCGGTAAAGGGGTCACCCTGCACCAGCGGTGCCGGCGGATCCTCATCCGGATCGGCCGCAGCCTGGGTGACCAGGGCTTCCTGGGCCACCGAGACATCCTTGAGCAGGTCGAACAGGGACACCGACAGGAAGCGGCGGAAGGTGATCAGTTCCTTGAGCGTGAGCGCGCCCGAGGGGCGGTTGGACTGGTGCGCCTGGTAGAAATCCCTGACCACTTCTTCGGCCTTGCCCTCCTCATTGGCCGAGCAGGCTGCAAGCAGCAGGCCGGCGGCGACGATGAGCAACTTAGCGATCCGCTTCAATCCAATTCTCCCATGAGCTGTCCCGTGCGGCGGGACGGCGTGTCTGACCTGTTCGTGATTCGGGTTGCGATGATGGACGCACACAAGGACGGGCGCGGCATGGCTGCCGCCCGTCCTGGATCGGGCATCTCCCCTGATGACCTCGCGTTGTGGCCTATGCGGGCCATTTGCATGCCAACTGCACGCAAAGTGCTGGCAAAGCAACAAGCATTCTGGAAGGCAATCTTACGCCGGTTGACCCGGCGGGAAGGCCGAGAACACATTGCCAAAAGGCCGCCAATTCCGCTCACGCCGCCCGGCCAGCGGAACGTGGCGTCTCATTGGGCCTGCTTGATGGCGTCGGTAAGGGTGTCGCTGAGGTATTCGCGTTGCGAGGACTGGTCGTTGCCGATGAATTCGATGTCATCGATACGCCACTGCTGGCCTTCCAGCACCAGCAGGATCTTGTCGTTCCAGGATTCGTCGGCGCCATCCTTGCGATAGCGCAGGGCCACCTGGCAGGAGGCGCGCTGGGCGTCGCTGTCGCAGGATTGCACGGCAAACGAGGTGGCGCCTTCGTAGAGCGAGGTGAACAGGTCGCCATCGATCAGCGGGGCGGCCTGGTTGCCCAGGGCGGCGTGGTAGCGGGTGTCGGCGGCCTCGGTCTCGGTCAGCAGGGTGTAGAGGGCGTGACTGAGCAGCGGCTCGAACTGCTTGAGCTCATCGGCCGAGGGCAGGCCGGGGGCGTGGATCTGGAGGTGGATGCGGTAGAAGTTGCCGACCACCTCGGCCTGGCGCTGCTCGTCGCTGCTGAAGTGGTCGCAGCCGCCCAGGGCCAGCATGAGGCTGCACAGGCCCGCAGCTGCGGCCAATCGCCGGTGCGAGGGAGTGCGGAGGGGGAGGGCGCGGGCAAGGCGATGGGCAAGGCGGGGCAGTCTGGTCATCCTGGTATTCCTGGGCGGCGGCAGCGCCGCTCTTGTCGTGGCGGCGCATGTTACACGAGCGGCGCGCGGGTGGCACGCGCGCTCTGTCTCTCATTGCCCGTTAGTCAGGGCGATGCCGCAAACGTTCCTTCGCGCCGGGTGGGCGCGGGCCGGATGTTCAGGCCGATTCGGTCAGCAGCGAGAAATGCTCGACCTGCGGGGCGCCGGCGAAGAAGGGGCCGACGATGCCGCGCCATTCGGTAAAGGCGGGCGATTCGCGGAAATCCACGGTATGGTTTTCCAGGGTGGCCCAATGCACCATGAGCAGGTAGCGCTGGGGCGATTCCACGCCTTTTTGTACCTTGTGGCCGAGATAGCCACGGGCCTTGCAGATGGTTTGCGCCAGGCCGCGCTGGATGGCTTGGTCGAATTCGGCTTCCTTGCCGGGTTGGATGCGGATGTCCGCCAGTTCCAGGATCATGTAGGTCTCCAGTCCATAGTCGAGGGTCGCCTGCCGGCACCGTGGTGTGCCGGCCAGGCCGAGCGATTATCACATTTTCCCCGGGAGGCGGCCTGCAATAGAATTCGCCGCTCCTTGAAAACGCTTCACTCGACCACGACGCTGGAGCGGCCCAGCTTCTGGGCCATGTCTTCCAGGGTGATCTCGATGGCGCGGGTGCTGATCATGATTTCCCACAGCGACACCAGCAGCGACATCACCAGCAGGAACAGGCTGATGCCGAACAGCACCTCGGCAGCGCGGTTGCGGTCCACGAAGATGAGGAACATGGAGACGGCGCACATGATGAAGCTCGACACCCCCAGGGCCTGCATGTAGCGGGTCAGCACGATGCGCTTGCGCAGGTTGAGGATCTGGCGGATCACCAGGCCGCGCTCGTCGTTCTGGCCCTGGTTCTGCAGGTTGCGGATCAGCTGCGCCAGCACCAGGAAGCGGTTGGTATAGGCCAGCAGCAACAGTGAGGTGGCGGGGAAGAGCAGGGCGGGGGTGGTCAGGTTGATCATGGACATGGTGAGGATGACTCGGCGGCGGGATTCTAACCTCTCCCGTGGCGCAAGAAGCATGCCCGTGGCCTCTGGCGCATCTTCCCTTGGCGCGAGGCCGTGGGGTGGCTGTCAGTTTTGGGGCAGGCGGCCGCACCGCCCCGGGTTTTTGCACCGCTACGCAGCACTGCTGGCGCGCCCGGAAAGCTTTTACGGATTTTTTTGCGTCCGGGCCGCCGCAGCAATTGTTATTTGTGCGAGCGCTCAATACACTAGCCCCCGTTCCACAACACGAATAATCCATAACAAATCCACTAAGAAAGGGATCTCCATGTCGGGTTCGTACTTCCCCCAATGGCGGCTGCGCAGCAGCACCACCGATGGCAAGGGTGCCGTGATCGCCGCCGATGAACGGCTGCCTGCGCCGCAGACGCTGGCCATGGGCGTGCAGCACGTGGTCGCCATGTTCGGTTCGACCGTGCTGGCGCCGCTGCTCATGGGCTTCGATCCCAACCTGGCGATCCTGATGTCGGGCGTGGGTACCCTGCTGTTCTTCCTGCTGGTGGGCGGCCGCGTGCCCAGCTACCTGGGTTCCAGCTTCTCCTTCATCGGCCTGGTGATCGCCGTGACCGGCTATGCCGGTTCGGGCCCCAATGCCAACCTCCCGGTGGCGCTGGGCGGCATCATCGCCTGTGGTGCGGCCTATACCGTGATCGGCCTGATCGTCTCGGGCGTGGGCACGCGCTGGATCGAGTCGCTGATGCCGCCGGTGGTGACCGGTGCCGTGGTGGCCGTGATCGGCCTGAACCTGGCACCGATCGCCGTCAAGGGGGTCTCCGGCAGCAGCTTCGACAGCTGGATGGCGCTGGCCACCGTGCTGTGCGTGGGTGGCGTAGCGGTGTTTGCGCGCGGCATGCTGCAACGCCTGCTGATCCTGGTCGGCCTGCTGCTGGCCTATGTGCTCTATGCGGTACTGACCAACGGCGCCGGCCTGGGCAAGCCCATCGATTTCTCGGGCGTGGCCAATGCCGCCTGGTTCGGCGTGCCGCACTTCGCTTCCCCGGTCTTCCATGCCAGCGCCATGGCGTTGCTGGCGCCGGTGGCGATCATCCTGGTGGCCGAGAACCTGGGCCACATCAAGGCGGTGTCGGCCATGACCGGCCAGAACCTGGACCGCTACATCGGCCGCGCCTTCATCGGCGACGGCCTGGCCACCATGCTCTCGGGCAGCGTGGGCGGCACCGGCGTGACCACCTATGCCGAGAACATCGGCGTGATGGCCGTGACCAAGATCTATTCCACCCTGGTGTTCGTGGTGGCGGCGGCCATTGCCATCCTGCTGGGCTTTTCGCCCAAGTTCGGCGCGGCCATCCTGACCATCCCGGGTGCGGTGCTGGGGGGTGTGTCGATCGTGGTGTTCGGCTTGATCACCGTCTCGGGTGCGCGCATCTGGGTGGAGAACAAGGTTGATTTCTCCAACAATACCAACCTGATCGTGGCGGCCGTCACCCTGGTGCTGGGCGCGGGCGACTTCACCCTCAAGCTGGGTGGTTTCGCACTGGGTGGCATCGGTACCGCCACCTTCGGCGCCATCATCCTGCATGCCTTGCTCAAGCGGCGCGGATGAGGGATTGCTGAACTGAACTGACAAGGCCGGTCCATGTGACCGGCCTTGTCGTCTGGGCGGTCCTGGCCGATAGTGTGGCTATCCGGATGCATTTGTGGCCATCGCCGGGAATGCTGGAAATTTCCATTGAGCAATCCGGATTTGCTGTCTATACTTTGCGGCGTCGCAGCGACCATACGCCGCATCGGCCCCGGGGAGGGAGCCGTGACGCGAAGCTGCATGTCTTCGGGCCGGGGCCCGGTTTTCAGGGGATTCGCTGCATGAACAAGTTCATTCGTCTGCCGGCTTTGCTGTGCATTGCACTTCCATTGCTCTCGGCCTGCGATGCCATCGGTGGCAAGAAGGACTACGCCTATTTCCGCCAGAATCTCGACGAGGCCAAGTCGGTGGCCGATCAATGCTCGCTCAACGGTACCTCCGGCATGAGCGCGACCCAGATCCGCGTGTGCGACGCCGCCCGCGAAGCCTACGGCAACCGCAACTTCAACTACTGATCTGCTGGCGTGGCGGCACGGCATGTCGCCGTCACGGGTTTGTCATAAATGGGTCAAAGAGGACCGCTAGAATGCCGGTTCATCCTCTGAAGCCCTTATCGACTGGCCGCCATGCACAATCCGCCGGATACGCCGCACGCCCTGCACCTGCTCTATGAACCGGCCGGATTCATCTGCGCCTTCCGCTTCAACGAGGGCCGCGCCAGCCAGCTCAAATGGAATGACCTGATCGACTACCGGCCGGCTGCGCCGGAGTTCACCTGGTTGCATGTGAAGACGGCCGACGTCAAGATCCAGCACTGGATGCAGCATCACAGCGGGATTGCGGAATACATCACCGAATTCCTCCTCAGCAGCGATACCCATCCCGGCCTGCATGCCACGCCCGACGGCGTCTACGGCACGCTCACCGACATGAAGATGGAGATCGGCGATACCGGCACCGAGAAGGGGGCCCTGCATTTCTACCTGGACCGCACCCGCCTGCTGACCTTGCGCACCCAGCCGCTGATCTCCACCAACATGCTGCGCCAGAAGGTGCTCGATGGCGGCGAGTTCGACAATCCCATGGACCTGTTCGCCGAGCTGCTGCGCTGCCTGGCCGATGGCTTCAATGCGCGCCTGGACAAGCTCAATGACAAGGTCGATGACATCGAATTCTCGGTGCTCTCGGACCGCCGTGCCGAAGACCGCAGCGAACTCTCGGGGATCCGCCGGCAACTGGCCGAGCTGCGCCGCTTCATCGCGCCGGAGCGGCGCATCCTGGCGCAGTTCCATCGCCTGCGTCCGTCCTGGGTACCGCTGGAGGCGCTGGAAGACCTGACCCACGCCCTGGACGAACTCAATGAACTGCATTCCACCGTGGAAGCCGTCTATGAACGGGCCAAGCTGCTGCAGGAAGAGATCGCCTCGCAGATGTCGGAACAGATGAACCGCAACCTGATGGCACTATCGGTGCTGACCGCCTTGCTGATGCCGGCCACGCTGGTATCGGGGATCTTCGGGATGAACGTGGCGGGGCTGCCGGGCCTGCATGACGAGGGCTCGTTCTGGATCGTGATGGGAATCATGGGCGGCCTCGGTGTGGCCACCGTGGCCTTCCTGAAATGGATGAGGATGTTCTAGGCGCCGATGGTGGTATGCCACCCGGCGCTCCGGCGCTTCAGTCGCGCGTGGCCATGGCTTCTTCGCTGTCGCGGATCAGCTTGTCGATATCGAGGTTGTCCACTGGCTCCACGCGCAGCGCCAGCGGGCGCCACAGCGAATACAGCCACAGCCCGATGGTGCAGAGCGTGCCCAGGAACAGGGTGATGAAGCCCGACAGGAACAGGCCGATGAAGGGCGAGGCGATCAGGCCGTCATAGCCGATCAGGTGCTTGCCATCCCAGGTGATGGTCTGGGCGCCGAACAGCGAGAGCACGCCCATCAGCGTTGAAAACGGCACCAGCGAGAACGTGGTGCCGATGGCCAGCAGCTTGTAGATGGTGGCCATCGACATGCGCTGGATCTTGATCTGCTCGAACATGAGCCTTCCCCTTGCCGGTCGACGTGGAAAGCTCCACGCCATTGCGCCTTCCCTGTGCACGGGCGGCGTAGCGCAGTGCGCCGCCCGCGTGGCCTTGCGGCCGGTTCCCCGGAACACCGGGCTTATTTGCCCCAGCTGTCCTTGAGCGTCACGGCGCGGTTGAAGACCGGCTGGCCATCGGTCGAGTCGACGCGGTCGGCGACGAAATAGCCGTGGCGTTCGAACTGGTAGATCTCGCCGGGCTTGGCGCTCTTCAAGGTCGGCTCCAGGTAGGCGGTGATGACTTCCTTGGAGTTCGGATTCAGGGCGGCCAGGAAATCCTTGCCGCCGGCATCCGGGTGCGGGTCCGAGAACAGGCGGTCGTACAGGCGCACTTCGGTGGCCAGCGCGTGCTCGGCGCTGACCCAGTGCAGGTTGCCCTTGACCTTGTAATTGGAGCTGCCTTCGGTGCCGCTCTTGCTGTCTTCGAAGTAGTTGCAATGCACGGCGATGACGTTGCCGTGTTCATCCTTGTCGCAGCCGGTGCACTCGACCACGTAACCGTAGCGCAGGCGCACCTTGTTGCCAGGGAAGAGACGGAAGTAACCCTTGGTGGGTTCTTCCATGAAGTCTTCGCGTTCGATCCACAATTCCTTGGTGATGGGGAAATGGCGGTGCGCGCTGTCGTGTTCCGGGTGCGCCGGCGGATAGACCGGGGCGCTGCAGTCGATGCTTTGGCCGGCGGGGAAGTTGTCGATGATCAGCTTCAGCGGGCGCAGCACGGCCACTGCGCGCGGGGCCTTGGGATCGAGGTCTTCACGCAGCGCGCCTTCGAGCACGCTGAAGTCGATCCAGCTGTTGTTCTTGGAGGCGCCGGTGCGGTCGCACATCAGGCGGATCGCTTCCGGGGTGTAGCCGCGACGGCGCAGGCCGACGATGGTGGGCATGCGCGGGTCATCCCAGCCAGAGACGATCTTCTCATCCACCAGCTGGCGCAGCTTGCGCTTGCTGGTGATGATGTAGGTCAGGTTCAGGCGGGCGAATTCGTACTGGTGCGGCAGCGGCTTCTTGAAGAAGCCTTCCTCGGCCAGCTGTTCCAGCAGCCAGTCGTAGAACGGGCGCTGGTCTTCGAACTCCAGGGTGCAGATGGAGTGCGAGATGCTTTCCAGCGCGTCTTCGATCGGATGCGCGAAGGTGTACATCGGGTACACGCGCCACTTGTCGCCGGTGTTGTGGTGGGTGGCGTGGCGGATGCGGTAGATGGCCGGATCGCGCAGGTTCATGTTGGGGCTGGCCATGTCGATCTTGGCGCGCAGGATCATGGAACCGTCCGGGTGCTTGCCGTCGCGCATTTCCTCGAACAGGCGCAGCGATTCGTCGGCCGGGCGGTCGCGCCACGGCGAGTTCTTGCCGGCTTCGGTCAGGGTGCCGCGGTTCTCGCGCATCTGCTCGGCGTTCTGCTCGTCGACATAGGCCAGGCCCTTGCGGATCAGCGCCTGGGCACAGGCGTACATGACGTCGAAGTAGTTGCTGGCGTAGTACAGGTGCGACTTGCTTTCATGCTCCCAGGAGAAGCCCAGCCACTTGACCGAGTCCAGGATGGTGTCGACGTATTCCTGTTCTTCCTTTTCAGGGTTGGTGTCGTCGAAGCGCATGTGGCAGCGGCCGGCGTAGTCGGCGGCCAGGCCGAAGTTCAGGCAGATCGACTTGGCGTGGCCGATGTGCAGGTAGCCGTTGGGTTCGGGCGGAAAACGGGTCACCACCTGCGGCAGCGCCTGGCCATCCTGGTTGCCGCGCTCGGCGTAGGTGCCGGAGACCAGGTCGGCCTCGATGATGCCGCGCAGGAAATTGGTGGAGGGGGCAGGGGTGTGTCCGTTTTTCAGTTCGTTGCTCATGGGATGAATCGGGAGGAATGCCTATTTATTCAGATGGCAAGCATTTTACCCCACGCGCCCGTTTTCATCGGCCTTTGCGCCCGACCGGGCCGGATTTTTTGCCAGATGACAACGCCAGCGGTCGGTTTTCTTGTTACAGATGATACGAGCAGGAATTACCTGTCATGGGGCCACGCTGGCAATCTGCCAGTGTGGCTTGGCGACTTGTCTGGCCTACCTAACAAGACCGTAACGATGGAGGACATCATGAAACGATGGATCAAACTGATCGTGGCCGCCGCCCTGGCTGCCGCTACCTTGTCTGCTTGCGTGGTGGTGCCGGTTGGCCCGCCGCAGCCGCATTACTATCATCCGTACTATGGCGGCTACTACCGCTAGGACGTGTGCCGGGGCTGCCCGTGGGGCTTGCCTACATCTGCTTGAACAGATGGGCGAACAGGCGGCTCACCGGCAGTTTCTCGGGCCGGTCATGCAGTACCAGCGAGAGCTTGCCGGCCTCGTCGCGTAGTGCCGCCTGCACCTTGCGCACCTGTACCACGGTGCCGCGATGGATCTGCCAGAACTGGCGTCCATCCAGCTGGGGCAGCAGTTCGCGCAGGCTGGTGCGGATCAGCGCCTCGCCATCGGCGGTGACGACATTGACGTATTTGTCGGTGGCCTCGAAGTAGAGCACCTCCTCCACCGGGATCAGCCGGGTGCGGTTGCCGACGGCGGCGCGGATGATCTCCAGGCGCGGCGTCGCCGCTTGCTCTGCCGGGGCGGCCAGTTGTCGCAGCCGGGCCAGGGCAAGCTCCAGGTAGTCGTCCTGGCTGCTGGCGCTGCGTTGCGCCAGCAGGGTTTGCAGCCGTTGCACGGTGCTGCCCAGGCGGGCATCGGTGACCGGCTTGAGCAGGTAATCGATGGCGGCCCGCTCGAAGGCCTCCAGGGCATGCTCGTCATAGGCCGTCACAAAGACGATGAGCGGGAAGGGCTTCTCACCCGGGCCTTGCGGCCATTGCTCGGCCAGTTCGCGGGCCACCTCCAGGCCGCTCTGGCCGGGCATCTTGATATCCAGGAACAGCACATCGGGGCGCAGCGCCAGCGCCTGCTCCAGCGCGACGATGCCGTTGGGGGCCAGCTGCAGCACGTCCAGCTGCGGCCAGGTGCGTTGCAGCGCCTGGCTTAGCGCCTTGGCCAGCAAGGGTTCGTCTTCGGCGATCAGGGCGGTAGGAGAGGGCATGCGCGTTTCCGCTGGGTGGTCAGTGATCGAGCAGGCGGCTGCTCTTGGCGGGCCGGTGCGCCGCCTTGAGCGTCTTGAGCGGGATGGTGACCTGGGCCATCGCGCCAGCCGGGACGTTATGGGTGATGATCAGTTCGGACAGCGGACCATAGAGGGTCACCAGCCGTTCGCGGATATTGTCCAGGCCGAAGTGCATGCCGATGACCGGCTCCTTCTGCGCCGGCGGCTGGTTCAGGCTGAAGCTGGTGGGCAGGCCCACGCCGGTATCGAGCACGCTCAGCACCAGCATGTCGTTGTGGATGGCCGCGCGCACGGTGCAATTGCCGCCTTCCACCTTGGGCTCCAGGCCGTGCTTGATGGCGTTTTCCACCAGTGGCTGCAGCAGCATCGGCGCCAGGCGCAGCCGGCCCAGGTGCTCCGGCAGTTGCAGGGTATAGGACAGGCGCATGCCCATGCGCAGCGACATCAGGCCCAGATAGGCCTTGATCAGGTCGAATTCCTTTTGCAGCGTGGTGCTGTCGGCGCGCGAGGCCGACAGGGTGGTGCGCAGGTATTGCACCAGCTGGTTGAGCATCAGTTCGGCCTGCAGCGGATCGGTGCTGATCAGCGATTGCAGGGTGGCCAGGGTATTGAACAGCATGTGCGGCTCGATCTGTGCCTGCAGCATCTGCAGCTGGGCTTGCACCGCCTGCTTCTCGACCTGGCTGGCGTGGGCCTCCAGGGCGGCCAGCTTCTGGCGGTTCCAGAAGAACAGGGTGGCGCCGAAGCAGACCAGGAAGGTCAGCACGATCGCCGCGATGATGTTGTCGCTGTGCTCGGGGACCAGGCTCAGGATGGGCTGGCCCAGCAACAGGCTGGCCAGGATGCGGCCCAGCAGCACCGACACGGGTGCGGCCACCAGGATCAGGACGGCAAAACCGAGCTTGTTGGGCGGGCCATCGCCCCAGATCGCCAGGCGCGTGCCGTTGATGAACAGCATGGCCAGCAGGCCGATGCACATCGAGACCTGCAGGTTTTCGTAGAAGCTGCCGCCGATGCGCATCAGGTAGGTCACCGCCAGCGCGCACAGCAGGTTGATCACCAGCGTGGGCAGCAGCGAGCTGGCCAGTTCGCGCAGCAACAGCAGCAGGCGGGGTGGGACGGAGGTATCTCGTTGATTCATGCGTTCTCGGTGGTGAAGCGGGCTGGCGGGCTTGCGGACGGGCGCCGGTGGCCGTGCCAGTCAGTGGCGGCGCAGCTCGCGCTCTATCATCGCCTGCTTCCAGCCGGCGGGAAAGCGCCCGAATACGCCCAGGGCGTGGAATAGTAACCCGATTCCCCAGCCAAGGAGAGGCCCCAGGCTCCACCAGTGGTGATGCGCGGTGAGCAGGTTCAGGGTGACCAGGCCGGCATTGACCACTACATAGAGGGCCAGGTGGCGCAGGAAACCCAGTTGCCGCTCGACCCGGCGCCGGGCTTGCCGGAACTGGTCGGGGCTGACGCTTTCGGGCTGGTCGGATACAGGCATGGCGCTCTCGCAGGATGGGGGGGAATGGCCGCAGGATGCGCCTGGGCAGGGTGAGCGGCCAGCACCATGCGACCAGATGCCGCCGGCATGTCGCCAAATGCTTGTGGCGCGGCGCGATCTGCACTACCTTATGCGCCCATTGGCGGTGCTTGCGCCTGCCTGTCCCGATCTTCCTGTCTGGAGAGAACACCATGTGGCCCTATCCCAAGATCCTCGCCCATCGCGGCGGTGGCACGCTGGCACCGGAAAACACCCTGGCCGGCTTTCGCACCGGTCTGCAGCACGGTTATCGCGCGGCCGAGTTCGATGTCATGCTCACCCGCGACGACGTCCCCATCCTGATGCACGACCCCCAGCGCGGACGCACCCTGCCCGGCAGCGGCAAGATCGCCGAGACCGACTGGGCCGAGCTGCGCGAGCTCGAAGCGGGCGCCTGGCTGGACGCTTCTTTTGCTGGCGAGCGCATCTGCACGCTGGAGCAGGGGCTGGACTTCTGCCTGGAACACGGTATCTGGATGAACGTCGAGATCAAGCCGGCCGCCCCCGAACATGCCCGCCGCACCGCCGAACTGGCCGCGCAGGCGGTGGCACGTCGCTTCGACGGTGCACCGGCAGCGTCGCTGCCGGTGCTGTCCTCGTTTTCCTTCGAGGCGCTGCTCGCCGCCAAGGACGTGGCGCCACAGCTGCCGCGGGGCTTCCTGACCGACGTGATCCATGACGACTGGGAAGCGCGCCTGCAGCAGTTGCAGGCCGTGGCCCTGCATACCAACCACAAGCACCTCACGCCGGCGCTGGCCGCCGCCGTCAAGGCTGCCGGCTACGGCCTGTTCTGCTATACCGTCAACGAGACGGCGCGTGCCGCCGAGATCCGCAGCTGGGGCGTGGACGCCTTCTGCACCGATCGCATCGACCTGATCGCGGCCGATAACTGGTAATCACGCAATCCGCGCCATCGCGCTGCTTGGAAATGAACGGCAAATCGCGCTCTTACCGGCGGACTGAATCGCGCCATGCTCGCTATGATGGCCCTGCGGCTGACAGCGGCCTTCAGGGGGGAGCTTCCAGGAAGCTGTCAACGTGCCGCAAAAGCCCTGCGTTAAGGATGCACAAGGCCGGCGCCCGTGAGCACGCCGGTGGACTTGTGGAGCACACAACACTGAGATATAGAGGAAAACGATGAAGATCAACAAACTGCTGGCAGCCGTACTCGTCGCCGCTTTCGCCATGCCCGTCCTGGCCCAGCCCGCACCGGCCGCGGCTCCTGCAGCCGAAGCTCCGGCCGCCAAGCCTGCGCACAAGAAGCACAAGAAGCACACCAAGAAGGCCAAGAAGCACAAGAAGCACAAGAAGCACGCCAAGAAGGCCGCTCCGGCAATGCCCATCAACAAGGGCGCCTGATCGGTTTTCTCGCCACTGGCCGGTTCACCCCGGCCGGGGCCAGGATTTACCGGAAGGTGCGGCTGATCGTTAAGGTCCGGACGCGCGATCCTTCGCGCCAAGCCGGGTCAGCCGGACCTGTGACCCGTCGGGGATACCCCGGCGGGTTTTTTTTCGCCTGTTCCATCGGTAGCGGCCAGGGCAGGCCGATCCCGCGAGAGGGACCTCCGCACGGCCTGCCATCCGGCAACGCCGCCCCGGCTGCTTATCTGCGGCCGGATCACGTATAATCGTCGGTTCGCAATTGTTTTTTGCACCGACTATCATCCGGGCTTATCCAGGTCCATTTACCAGTCTTCGAACATGAACTCAGCCGAAATTCGCGACAAGTTTCTGAAATTCTTTGAATCCAAGGATCACACCATCGTCCGCTCCTCCAGTCTGGTGCCGGGCAATGACCCGACCCTGCTGTTCACCAACTCGGGCATGGTGCAGTTCAAGGACGTGTTCCTGGGCACCGACAAGCGCAACTACGTGCGCGCCACCTCCGTGCAGCGCTGCCTGCGCGCCGGCGGCAAGCACAACGACCTGGAAAACGTCGGTTACACCGCGCGTCACCATACCTTCTTCGAAATGCTGGGCAACTGGTCCTTCGGCGACTACTTCAAGCGCGAATCGCTGAAGTGGGCCTGGGAACTGCTGACCCAGGTCTATGGCCTGCCGGCCGACAAGCTGTGGGCCACCGTCTACCAGACCGACGACGAAGCCTACGACATCTGGACCAAGGACATCGGCCTGCCGCCCGAGCGCGTGGTGCGCATCGGCGACAACAAGGGCGCACCCTACGCCTCAGACAACTTCTGGCAGATGGCCGAGACCGGCCCCTGCGGTCCCTGCTCCGAGATCTTCTACGACCACGGCCCGGACATCTGGGGCGGCCCCCCGGGTAGCCCCGACGCCGACGGCGACCGCTACATCGAGATCTGGAACAACGTGTTCATGCAGTTCGACCGCCAGCTCGATGCGGCCACCGGCGAATACACCCTGACCCCGCTGCCGGCGCCCTGCGTCGATACCGGCATGGGCCTGGAGCGCCTGGCTGCGATCCTGCAGCACGTGCACAGCAACTACGAGATCGACCTGTTCCAGGCACTGATCAAGGCCGCTGGCCGCGAGACCGGCATCACCGACCTGACCAACGCCTCGCTGCGCGTGATCGCCGACCACATCCGCGCGACCTCCTTCCTGATCGTCGACGGCGTCATTCCGGGCAATGAAGGCCGCGGCTACGTGCTGCGCCGTATCATCCGCCGCGCCCTGCGTCACGGCCACAAGCTGGGCCAGACCAAGCCCTTCTTCCACAAGCTGGTCAAGGACCTGGTGGTGCAGATGGGCGCCGCCTATCCGGAACTGCCGGAAGCCGCCGAGCGCGTCGAGATGGTGCTGAAGCAGGAAGAAGAACGCTTCGGCGAGACCCTGGAACACGGCATGAAGATCCTGGAAGCCGCGCTGGCTTCCAATACCGGCAAGCTCGATGGCGAAACCGCCTTCACGCTCTACGACACCTACGGCTTCCCGCTGGACCTGACCGCCGACATCTGCCGTGAACGCAAGGTGGAACTGGACGAGGCTGGCTTCGACGCCGCCATGGAGCGCCAGAAGACCGCCGCCCGCGCCGCCGGCAAGTTCAAGATGGCCGCGGCCATCGAATACACCGGCGACAAGACCCGCTTCGTCGGCTACGAATTCCTGGCCCAGCAGGCCAAGGTGGTGGCCCTGTACGTGGCCGGCAGCCCGGTGCAGAAGATCGAGGCCGGCCAGGATGCCATCGTGGTGCTGGACACCACCCCGTTCTACGCCGAATCCGGCGGCCAGTCGGGCGATGCCGGTGCGCTGGAAGCCGCTGGCGGCCTGTTCGCCGTGGCCGATACGCACAAGATCCAGGCCGAGGTGTTCGGTCACCACGGTCAACTGGTCAAGGGTAGCCTGGCCGTTGGCGACGCCGTCGAGGCCAAGGTCGATGCCGAGCAGCGCGCCCGCACCATGCGCAACCACTCGGCCACCCACCTGATGCACAAGGCCCTGCGCGAAGTGCTGGGTTCGCACGTGTCGCAGAAGGGTTCGCTGGTCGATGCCGACAAGACCCGTTTCGACTTCAGCCACAATGCGCCGATGACCGCCGACGAGATCCGTCGCGTCGAAGAAATCGTCAACCGCGAAGTGCTGGCCAACGTTGCCACCGGCGCCCAGCTGATGGCTTACGACGATGCGATCGCTGCCGGCGCCATGGCGCTGTTCGGCGAGAAGTACGGCGACCTGGTACGCGTGCTCTCCATCGGCACCTCCACCGAACTGTGCGGCGGCACCCACGTCACCCGCACCGGTGATATCGGTCTGTTCAAGATCGTCTCCGAAGGCGGCGTCGCGGCCGGTATCCGCCGCGTCGAAGCCGTCACCGGCGAAGGCGCGCTGGCGCTGGTGCAGTCGCTGTCGGCCCGCGTGGCCGAAGCCGCTGCCGCCCTGAAGACGCAGCCGGAAGAACTGCTGCCGCGCATCGGCCAGGTGCAGGATCAGGTCAAGGCACTGGAAAAGGAACTGGCTTCGTTGAAGTCCAAGCTGGCCTCCAGCCAGGGCGATGAACTGGTCAACCAGGCCGTCGACATCAACGGCATCAAGGTGTTGGCAGCGACCCTGGAAGGCGCTGATGTCGCGACCCTGCGCGAGACCATGGACAAGTTGAAGGACAAGCTCAAGACCGCCGCCATCGTGCTGGCCAGCGTCAAGGATGGCAAGGTCAGCCTGATCGCCGGTGTCACCGCGGACGCGACCGCCAAGGTCAAGGCGGGCGAGCTGGTCAACTTCGTCGCCCAGCAGGTCGGCGGCAAGGGTGGCGGCCGTCCCGACATGGCCCAGGCCGGCGGCACCGAACCGGCGGCCCTGCCGGGCGCGCTGCAAGGCGTGACCGCTTGGGTGCAAGCCAAGCTGTGATCTGATTCCATCGCGGAGCGCGCATGAGTGATTTCAAGTTCTGCCCGGTTTGCGCAGCATCGCTGGTGCTGCGCGCCGATGAGGACGAGGCCGGCAAGATCCGTCTTGCCTGCCCCGACGGCCACTGGACCCATTGGGATAACCCGCTGCCAGTCCTGGCCGCGCTGGTGGAAATCGACGGCAAGATGCTCACTGCGCGCAATGCCGCCTGGGCCGAAGGGCGTTTTGCGCTCATCACCGGGTTCATGGAGCGCGACGAGACGCCCGAGCAGGGTATCGCCCGTGAGCTCAAGGAAGAAACCGATCTCGATGCCCAGCATATCGAACTCATCGGTGTCTACGAATTCATCCGCAAGAACGAGCTGATCATCGCCTACTACGTCAGGGCCAGCGGCAGCATCACGCTCTCGCCGGAACTGGTGGAATACCGCCTGTCCGAGCCGGCCGACCTGCGCCCCTGGCCAGCCGGTACCGGCCACGCGGTGGCCGACTGGATGCGCGCGCGCAAGCTGCCGGTGCAGTACGTTGAATTTGCCGGTTCCAGCACGCCCATCGAAACACCGCAGGTCAACAAGTAGGCAGCGCAGTCGGGCCATTTCATTGCTTTTGCACAAGCTTAGTGCGGCGAATACAACATATCTTGTGCAATGCATCAACTCGGCGCATCTTTGCAGTAAAATCGTTTTCGTTGTGATCCATTTTGAGTCGCTGTAATGACCATTCAATTTCACCGGGAACTGGATGCCCGCGGCCTGAACTGTCCGCTGCCCATCCTCAAGACCAAGAAAGCACTGGCTGATATGGCCAGTGGCCAGGTACTCAGGGTGACCGCCACCGATACCGGATCGGTGCGCGATTTCCAGGCCTTCGCCAAGCAGACCGGCAACGATCTGCTGGAGCAGTCGCAGAATGATGAACATGAATTCATCTTCTTCATGAAGCGCAAGTAATTCCCTGCCAGGGTTCCACTGGGACTTCCGGCAATAAAAAACCCGCAGTCGTTCAAGACTGCGGGTTTTTTATTGTCCAGCGGAAATGACCGGGCTCAGAATTCAGGATGGAAGCTTTCCGCCCGGGCGATGGGCCAGAACCTTTCATAGACTTGATAGCGATAATTGCCGTCCAGCAAGTCGTTGGGTTGCAGGTACTTCAGGACATTGGACATCAACTGGATCTCGTGATCACTGATGCGCCGCACGATATGGTGTGGACGCAGCGCCGAGGTATGTGGCAGGCCGGCCGCCTGCACCAGTTCCTGCAGGGCGTGCAGGGTGCTCTGGTGGAAGCGGAAGACGCGCTCGGCCTTGTCCGGCACCACCAGCGCGCGGGCGCGGTTGGCATTCTGGGTTGCCACGCCGGTGGGGCAGCGGTCGGTATGGCAGCTTTGTGACTGGATGCAGCCCAGCGCGAACATGAAGCCGCGCGCCGAATTGCACCAGTCCGCCCCCAGCGCCAGCGTGCGGGCCACATCGAAGGCGGTGATGATCTTGCCGCTGGCGCCGATCTTGACCTTGTCGCGCAGGCCGATGCCCACCAGCGTGTTGTGTACCATCAGCAGGCCTTCCTGCAGGGGCATGCCGACGTGGTCGACGAACTCCAGGGGCGCGGCACCGGTGCCGCCTTCGGAGCCATCCACGGTGATGAAGTCGGGCACGATGCCGGTCTTGATCATGGCCTTGGCGATGCCGAAGAATTCCCAGGGGTGCCCCACGCACAGCTTGATGCCGACCGGCTTGCCACCGGAGAGGCCACGCAGCTTCTCGATGAATTCCAGCAGGCCGATGGGGGTGGAGAAGGATGAATGCACGGCCGGCGAGATGCAATCCACGCCCATCGGGATGCCGCGCGTGGCGGCGATTTCCGGCGTGATCTTGGCGGCCGGCAGCACGCCGCCATGGCCGGGCTTGGCCCCCTGCGACAGCTTCACCTCGATCATCCTGACCTGTGGTGACTGCGCCTGGGCGGTGAATTTCTCCTCATTGAAGCTGCCATCGGCATTGCGGCAACCGAAGTAGCCGGAGGCGACCTGCCAGACCAGGTCGCCGCCGAATTCGCGGTGGTAGGAGGAGACCGATCCTTCGCCGGTGTCATGGGCGAAATTGCCCTTTTTTGCGCCCTGGTTCAGCGCGCGGATGGCATTGCCCGAGAGTGCGCCGAAACTCATCGCCGAGACATTGAACACCGACATCGAATACGGCTGGGCACGATCGGCACCGACCACGACGCGAAAGTCGTGGCTGGCGATCTTGGTGGGCGAGAGCGAATGGCCTATCCATTCATGGCCGGCCTGCTGCATGTCCAGCTCGGTGCCGAAGGGGCGGCTGTCGACATCGGCCTTGGCGCGCTGGTAGACCACGCTGCGCTTCTTGCGGGAGAACGGCCGGCCATCCATCTCGTCTTCGAAGAAATACTGGCGCAGCTCCGGGCGGATGGCCTCGAACATGAAGCGGAAATGGCCGATCAGCGGATAGTTGCGCAGGACCGCGTGGCGCCGCTGCACCAGGTCACGTACTCCGATGAACGTCAGCACCAGCGGCACCAGTGCCCAGGCCCAGCTGAGGTAGTGGCCGGCGGCCAGCAGCATCAGCGCGACGGTGAGAACCAGGACTGCCCAGAATACGAAATACCGATTTGCCCACATAGGAAGGATCCGCTTGTTGTCATTGTTGAACCGGCGCCGGTCGACCGGCTGGCGGTCGCGGGCGGGCTTGGGAGGATTCTACCGCCGCCCGGCGCCGGCCCTGCGGGACGAAATGAGGGGTGTTTCCGGTCGATTTGCCGATGTGCCGCGCCGGGTGGCATGCATGTGACCTCTCATCATGGTCTTTTTCGTGCGATGGCATCCTTATTGCTTTATCGGTACATCCGAAGAACCGCTGCACGGACAAGACGGTTCCACTATTCCGATCACCACAAGCACATCTTCTACAGCCTTGCGTAGAGGGGGCGAGAGACGCGATGTCGTTATGAAAACAGCTGCTGCACCGGCCCAGTGTCGCCACGATGCGGGCCAGAATCACGCCGTCGTGGCCATTCCGCGTTCACCGCGGCTGCTGGAAACCCTGCTGGCCAACCTGGATGGGGCAGTCTATCGCTGCCGCGACGATGAGCACTGGACCATCGAGTTCGTCAGTGAAGGTTGCCTGGCCCTGACCGGCTACCTGCCCGAGGAGCTGCTGCTGAACCAGCGCATCTCCTTTCTGGAGTTGACCCACCCGGAAGACCGCGCCATGGTGCGCGCCCATATCGATAGTTGCATGCGTGAGCGTCGCCGCATCGACATCGAGTACCGCATCGTGCGCGCCGATGGCGCCCTGCGCTGGGTGTGGGAGCGCGGGGTGGGCATCTACGGCGCCAGCGGGCGGGTGGAAGCCATGGAGGGCTTCCTGCAGGATGTGACCGAGCGCAAGGAAGCCGCGCAAGCCTTGCAGGAAGCCGAGCGCCGCTATCGCAGCATCTTCGAGAATGCCATCGAAGGGGTATTCCAGACCACACTCGATGGCACCTATATCGCCGTCAACCCGGCGCTGGCGCGCATCTATGGCTATCGCTCGCCCGAGGACCTGATCGTGGGCCTGCGCGACATCAGCCACCAGCTTTACGTGGAGCCGGAGCGGCGCCGTGAATTCATGCGGCTCATGGAGCAGCAGGGATCGGTCTCCAATTTCGAGTCGCGCGTCTATCGCCGTGATGGCGACATCATCTGGATTTCCGAAAACGCCCGTGCCGTCCATGACGACAGTGGCGGACTCAGTTGCTACGAAGGCACGGTGGAGGTCATCACCGAGCGCAAGCTCTATGAAGCGGAAATGCGCCACCAGGCCACACATGACGCCCTGACCGGATTGCCCAACCGCAACATGCTGCACGAACACCTGCAGCGCGCCATCCAGGCGGCGCGCCAGAAGGGCGGCCTGACCGCGGTAGCCTTCGTGGACCTGGATCAGTTCAAGTTCATCAATGACAGCCTGGGCCACCAGGTCGGCGATGAATTGCTCAAGACGGTGGCGCAGCGCCTGCAATCCTGCCTGCGCGATAGCGACATGGTGGCGCGCCAGGGCGGCGACGAGTTCGTGCTGGTGCTGCAGAACCAGAGTGGCGGCGAGGCAGGCATCGCCGAGGTGATGCAGCGCATCCTGGTGGCCGTGTCGCGCCCCTGGCAGGCTGGCGGGCGTGAGTTCCAGGTCACCTCCAGCATCGGCGTGAGCCGCTACCCGGACGATGGCCGGGATGTGGAAACCCTGCTCAAGCACGCCGATTCGGCCATGTACCGGGCCAAGGAGCAGGGGCGCAACAACTTCCAGTTCTTCGCGCCCTGGATGGATACGCAGGTCAGCAATCGCCTGGAAATGCTCATCAACCTGCGCCGGGCGCTGGACCAGGAGGAGTTCAAGCTCTATTACCAGCCCAAGCTGAGTCTGGTCGATGGCAGCGTGGTGGGCGCCGAGGCGCTGATCCGCTGGCAGTCTCCCGAGCAGGGCCTGGTACCGCCGGACCGCTTCATCCCCTTTGCCGAAGAGGCCGGCTTGATCGTGCCCATCGGCGAATGGGTCTTGCGCACCGCCTGCCACCAGAACAAGGCCTGGCAGCAGGCCGGGTTGCCGCCGATGCCGGTGGCGGTCAATCTTTCTCCGCGTCAACTCAACCAGAGCCTGCCGGCCTTCGTGGCCGACGTGCTGGCCCAGAGCGGACTGGCGGCCTCCTGCCTGGAGCTGGAAATCACCGAGAACGTGGTGATGAAGGATGCCGAGAAAAGCGTGGCCACCCTGCATGCCTTGAAGCGTCTGGGCTTGCAGATCTCGGTGGATGATTTCGGCACCGGTTATTCCAGCCTGTCGTATCTGCGCCGCTTTCCGGTCGATGCGCTCAAGATCGACAAGTCCTTCGTGCGCGATATCGCCCGCGATGCCGACAGTGCGGCCATCGTCAAGGCGGTCATCTCGCTGGCCCATATCCTGAACCTGCGGGTCATCGCCGAAGGGGTGGAGGACGAGGAACAACATGTTTTCCTGAAGGAAAATGCCTGCGACGAGGTGCAGGGATATTACTTTGGCAAGCCCATGGCGGTGGAGGATTTCACGGCCTGGTTGGGCAAGCAGGCGATCCGGCGCCCGGACCCGGCGTGCAAATAATTGTCCGTGGGGCGCAACAGGCTCCAACCCCGGAAATCTTTGTGCTACACTCCGCGCAGTACTTTTTTATGCCTTGCGCCCGACCGCCGCAGCCTGTGCGGCCAATAACGGATCCATGACGCAAGGCCGGTAGTTGAAAAGGTGCAGGTCGGCCGTCCGCAACCCCGCGACATGACGGCTTTGCGAAAGCGCGATATCCCCGCGACGCCGATTTGCCCGGGTCTTAGATTCCAGCTCATTCAATCTCCAAACACCGGAAGGCAGCGCCGCCACAGACAGCACTGCGCCAGACTGGTCGTACCCGGCTTGCCCGCAAGCCGGATTCGTCGCAGGCATGCCGGACGGAGACCAGCTGCAAGCCGAACTTTTGTTAACAACAAGACGCACAAGAGTGGTACATGAATATTGCTGAGGCCAAGAAAGTCCTCGAAACCGCATTGCTTTGCACGCATGAGCCCCTGTCGGTCAATGAGCTCAAGAAGCTGTATATCGATCCCGAGAGCGAAGAAGCCAGCGAAATCAACGCCGAGATGATCCGGCAGATGCTCGAGGAGCTGCGCACCGAGTGGGCCGACAAAGGCGTGGAAGTGGTCAGCCTGTCGACCGGGTGGCGCTTCCAGAGCCGCAAGGAAATGAAGGTCTACCTGGAGCGCCTCAATCCCGAGAAGCCGCCCCGGTACACCCGCGCGACCCTGGAGACCTTGGCCATCATCGCCTATCGCCAACCGGTGACGCGTGGTGATATCGAGGACATCCGTGGCGTGGCGGTCAATTCTCAGACCATCAAGATGCTGGAAGAGCGGGGCTGGATCGAATCCATCGGCCATCGCGACGTGCCGGGCCGACCGGCCCTGTTTGCCACCACGCGCAAGTTCCTGGATGACCTGGGACTGAGTTCGCTGGAAGAGTTGCCGCCGCTGCAGCAGGTCGGCGGCGAGGCTGCCGTCCAGGGGGCGCTGCTGGAATTGCAGGCACTCGAAGGAGGTGCCGCGGCACTGGTCGAGGAAGACGCTGCCGGCGCGACCGAGGAGTCGCAGCTGCCGCTGGCGGACATCGACGAGGGAGCGCCTGACGAGCACGAAGCGGCTCAGCCGCAAGCCGATGCCGTCGACGTGGCGGAACCGCAGGAAATGGATAACGCAGTGCCCCCGGGGGAAGAGGGCGCGGCAAGCAGTGAAGACGCTTCCCCAGAAGCGCAAGAACCTTTTGAGCAAGACGTTGCCGTAATTGGCACAGACGCCACCGAGGCTGCCGTTGAAGCGGCCGGCGAGCATAACGACACCACCGAGCGGGCCCAGGAGCGGGAAGACGACGCGCGTCCGCCACATCAAGATCCGAAGAATGAAGCCAACTAGTTCCAAAGACGAGCACAACGTCGAATCCGTCGCAGCCGATGCCGCTGCCACCGAGAAGCCGGTGAAGAAGCGCACCCGCAAGACTGCGGCTGCGACCGATACCCCGGCTGTCGCGCCCGAAGCGGTCGAGGCGGCAGCGCCTGCGCCCAAGAAGCGCGCGTCGCGCGCCAAGAAGGTGGAGGGCGAAGAGGCGGTAGCCGCGCCTGCCGCCGCCGTGAAGGCCGCGCCAGCACCGGAAAAGAAGCCACGCGCCACCAAGCCGCGTGCCAAGAAGTCCGAGCAGGCCGCCGAGGTGGCTGAAGTCGCAGCCGCACCGGCGCAGATGAGCCTGGAAATGGAGGCGCCGTCCAAGCCCGCCAAGGCCCGTGCACCGCGCGCCAAGAAGGCTGATGCACCTGCGCCGGCACCGGCCGCGGTCGAGGCTGCGCCCGTCGAGCCGCCCAAGGTCATCGTGACCGTGGGTGAGGAAGTCGTGGCGCCGCCGGTCCTGCTGGATGCCCCGCTCGATCCGAATCGAGCCAAGCCTGCCCGCCGTGGCGTGCGTGGTCCGCGTGCCTTGCGCAACAACCGCGCCGCCCAGCGCGCCGCTGCTGGTGCCGAAGGCGCACCGGCCGGCAAGGACGAGGCTGTTGCAGCGCCCGAGCAGCGCGGCCAGTTCGGCAAGAACCGTGGTCAGCAAGGCCAACAAGGTCAGCAGGGCCAGTCGGGCCAGCAGCAAGGCAAGAAGAATTTCGACAAGAACGGCAAGAAGCCGAAGGCTCCGCAACTGGGCCTGCGCGCTGGCGAGCAGACCGATGACATCTTCAGCTTTGTCACCTCCGAAGCCTATGATCGTGAAGACGGCGCCAAGGGCGCGGCACGCCAGCCGCACCAGATGCGCGGCAAGAATGGTCGCCGCGATCTGACCGCCGAGGACGATGCCCCCAAGCTGCACAAGGTGCTGGCCGACGCCGGTCTGGGTTCGCGTCGCGACATGGAAGAACTGATCGTTGCCGGCCGCGTGTCGGTCAACGGCGAGCCGGCCCACATCGGCCAGCGCATCCTGCCCACCGATGCCGTGCGCATCAATGGCAAGCTGATCCAGCGCAAGGTGAGCAAGCGTCCGCCGCGCGTGCTGGTCTATCACAAGCCCTCCGGCGAGATCGTCAGTCACTCCGATCCGGAAGGCCGCAGCTCGGTCTTCGATCGTCTGCCCACCATGAAGGCCGGCAAGTGGCTGGCTGTGGGTCGCCTGGACTTCAATACCGAAGGCCTGCTGCTCTTCACCACCTCCGGTGACCTGGCCAACCGCCTGATGCACCCGCGCTACAACATCGAGCGTGAATACGCCGTGCGTACCCTGGGCGAGCTGGAAGAGGGCATGCGCCAGAAGTTGCTGCATGGCGTCGAGCTCGATGACGGTCTGGCGCAGTTCTCGCGCATCGCCGATGGCGGTGGCGAAGGCGTCAACAAGTGGTACCGCGTCACCATCGGCGAAGGCCGCAACCGCGAAGTGCGTCGCATGTTCGAGGCGGTCGGCCTGACCGTCTCGCGCCTGATCCGTACCCGCTACGGTGCCATGAGCCTGCCGCAGACCTTGAAGCGTGGTCGCTGGGAAGAGCTGGAAGAAAACGCCGTGCGCAACCTGATGGCCGCCTGTGGTCTGGAAAAGCAGGCTGGTGAGGGCAAGTCCGGTAACGCCGGAAATGCTGGCAACGCCGGCAAGGGTTCGGGCAACAATGGTCCGCGTGGCAACTCCATGCAGAACAAGGGGCCGCAGAAGGGTCGTGGCGGCAGCTACGGCGGCGGCCAGGGTGGTAATTACGGCGGTGGCCAGGGTGGCAACTACGGTGGTAACCAGGGCGGCAACTACGGTGGCAACAAGGGTGGTGGCCAGTCCAAGAGTCGCCAGCCGGATCCGCTGCAGACTGCGCTGGGCTTCCCCGATGCCGGCAATGGCCAGCGTCGTGGCAATCGCCCGCAGCGCAATGGCAATACCGCGGCCAACTACATGCTGGGCGGTCTGCCGGGCATGAACCGCCGTCGCGGCGGTGGTGGCGGTCGTTGATCTGTTGATGCGGCCGTGGCCGCCATCCCGCGGCTTGCCGCGCGGAAAATGGCGGTGCGGCCAGTCTGCAGGATGATGGCCCTGGTGCGCAGGGAGTGCGCCGATGACGTTTTTTATGGACGTTTTTGGCGCGCTCAATACATTTTGGGTCACTCCGGGTTTGCTGCGGCTACCTGTATCGGTTATAATGTGTTAGTTAAACGCAACCTGCCGCGAATCGCATATGTGATAAATCATTGAAAGATCCGCCTGCGCCACGAAGCTACGGAAGTAGGGCGGTTCGCGTGATGTGTGATCTCGATTTGCGTGAGAGATAACAAAAGATGGGCAGATGCCCATTTTTTTTTTGCTGATCAATTTTCGATGCCGGTCTTTTCGATGAGTCCGGCGTCCTGATGGAGAAATAGTCTTGCAATTGCTGGAACTGATCGAATCCACCCTCTCGGGCCTGGGCTACGAACTGGTTGAGTTCGAGAAGGCGCCGCGCGGCCTGGTGCGCGTCTTCATCGATTTCCCGTTCGACCCCGAGGCGGAAGAAGCGCATTCGATCACGGTCGAGGATTGCGAGAAAGCGACGCATCAGCTGTTGCACGTCTTCACTGTGGAAAACGTGCTCTATGAGCGTCTGGAAGTCTCCTCGCCGGGGCTGGATCGCCCCCTGAAGAAGTTCTCGGACTTCGTGCGCTTCGTCGATTGCGAAGCCGTCGTCAAGCTGCGCGTGCCGCTGCCTGGCACGTCCAATCGCAAGACCTACGAAGGTGTGCTGCGTACCCCCGAAGGCGAGGAACTGGTACTGGAATTTGAAGCAAACGATGGGTCGGCTGCCGTGTTGAATTTCACGCTGGCCGATGTGGATAAGGCACACCTGGTGCCGCAGGTCGATTTTAGGAGTCGCAAAGGATGAGTCGCGAAATTTTGTTGTTGGTCGATGCGCTGGCGCGCGAAAAGAACGTCGATAAGGAAGTCGTCTTCGGCGCGTTGGAGCATGCCCTGGCGCAGGCTACCAAGAAGCGCTATGAAGGCGAGGTCGACATTCGCGTCTCGATCGATCGCGAAAGCGGCGAGTTCGAATCCTTCCGTCGCTGGCATGTGGTGCCTGACGAGGCCGGCCTGCAACTGCCCGACCAGGAAGTGCTGCTGTTCGAAGCCCGCGACCAGTTCCCCGATATCGAAGTGGACGAGTACATCGAGGATCCGATCGAATCCGTCGAATTCGGCCGCCGTTTTGCCCAGGACACCAAGCAGGTCGTCCTGCAGCGCATCCGCGACGCCGAGCGCGAGCAGATCCTGGCCGACTTCCTGGCCCGTGGCGATGCCCTGGTGACCGGTACCATCAAGCGCATGGAGCGCGGTGACGCCATCATCGAATCCGGCAAGATCGAAGCACGCCTGCCGCGTGACCAGATGATCCCCAAGGAAAACCTGCGTATCGGCGACCGTGTGCGTGCCTACATCCTGCGTGTGGATCGCAGCGCCCGTGGCCCGCAGGTGATCCTGTCGCGTACCGCGCCTGAATTCATCATGAAGCTGTTCGAGCTGGAAGTACCGGAAATCGAACAAGGCTCGCTGGAAATCAAGTCCGCTGCCCGTGACCCGGGTGTGCGCGCCAAGATCGCGGTCTACACCGCCGACAAGCGCATCGACCCCATCGGTACCTGCGTGGGCATGCGCGGTTCGCGCGTGCAGGCTGTCACCGGTGAACTGGGCGGCGAGCGCGTGGACATCGTGCTGTGGTCGGAAGACCCGGCCCAATTCGTCATCGGCGCACTGGCACCGGCCAACGTCAGCTCCATCGTCGTCGATGAAGAAAAGCACGCCATGGACGTCGTGGTGGACGAAGAGAACCTGGCCATCGCGATTGGCCGTGGCGGTCAGAACGTGCGCCTGGCCGCCGAGCTGACCCGCTGGCAGATCAATATCATGACGGCCGAGGAATCGGCCGACAAGTCGGCAGCCGAGACCGCGCTGATCCGTACGCTGTTCATGGAAAAGCTCGATGTTGACCAGGAAGTGGCCGACATCCTGGTCGAGGAAGGTTTCTCGACCCTGGAAGAAATCGCCT
>NZ_JBIUZW010000018.1:0-127568 GCF_044745245.1 Herbaspirillum sp. NPDC087042 | reverse complement strand
AACAAGCTTTAAACCTATAAAGCGTTTCCTCGAACCGGCACGACCTTATGTGAAGCACCGGCAAGGAACATAAACGCCCCAGATGTGGGAGGCGGGAAACAGGACAGTAATGCGTTGCATCATTTTGGTCAAGCGAAATCCAATCGAAATCTGGCGGACACTCGCGTTTACTGCGGGCTTTCGGGATAAACACCACGACAAGCAAGGCCATTTTTGCTAGGATTCGGTCTGCTTTTTGACGATTTCTTGCATTTTTCCGCATTCCGGCTGGTCAATCAGGGGCAAATCCACCTCTTGTTGGCCGGCAACCCATCCGGCACACCGTATTGCATGGCAACTGACAAAGAACTCTCCGATTTTCTTGAAAGTGTCGAACGTCGCGCCTTCAAACAGGCTGTGTATGCCGTACGCAGGGACGAGGCAGCACTGGACATCGTCCAGGACGCGATGATCAAGCTGGCCGAGAAATACGGCGACAAGCCGGTCGGCGAATTGCCGATGCTGTTCCAGCGCATCCTGCAAAACACCATCCATGATTTCTTCCGTCGCGAAAAGGTGCGCAACACCTGGGTGAGCCTGTTCTCCAGTTTTGGCGGCAACGGCGGCGATGGCGAGGGCGGCGACGACTTCGATGTCCTGGAAAGCCTGGAGTCCGAGGATGGCTCCGAAGCCGCCGAATCCAGTGCCGACAAGGTCGAGCGCCAGCAGACACTCTCCCTGATCGACGCCGAGATACAAAAGCTGCCGACGCGTCAACGGGAAGCGTTCCTGATGCGTTACTGGCAGGACATGGACGTGGCGGAAACAGCCGCCGCCATGGGTTGCTCCGAAGGTAGCGTAAAAACCCATTGCTCCCGCGCAACGCACGCGCTGGCTCAAGCCCTGAGAGCCAAAGGAATCTCATTATGAACAACAAGGAAATGCAGTTCGCCTACAAGGTGAAGCTGGCGCTTGACGCCAACCTGGACAACTTGTCCGACGACACCCTGCAAAGCCTGGCGGCGGCCCGCCGGGTCGCGCTGGCTCGCAAGAAGCAGACGCCCATGACCGTGCGCGTCGAGCAACCGGTGCTGGCCGGCGCCTTTAGCGGTGGCGGCATGCTGTCGCCGCAGAAACCCTCGTGGCTGAGCCGCCTGGGTGTGGCTGCACCGCTGCTGGTGGGCATCATCCTGTTCGCCGGCCTGTACCAGCACGAGACCGCCAAGCGCGTCAGCTACCTGGCTGACATCGACGCAGCGGTGCTGTCCGACGAGCTGCCGCTGTCGGCTTACCTGGATCATGGTTTCAACGCCTACCTGGCTGAAAAGGGACAATAAGACAATGCGCAAGACCACCGGCTCCCCCTTCAAAGCTCACGCCCGCCTCACGCAGATCGCGCTGGCGCTGGCAATGCTGGCCGGTGGATTGACCTGCGCATGGACCGTGGCGCAAAACACGCAGGCACCGGCATCGGCGCCGGCGGCAACTGCCACCACCGCGCCTGCCGCAGCCGCAACACCTGCGGCATCGGCCAAGCCCTCCTCCACCAAATCCACCGCCAGGAAGCCCGAAGGCCGCCTGGCCTGGCCCAACCTGTCGGCAGCACAGCGCCAGGCACTGGAACCGCTCTCCGGCGAATGGCCGCGCATGAGCGAGAACCAGAAAGAAAAGTGGCTGGAGATCGGCAAGCGCTACACCCGCATGAAGCCGGAAGAACAGCAACGCCTGCACGAACGCATGCGTGACTGGGTCAAGCTGACCCCGGCCGAGCGCAGCGCAGCGCGGACCAACTATGCCCGCGCCAAGAAGCTGGATGCGGAAGAAAAGCACGAGCAATGGACCAAGTACCAGCAACTGTCTGCCGAGCAGAAGAAGAAGCTGTCCGAAGCCAAGCTGCCCAAGCGCGTCGCCAAGCTGCCGACCACGCCGTCGGCTGCCGCACCGACCATCCAGCTGCCGGCTGAAGCGCTGGATCGCACGCTGCCGGTTGCCCCCGCCCCTGCTCCGGCCATTGCCCCGGCACCGACGCTGGCACCGGGCTCGCAAGCCGCTCCGCAACCGGCTGCGACCCCGCTGGTGGCGCCTGCTGCGGCAAGCGGCACCGGGGCGTAATCGCGACAGTCCCGGTCGCCACCACCGCCAAGCAACTCCGCCTTGGCACGCTGCGTTCACGCGGCCCCCTCATCGTCATCACCCAATACTGAAGCCGGCTCTTGCGCCAAAACTTGCGCCGGCTCAAGTAGCGCCATAGGCAAGCCCTGCCGATTGCATTACCATCTGCGGGCCGCACCGGCCCCAGGCCGATGCCCTCCCGAGTTCACCCAACCCAGAAGAGACCATGCCGGACCTGACCACGCCTTCGCTGCGCCGCCGCCTGAGCAGCATGCTGTATGAATCGATGTTGCTGTTCGGTGTCCTGTTCATGTCCGGCTGGCTGTTTTCCACCCTGCTGCAACAGCGGCACGCGCTCTATCTGCGCCATGGGCTGGAGTTCTGGTTGTTCCTGGTACTGGCGGTCTACTTCATCTGGTTCTGGACCCACGGCGGCCAGACGCTGGCCATGAAGACCTGGCGCTTCCGCGTGGTCGACCAGGCAGGTCATCCGGTAGGCCTGTGGCGCGCCACCTTCCGCTTCCTGCTGGCCTGGCTGTGGGTGCTGCCTGGCCTGGCGCTGGCGGCGGCGGTGCATGGCCAGCAATGGATGCTGGTGATCATCCCTGCACTGAACATCCTGCTCTGGGCATTGAGCGCGCGCCTGGATCCGCAGGGGCAGTTCCTGCATGACCGGCTGGCCGGCACCCGACTGGTGGACATCACGAGCAAGGCCAAGTCCTGAGCATCACCCGGAGCAAGGCGCCGGGCTCTGCTATGCTCTGGTGCGAACGCATGCCGCCGCATGCCCGATCCACACAATGCCTCGGACCCTGCCCCGCATGATTTCACGCATCTCCAGAACCCTGCTCCTGATCCAGTTCGGCATTGCGGTCCTGTTCTACTTCCTGTTGCGGCATTTCGACTGGCCCATCGTGATTGCCGCAGTCGGCGGCGGCGTGATCGTGCTGCTGTTGCGCGCGCAGATCACGGCCAACAGCTTTGTGCTGACCTGGCCCTATCGCGGCCGCACCTCCAATCCGGTGGAGATCAGCTGGCTGCAGATCGCCCGCCTGTGGCTGCGCGAATACCGCGCCACCATGCTGTGCTCCTCCTGGGCCATGCCCTTCCTGCGCTTCGACCAGTTCACCTATCCCGACACCACCTCGCTGCCAGTACTGCTGATCCACGGCTATGGCTGTAACAGCGGCTACTGGCGCTGGATGAGCCTGGCGCTGCGCGAAGCCCACATCACCCACTACGCCCTGGACATGGAACCGGTCTTCGGCAGCATCGACGACTATGCCCCGCTGGTGCATGCGGCCGTACAGCGCGTGCTGGCCGAGACCGGACAGAAGAAGATCGTCATCGTCGCCCACAGCATGGGCGGACTGGCGGCGCGCGCCTACCTGCGCGACCACGGCTGTGACCGCGTGGCCCGCGTCATCACGCTGGGCTCGCCGCATCACGGCACGGCCATTGCCAATTTCGGCATCGGCATCAACTGCGGCGAGATGAACTGGCTCGGACGCTACGAAGAAGGCCGCAGCAGTCCCTGGCTGCAAAAGCTGGCCGCCACCGAAGAAGCCGATGCGCTGGCCCACATCGTGTCCATCTACTCCCATCACGACAACATCATCTCGCCACAAAGCTCGGCCCACCTGGAAGGCGCCTGGAACATCCCGGTCATCGGCATCGGCCATGTGGCGCTGGCGCTGGAACCCTCGATCCAGAAACTGGTGATCGAACTGATCCACAACACCCGCGAATAATCGAACGCGGCAGCCGAAACAGGCGCTCCGGACGTGACAATGCCGTCCGGCTTGCACCGGACGGCATTGTCTTCAGCGGTGTCAGTGACGGCGTTACCGACGCCCGACCGTGGATTACTTCTTGGAAGCGTCCTGGATCTTCTGGCCCGCCACTTCCATCTTCTCGCCCGTCTTCTGGGCCAGGTCCTTGGCGCCTTCCTTGGTCTTTTCGTAGGCTTCCTTGGCATCCGCCTTGGCCTTGTCCAGCGCCTCATCGAGCTTGGATCCCGATTCCGAGGTCTGCTCCTTGGCCTGGCCGGTCGCTTCATCGAGCTTCTTGCCGGCATCCTGGACAGCGCCGTCGATCTTCTTGCCCAGTGCTTCGGCCGGACCCGGCTCTTCCTTCTTCTGGCAAGCCGCCAGCAGGGAGATGGCGGCCAGGCTGACGGCGACACCGGCCAGCAGTTTGGAAATCTTGTTCATGTTGTCATCCTTTCCATTCATATAAGCGATTCCGCGACATCGGAATTCGCGCTGACGATAGCACAACCACCCGAACCTGCACGTACTCACGACAATTGCTTACATCAGTTGCAAATATGTCGCTTATCGCGAGAAATCAGTGAACATCAGCATTTCTTCGTCCGAAAAACCGGCCGCCCGGCGCGCCTCGACATTGAAGGGGCCACGCAGCGACGGTGCCCGGTGGCGCTGGCACAACTCCGCAAAGATGGCGACCGGGTCAAGCTGGCGCTGCTCGCACAGCCAGTTGAACCAGCGATTACCGATCAGCACGTGGCCGACCTCGTCGCGCATGATGATGTCCAGTATCTCTGCCGCCGCGATATCCCCGGCCTGGGCCAGCTTGGCGCGCACCGGCGGTGCCGCGTCCAGGCCGCGCGCCTCCAGCGTGCGCGGCACCAGGGCAATGCGTGCAAGGACGTCGCCCTTGGTCGACTCGGCCATGTCCCAGAGCGCATTGTGGGCGGTGAAGTCGCCATAGGCATGACCCAGGGTCTGCAGATGGTCAGCCAGCAAGCTGAAGTGATAGGCCTCTTCATCGGCCACCTGCAACCAGTCGGCATAGAAATCGCGGGGCATGCCGGCAAAGCGCCAGACCGCATCCAGCGCCAGGTTGATGGCATTGAACTCGATATGGGCCAGGGCATGGATCAGCGCGGCCCGTCCCTCGGGCGTGCCCATGGAACGATGCTTCACCTGCAATGGCGACACCAGTTCCGGCCGCTCCGGGCGGCCAGGAATGCCGCTGCCGGGCTCGCTCGCCGCCAGGTCATCCGCCTCCAGCATCAGTTGCCCGCTCTGCCAGGCGGCCCGCAAGGCCCGTACGGCAGCGCACTTGGCGGCCGGACGGGTTTCCTTCAGGCAAGCCAGGGCAGCACTGCGCAGGCCGGTGAATGAAAAGACTTCAACTGAGGATGAGACGTGATCCAAGGGAGCTGCTTTCAAGGAAGGTAAAATAGACGGTTGAGGACGCGGGCATTGCCTCCATATGGTGGAGCAGGTCCCGCGAGAGTTCGCAACGAGGAGACAATTTTATTATGGCGATCTACCAACTGGAGCAGGACATCCCCGAAATCCATGACACCGCCTTCGTGGCCGAGTCATCCACCGTGGTGGGCAAGGTGAAGATGGAGGCGCATTCCAGCGTCTGGTTCAATGTGGCCATCCGTGGCGACAACGAACTCATCACCATCGGTGAGAACAGCAATGTGCAGGAAGGTGCGGTATTGCATACCGACATCGGCTATCCCATGGTGATCGGCAAGAACGTCACCGTCGGCCACCAGGCCATGCTGCACGGCTGCACCATCGGTGAAGGGGCCCTGATCGGTATCCAGGCGGTGGTACTCAACGGCGCCAGGATCGGCAAGAACTGCCTGGTCGGCGCCGGTGCCCTGGTGACCGAAGGCAAGGAGTTCCCCGACAACTCCCTGATCATCGGCGCCCCCGCCAAGGCGGTACGCCAGTTGAGTGATGAAGATATCGCGCGCATGCATGCCGGCACCGACAGCTATGTCCAGCGCGCGCAACAGTTCAAGGCCAAGCTCAAGCGCATCGCCTGAGCGGCCAAGCAAAGGAAACAATGAAAGACACGCTGCAAAAATTCCTGGTCGACAACGCCCCCGTACGGGGCGAGCTGGTCGAGATCTCCGACACCTGGCGCCAGGTGCAGGCGCGCCGCGCCTACCCGCCGGCCGTACGCACGCTGCTGGGCGAGATGCTGTCCGCCGCCGCCCTGCTGTCGGCCAATCTCAAGTTCAACGGCATGATCGTCATGCAGATCCATGGCGACGGCCCGGTCAAGCTGCTGGTGGTGGAATGCGACTCCGAGCTGCAACTGCGCGCCACCGCCAAGCTGGCCGATGACACCGTCATTGCCGACGACGCCACCCTGACCGACCTGGTCAACGCCAGCGGCAATGGTCGCTTCGTCATCACGCTCGACCCCAAGGACAAGCTGCCCGGCCAGCAAGCCTACCAGGGTGTGGTGCCGCTGGATGGCGAGAACGTGGCCACCGTGATCGAGAACTACATGCTGCGCTCGGAACAGCTGGACACCAAGCTGTGGCTGGCCGCCGACGCCGATGTCTCGCGCGGCCTGCTGCTGCAGAAGCTGCCCACCATCGGTGGCACTGCCGCCCCCACGACCAAGCCCGAGGGCGAGCTGGAGACCTGGAACCACATGGTCATGCTGGGCGATACCCTGAAGCGCGAGGAATTGCTCAGCACCGATATCGCCACGCTGATGCATCGCCTGTTCTGGGAGCAGGATGTGCGCGTCTTTGATCCCGTGCATCCGCAATTCCATTGCTCCTGCTCACGTGAGAAGGTCGGCAACATGCTCAAGATGCTGGGCCAGGAAGAAGTGGCCGAAGCGTTGTCGCAGAACGAAAGACTGGCCATCGATTGCGATTTCTGCGGCCAGCATTACGAGTTTGATGCGGTGGATTGTGCGCAGCTGTTCGTGGCCGAGGTGGGCGGTGCGAGCGAGGCTGGAGACGCCCGCCATTAAGGCCAGCCCCCTGCCAATGAAAAACGCCATCAGTTTCGCGACCGATGGCGTTTTTCTTGTCACCTCGTCGACGTCGTGAAGCCTATTCCTGATCCGGCACCAGCAAGCCCATCTGATCCGCATCCAGGTAAGTCCACTCCCCTTCCTCCAGCCCCAGTGCCTGCAGTTGCAAGCCACCGATGGCCACCCGGGACAGCGCGCTGCAATGGTTGCCGGCGGCGGCCAGCATGCGCTTGACCTGGTGGTACTTGCCCTGCTCCAGCACGATCTCCAGCAGGTGCTCGCCCAGCTGGCGGCATCGGGTGGCGGCCAGCGGCGCGGGTTCGTCATGCAGCTGCACACCCGACTTCAATTGCGCGATCAGCGCCTCGGTCACCGGCTCGGCCGTGGTGGCCGCGTAGACCTTGGGGACGTGGCGCTTGGGCGAGGATTGCGCATGGATGAAGGCGCCATCGTCGGACATGAGCAACAATCCGGTAGTGTCGTGATCCAGTCGTCCCACCGGTTGCACGTCGCGCCAGGTGAACTGCTCCGGCAACAGCGTCAGCACGCCCGGGTGATGACTGGGCTTGCGTGAGCATTCGATGTTCTGCGGCTTGTTGATGGCGATGTAGATGTGCTCGCGGTACTCCCACTCTTCCTCGAACACCGTCAGCACCAGGTCCTTGGTATCGGGCGTGGCACGGTAGTCGTCCACGATCTCGCCATTGACGGCCACTTCGCCGTCATCGATCAACTCGCGGCAATATTTGCGCGAACCGAAACCCTGCGATTGCAGGATGCGGTCCAGGGTCAGCTTGGCCATCTCAGCCTTCTCCTTGTTCGTTCTGTTCGTTCTGTTCGTTCTGTTGATGCTGGCCAGCCTTGGCCTGCTTGGGCTCCAGGATCTGGCGAGCGATGCCGCGCAGGATGTTGACCTCTTCGGTCTCCAGCTGGGCACGGGCAAACATGCGCTTCAGGCGCGGCATCAGTTTCTTGGGATTGTCGGGATTGAGGAAATCGATCGCCACCAGTGCCTGCTCCAGATGCGCGAACATGCCCTCGATCTCGGCCACGCTGGCGCTCTGGCCATGGAAACCGACCTCGCCCGGCGCCCGGGCGTCGCCACTGGTCTGCATCGGGCCACCCTGCAAGGCCAGCTCGGTCATGCGGCACTCATAGGCCAGCACCTGCACCGCCTGCGACAGGTTCAGCGAGGAATAGTCCGGATTGGCCGGGATGTTGATCAGCGCCTGGCACTTCTGCACCACCTCGTTGGGCAGGCCAAAGCGCTCGTTGCCAAACAACAACGCCGCATTGAGCCCGACATCGCCCGATACCTGGGTAGCCAGCTCGCGCGGCGTCACCACCGGCGGCGAGAATTCGCGCAGGCGGGCACTGACGGCGGCGGCGAAGTTGCAGCCTTGCAACGCTTCCTCGACGCTGCCGACGATGCGTGCATTTTGCAACACATCCAGGGCGCCGCTGGCGAAGGCAATGGCTTCATCTTCCTTGACCGCGTCCGGAAAGCGTGGATTGACCAGCACCAGCTCGGAAAAACCCATGGTCTTGATGGCCCGCGCGGCCGAGCCGATATTGCCCGGACTGCTGGTATTGACCAGCACAAAACGCAAACGGCTGAAAAGAGATTGTCCTGACACTTGCTTGTTCATTTAAAATAGCGGGATTCGCGCCCCAGGATAGGGTATTGTCAAAACGTCAATATTGCAGAAGCAGATCAACCCAATGGGTCGGCTGCTACGCCCTGGACTGCATGGCAAACCCGAAAGCATAACAGCCAAGGGTGGCGCAACGCTCATTAATTTCATCGTCGCACTGGTTTGACTGCCGGGTTTCGCCTGGCCAGCTGTTCCGCAAGCTTGACGCGGGAGGCCGGCCCGTCGGCCATGGCGACGATGAGCAACGCAGCCATCGTCAACGATGGCCGCAATTTTAACGGAACCATCGGAATGATCATCCCACCCATGCTCAATACGGCGATCAAGGCAGCTCGCCGCGCCGCCACCATCATCAACCGCGCGTCCTTCGACGTGTCGCTGCTGAAGGTGTCCAAGAAGTCGCACAACGACTTCGTCACCGAAGTGGACAAGGCCGCCGAAGACGCCATCATCGACGTCCTCAAGAACGCCTATCCCGACCACGCCATCCTGGCCGAAGAGTCCGGTGCTTCCGACAACCTGCACGATGAAAACGAGAACGTCTGGATCATCGATCCGCTGGACGGCACCACCAACTTCATCCACGGCTTCCCGCAATATTGCGTCTCGATCGCCCTGCAACAGCGCGGCATCATCACGCAGGCGGTGGTCTACGACCCCACCCGCAACGACCTGTTCACCGCCTCCAAGGGCGCTGGCGCCTACCTGAACGAAAAGCGCATCCGCGTGGGCAAGCGCGACAAGATCGCCGATGCCCTGATCGGCACCGGCTTCCCCTTCCGCGACCTGGATGGCCTGAACGAATACGTCAAGATGTTCAAGGTCATGACCGAGCACAGCGCCGGCCTGCGTCGTCCGGGCGCTGCCGCCCTGGACCTGGCCTACGTGGCTGCCGGTCGCCTGGATGGCTTCTTCGAGAAGGGCCTCAAGCCCTGGGACATCGCCGCCGGCTCCCTGCTGGTGACCGAAGCAGGCGGTATCGTGGGCACCTTCAAGGGTGACTCCGACTACCTGTACAAGGGCGATGTCATCGCCGCCAGCCCCAAGATCTTCGCGCAACAGGTCAACCTGCTGTCCGAATTCGCCTGATCCGGCGCTCCGCCCGGAGCAGTCTTCCGTTCATGCGCCGGCCGGCGGCACTGGCATTACTGCTATAGTGCCGCTACCGGCGATGACCGAGGAGACGACATGCACAACCCGCCCAGCGAGTCCATGCCCGCCATGGAGACTCACCAGCCCAGCCAGCCCTGCGCCTCCTGCGCGTTGCCTGCGGGCTACCACAGCGTCACCCCCTACCTGATCGTCAACACCAGCGCCGAGGCCATTGCCTTCTACCGGCGCGCCTTCGATGCGACCGAGATCATGCGGCTCGATGGCCCGCACGGCAAGATCTGGCATGCCGAGATCCAGATCGGCAATGCCCGCGTGATGCTGGCCGACGAACATCCCGAACTGGGCTTCCTGAGCCCGCAAACCCTGGGCGGCGCTGGCGTGAGCCTGCTGGTCTATGTGGCCGATGTGGATGCCGTGTTCAACCAGGCCATTGGCGCCGGTGCGGTGCAGCTGCGCCCGGTGCAGAACCAGTTCTATGGCGACCGCTCGGGCACGCTGCGCGACCCCTTCGGCCATGTCTGGTCGATCGCCACCCATGTCGAAGACCTCAGCACCGAGGAAATCTGCGCGCGCTCGCGCGAGATGCTGGCGCGCCGCTGCAAGAAGCAGAGCGGCACCCCCTGACCCGAGGACAAGGAAGCGCATGCCCTTTGCCATCAGCGACAATCGCCGTATCCACTATCAGGTCGAGGGCAATGGCCCGCCACTGTTGCTGCACCACGGTTTCACCAGCAGCCTGGAAGCCTGGCGCTTCTTCGGCTTCACAGCCGTGTTGCGCGAACGCTATCGCGTCATCCTCTTCGATGCGCTGGGCCATGGACAAAGCGACAAGCCACACGACAGCAGTGCCTACACCCAGCAGCAGCGCTGCCGCGATGCCCTGGCCGTGCTGGATGCGCTGCAGATCGAGCGCGCCCATTTCTTCGGCTATTCGCTGGGCGGCTGGGTCGGCTACGGGCTGGTGCGCCATGCGCCACAGCGACTGTCCAGCCTGATCCTGGGCGCCGCCCACCCCTTCGAGGATCGCAGCTGGGACGGCTTTCACGGCATCGATGGACAGGACCCCGAGGCCTTCATCGCCACCTTCGAGCAACTCCTCGATGAGCGCATCTCGCCCCAGGTGCAGATGCTCATCCGCGCCAACGACCTGGTGGCGCTGGCCGCCGCCGCCCAGCAGCCGCGCCCCTCGCAGGAAGACCTGCTGGCCCGCATGGACCTGCCCTGCCTGCTCTTCTGTGGCGACGCCGATGCCCGCCACGCCGCCGTCCAGCGCACCGCCGCCGCGCTGCCCCGCGGAGAATTCGTCAGCCTGCCCGGCGTCACCCATTTCGGCGGCCTGATGCAAAGCGCACTGGTGTTGCCACCCGTGCAGGACTTCCTGGCGCGCCAGCAAGGATGAGCTGGCCTGCCAGGAAGTCCCGCACCGCAAAATAAATCTCGCCAAACCACGTTCGCCGCGGGCTGCGCTGTTATACTGCGGCCTTCGCGGCGTATAGCCAGTCAAGTCCGCGTCCTCCTCAAGTTCCAACCCGTTTGCCTGCGACTGGCGCCCGTACGGGGCCACAGGCCAAACCCATTTTCAGAGTCTCATGTCATTTTCTGCGCTCGGCTTGTCCGACGAAATCGTTCGTGCCGTTTCCGAACAAGGCTATACCTCCCCCACCCCGATCCAGGCCCAGGCTGTTCCCGCAGTGCTCTCCGGTGGTGACCTGCTGGCCGGCGCCCAGACCGGCACCGGCAAGACCGCCGGCTTCACCCTGCCGCTGCTGCAACGCCTCTCGGCCATGCCGCGCAACAAGATCAACGGTCAGTTGCCCATCCGCGCACTGATCCTGGCCCCCACCCGCGAACTGGCGGCCCAGGTCGAGGAAAGCGTGCGCCAGTACGGCAAGTACCTGCCGCTGACCTCCGCCTGCATCTTCGGCGGTGTCGGCATCAATCCGCAGATCACCCTCCTGAAGCGTGGCGTCGATATCCTGGTGGCCACGCCCGGCCGCCTGCTGGACCACATGCAGCAAGGCACCGTGAACCTGCAGCACATCCAGATCCTGGTGCTGGACGAAGCCGACCGCATGCTGGACATGGGCTTCATCCGTGACATCCGCAAGGTGCTCGCCGCCTTGCCGCCCAAGCGCCAGAACCTGCTGTTCTCGGCCACCTTCGCTGACGAGATCAAGAAGCTGGCCGACAGCCTGCTGAACAACCCGGCCCTGATCGAAGTGGCGCGCCGCAACTCCACCGTGGAAGTGATCGCGCAAAAGATGCACCCGGTCGACCGCGACAAGAAGCACCCGATGCTGGCGCACCTGATCAAGACCCACCAGTGGAAGCAGGTGCTGGTCTTCACCCGCACCAAGCACGGCGCCAACAAGCTGGTCGAACAACTGGCCCGCGACGGCATCACCGCCATGGCGATCCACGGTAACAAGAGCCAGTCGGCACGTACCAAGGCGCTGGCCGAATTCAAGGACGGCAAGCTGACCGCCCTGATCGCCACCGACATCGCCGCACGCGGTATCGACATCGACCAGTTGCCGCACGTGGTCAACTATGACCTGCCCAACGTCCCCGAAGACTATGTCCACCGCATCGGCCGTACCGGCCGCGCCGGCGCCACCGGTGAAGCCGTGTCGCTGGTCTGCGTGGACGAGCGCGACCTGCTGCACGACATCGAGCGCTTCATCAAGCGCGAGATCCCTGTGGAAGTGATCGCCGGCTTCGAACCGGATCCCACCGCCAAGCCGCAGCCGATCCAGCTGCGCAGCGGCCAGGGTCGTCACCAGAACGGTGGCGGCGGACGCGGCGGCCAGCGCAATGCACCGCGCAAGCCGGCTGCAACGGGCAATGGCAATGGTAACGGCGGCGCCAAGCCGGCCAATGCCGGTGCCGGTGCCGGCGCGGCCCAGCAAGCCAAGCCGCGTGCGCCAGGCAATGGCAACGCACCGCGCGGCCAGGGTGGTCGCGGTCAAGGTGGCCAAGGTGGTCAAGCCGGCCACGGTGGCAACGGCGGTGGCAATGGTGGCAACAACGCCAATCGCGCGCCCCGTCCGGCCAACGCCGCACCTGCACGCAGCCAAGGCCAGCAACGCCAGGGCGGTCCGCGCCCGTCCGCACTGACGCATGGCGGTTCGCGCGCCAGCGGCAAGTAAGACCGCAGCACCAGCTTCGATTCAATTTCGATAACAGGAAAGGGAAGACATGGGTGTTTCTATCGTCAAGGCCGATCTCGACAACGCCGCCCACGCGGCGGCGCTCTTCGAGACCCTGAACGCCTACGCGTCAGACGCCATGGGTGGCGGACAGGAACTGTCCGACTACGTGCGCCAGAACCTGGCGAGCGAGCTGAAGAAACGTCCCACCGCCCATGTCTTCCTGGCCTTCGACGGCGACACCCCGGCCGGCCTGGCGACCTGCATCGAAGGTTTCTCGACCTTCTCCTGCAAGCCGCTGCTGAACCTGCATGACCTGGCGGTGATGCCGGCCTATCGTGGCCAGGGCGTGGCCAGGCAATTGCTGGCCAGCGTGGAACAGCAAGCCCGTGCACTGGGCTGCTGCAAGCTGACGCTGGAAGTCCTGGAAGGCAATACGGTAGCGCGTTCGCTGTATCGCGCCTCCGGCTTCGAAGGCTATGAATTGAAGGCCGAGACCGGCAAGGCGATGTTCATGCACAAGCAGTTGAACTGAACCCGCCTCTGGCAGCCACGCAATCAAACGACAACGCCCGCATCAACCGATGCGGGCGTTGTCGTTTTCAGGCCCGGTAGTTCACGCCGGGGAAGACGCAGAGCATCTCGTAGGCCAGGTTGGCCGCCACCAGTGCGGTGGTGCCGGCCTGGTCATAGGGTGGCGACACCTCCACCACGTCAGCCGAGACGATATCGAGGCCCTTGCAGCCCCGGATGATTTCCAGCCCCTGCTGCACGGTGAGCCCGCCGATTTCCGGCGTGCCGGTGCCGGGAGCGAAGGCCGGATCGAGACCATCGATGTCGAAGGTGAGATAGACCGGCCCGTCGCCCATCTGCGCGCGCACCTCTTCCATCAACGGCGCCAGCGAGCGATGCCAGCACTCCTCGGCCTGCACCACGCGAAAGCCCTGGGCGCGGCACCAGTCGAAGTCATCGGCGTGGTAGCCGGTACCGCGCAGGCCGATCTGCACCACCCGCTTGGGGTCCAGCAGGCCTTCTTCGAAGGCGCGCCGGAAGGGCGTGCCGTGGGCGATCTTCTCGCCGTTCATGGTGTCGTTGACGTCGGCATGGGCGTCCACATGGATCAGCCCGACCGGCCCCCGGTGGCGTGCCATGGCGCGCAGGATGGGCAGGGTCATGGTGTGGTCGCCGCCCAGGCTGATGGTCTTGCAGCCGGTGGCGTAGATGCGATCGTAACCCTCCTCGATCATGCGCACCGAATCCAGCAGGCTGTAGGGATTCAAGGCGATATCGCCTAGATCGGCCACCTTGAGCGAATCGAAAGGCGCGGCGCGGGTGGCCATGTTGTAGGGACGCAGCAGCACCGACTCGCTGCGGATCTGGCGTGGCCCGAAGCGTGTACCGGAACGGTTGGAGGTGCCGATATCCAGCGGCACGCCGACAAAGCCCACATCCAGCCCGGCCGGATCTTCCACGCAGGGCAGGCGCATCATGGTGGCGATACCGCCGAAACGGGGCATGACATTGCCGCCCAGGGGTTGATAGAGTGTATGTTCCATCGATGATCTTCCTTGTATCCTGGCTAAGATTGAACGCATTCTAGCCAGCGATGACGAAGCAGGATATATCGATCTAGCGAGGTTTACATCGATTGCCATCGATGTAAAATCAGGGCGCCTTCCGCCTCCCTGCCCAGCCATGCTCAACAATGTCTTCGATCTCGACCTGCGCCTCATCCGTGTCTTCCTGGCCGTGGTCGATTCCCATGGCGTCTCGGCGGCACAGGCCAAGCTCAATGTGGGCCAGTCCACCATCAGCGCGCAGCTGACCACGCTGGAAACGCGCCTGGGCTTTCGCCTCTGCGAGCGGGGCCGGGCCGGATTCAGGCTCACCGCCAAGGGCGAGAAGTTTGCCGATTCGGCGCGCCGCATGATGGATGCACTCTCCGAGTTCGGCATGGAAGCGCGCAATCTGGACAAGCGCCTGGTCGGCACCCTCTCCATCGGCCTGATCGGCCACACCCCGGCCCATCACAACACCCGCCTGTCGGACGTGATCCGCCAGTTTCGCCAGCGCGACGAGGCAGTGCGCATCGAACTGCTGGTGCGCACGCCCAGCGAGCTGGAAGAGATGCTGCTGAACGGCAGCATCCAGGTCGCCATCGGCTACTTCTGGCGCCGCGTCACCGCCCTGCAGTACACGCAACTGATGCTGGAGCGCCAGGTGGCCTATTGCGCCCCGCCCCACCCGCTGTTCGACCATCCCGGCGAGATCGACCCGGAACAGGCCGCGCAGCATGCCTGGGCCTGGCGCGACTATCCGGTGCCGCCGGGCCACGTGCCCATCCACCGGCGCAACATCATGGCCGTGACCGGCAACATGGAAGCCATGTCCATCCTCATCCTCTCGGGCCAGCACCTGGGTTACCTGCCCGAGGAGATGGGCCGCGAATATGTGGCCCGCGGGCAGATGCGGGCCCTGAACCGGACCCAGCTGTCCTATGAGGTCGGCATCAGCGTGGTGACCAATCGCAACAGCGTCGACGAACCCATCGTGGCGGCCTTCCTGGAAGACCTGAAGGCGGCCCAATGAAAAAGGGCAATGCCTACGCATTGCCCTTCCCTTAGCTTCCTGCTCTTCATTCAGGACATCGGCGGCAGATCACGCCACCATCGCCATCCCGCGCGACTTGCCCGAGCTGAGGTAGCTGGCAATCGAGTCCTGCGTCACCTCGCCCAGGTAGCCGCCATCGTTGGCAATGACCGGCATCCAGCTGGTGCTGTGCTTGTACATCTTGGAGAGCACCACGCGCAGGTTCTCGTCGGGTGCCGCGTTCATGGTGAAGGGGCGCACCTTCTGCTCGGCCACGCCGCTGCTGCCGCGCACATCGCGGCGGGTCAGGTAACCCACGGCGCGGTTGTCGGCATCGATGATGGTGAGATAGCGTGCATCCTGGTCGTCCATGAGCGCCAGGGCCTGGTCGCAGGACACGTCCGGCTGGGCGGTGGGCGGCGTGGTGGCGGCCTCGCCGGCACGCACCAGCAGCAGGCGCTTCAAGGTGTGGTCCTGGCCCACGAAGGCGCCGACGAAATCATCCTTGGGACGCGCCAGCAAGGTGTCGGGCGTGTCGAACTGCACCAGCTTGCCGGCACGGAATACGGCTACCTTGTCGCCCAGCTTGATGGCTTCGTCAATATCGTGGCTGACCATGATGACGGTCTTGTTCAACTGGCGCTGCATCTGGAAGAACTCGTTCTGGATCGATTCGCGGTTGATCGGATCGACCGCGCCAAAGGGTTCGTCCATCAGCAGCACCGGGGCATCCGCCGCCAGCGCGCGGATGACGCCGATGCGCTGTTGCTGGCCGCCGGACAGTTCACGCGGATAGCGCTTGAGGAATTTCTTGGGATCCAGCGCCACCATGGCCATCAGTTCGGTGGCGCGTTCCTGGCAGCGCTTCTTGTCCCAGCCCAAGAGGCGCGGGACGATGGTGATGTTTTCCTCGATGGTCATGTTGGGGAACAGGCCGATCTGCTGGATCACATAACCGATGTGACGACGCAGCTCCACCTCATCGATGCCGGAGGTGTCCTGGCCGTTCAACAGCACGCGGCCCGAGGTCGGGTTGATGAGACGATTGATCATCTTCAGCGTGGTGGTCTTGCCGCACCCGGAGGGGCCGAGGAAGACACAGATCTCGCCTTCGGCCACCTTCAGGCTGACGGCATCCACTGCCTTGACCTGGGCGCCATCCTTTTGGGTGTAGGTCTTGCTGAGTTGGTCTAATTCGATCATTTTTGAACTCCTTTCGGTGTCAGGATTTTCTGCAGTCGTTGCAGCAGGGTGTCGGCGATGATCGCAAGGACGCTGATCATCACGGCGCCGACCACGAGTTTTTGCATGTTGCTCTGGCTGATGGCGTGCAGGATCAGCACCCCCAGCCCACCGGCACCGATGACCGCCGCAATGGCCATCACACCGATATTCATCACCACGGCGGTGCGCACGCCGCCCAGGATCACCGGCACGGCCAGCGGCAGGTCCACCATGCGCAGGCGCTGCCAGAAGGTCATGCCGATGCCGATGCCGGCTTCCTTGATGCCGGCTTCGATGTTCTCCAGCGCCAGGTAGGTGTTGCGCATGATCGGCAGCAGCGAATACAGGAACACGGCCGTGATCGCCGGCAAGGGGCCGATGCCCGCGCCGAATTGCGAGAACACTGGGATCATCAGGCCGAACAGCGCGATCGAGGGCAGGGTCAGCACCACCGTAGCCAGCCCCATCAGGGGACCAGCCAGCCAGCGCACGCGCACGATCAGGATGCCCAGCGGCACGCCCACGATGATGGCCAGGCTGACCGCAATGCCCACCAGCTTCAGGTGTTGCAGGGTCAGTTCCAGGATGGTGGGCCAGTCTGATTGCAGGTATTGGAAGATGTTCATGGTGTCCTCCTCAGATCAGGCCGGCTTGCTTGAGGAAGTCGGCCGCCACCTTGGCCACCGGTTCCTGGTCGATGTCGACGCGCTTGTTCAGTTCGGTCATGGTGGCCGTGTCGATCTTGGCGGCCAGCGCATTGAGTTGCCCGGCCAGCGCGGGGTTCTTGTCCAGGATGTCCTGGCGCACCACCGGGGTGGCCTTGTAGGCGGCGAAGTAGCCCTTGTCATCGTCCAGCAGCTGCAGGTCGAAACCCTTGATACGACCGTCCGAGGCATAGGTCAGGCCGACGAAGAGCTGTTCGTTCTTCAGGGCCGTATAGACCAGACCGGGGTCCATCTGCTTGACCTCGCTGCGCTCCAGCCTGAAGCCGTACAGGTCCTGCATCGGACCCAGGCCATCGGGACGGGAGGCGAACTCGTAGTCCACGCCCATGAGGTGTGGCTTGCCACCCTCGCGGTCGTCGGCATTGATGCGATCGGCCAGGTCCTGCAGCGTGTGGATGCCGTATTGCTCGGCCAGCTTGCGCGGCATGGCGAAGGCATAGGTGTTGTTGAGCCCGGACTCATTGAGCCAGGCCAGGCCGCGCGGGGCATCCAGCGCCTTGACCTTCTGGTAGATCTGCTCCGGATCGAGCTTGTCTTCGATGTGGTTGTAGACGATCAGCGCGGTGCCGGTGTAATCCCAGACGATGTCGAGCTGGCCGCTCTCCAGCGCCGAGCGCATCAGCGTGGTACCGAGGCCGTTCTTGAGTTCGGTGTCATAGCCCTTGGCGCGCAGGTATTGCGCGGTCATGTCCGAGAGCAGCAACTGCTCGGTGAAGTTCTTGCCGCCGATGACCAGGTTCTGCGCTTGTGCGCCGGCCGTGCCGAACAGGGCCAGGCCCATGGCGAGGGCGCACAGGGCGGTTTTGACGATGGTCTTGGATGTCATGCTGTCCTCTCTGCCGCTGCGCCGTGATGACGGCATGCGGCCATTCTTGTGATGGAAACCTGCATCAGGTGCGCAGGCCGCGTCGTGCCAGGTAGCAGCTCGACAGGGTCGTCACCAGGGCATCGAGCACCAGGGCCAGCAAGGCCGTGGCGGCAGCGCCCAGCAACAGCTGGCCGTGGTTGTTGAGATAGATGCCGGGGAAGATCAGGCCGCCCAGGCTTTCGCCGCCGATCAGCATCGACAGCGGCGCGGTGCCCACATTGATGGCCAGCGCGGTGCGCACACTACCCACGATGATGGGCAGCGCATTGGGCAATTCCACGCGCAACAGGATCTGGTAGGGCTTCATGCCGATGCCGCGCGCGGCTTCCTTCATGGCGGCCGGCACGTTCTTCAAGCCCTCGTAGGTGTTGCGCACGATGGGCAGGAGCGAGGCCAGCCACAGGGCCAGGATGGTCGGGCCATTGCCGATGCCGAAGAAGGCCAGCGCCAGCGCCAGCACCGCGATCGACGGGATGGTGTTGCCGATGTTGAAGATCTGGATGAATTTTTCTGCACTGCGCTGCATCGAAGGACGCGACAGCGCGATACCAGCGGGAATGCCGGTGGCCAGGGCCAGCGCCATGGAACAGAACACCAGTTCCAGGTGCTTGCCGGTGTAGTAGACCAGGTCACCGCGGTACTTCTGGATGACGTCCGGACCGATCCACCAGACCAGGCCTGCAAGGACCAGCGCAATCCCGATAGCGCCGGCGAAGACGTGACGAACACGTGTCATGTTACCCCCTGTTGGTATAGCCGGCACGACATGACGCCGCGACGACGGGTTGTAGAGTCAAGTTTTCAGGGGTTCGCTTGCCCATCTGGGCGTATCGTTTGGATGCGAACCGAAAGCTGCAGGGCAGCGATGAAACCGAAGCGATGAAGCCAGCCTCGGCATGATGCATACCGGACAGGGATGGGAACGGCTTACCGTGGAGGACGGAGTTGCGTTCGCGCTGCCAGCCGGAAATTTGGACAACCCGCTAACGCGGATCGGACACTGCTGAGAGTCGTTGTTGAACAAGAAATGTCGCTAAGACAAACGATAGTTTAATGCAATTGCTTAATGCTGTCCAGCAATGTAGGAATTTGAATCCATAACTTGCAGATATGAAGCGCTTTAAAAAGTTCCCAACGGCATCGAAAATGTCGTTAAAAGACTGCAAAGCGTAAACGTCCAATCCGCCGCCATCCCTTGCCCCTGGCGGTCCCTGCCGAGCTTGGCCGACAAGAAATTCGCGCAAAAAAAATCGCCGCTCCCTCTTCGGAAGCGGCGATGTCGAGATAGCCAGTCCGGCCGGTCAGGCCGATAGTGTGCGTCGATGTCAGTGCAAGGCGCCGAACACCTTGCCGATGATGGCGCTGCCGGTTCCCACCGGGTCCTTGCGGATGGCCTTTTCTTCCTCGCCGATCATCAGGAACAAGCCATCCAGCGCGCGCTGGGTGACATAGCCCTCGACGGTGCTCTGGTCGCCGCTGACCAGGCCGGTCTTGGCGACCTGGCCCATGACGGCGTTGTAGCGGCCCGAGAGACCATTCTTGTCGGTGATCTGCTTGACGATGGGCAGGAACTTCACCGCCAGGTCACCCGAGGTCTTCTGGCGGAAGAAATCGGTCACCGAGGTGTCGCCGCCGCTGAGGATGTTCTTGGCATCGGTGACCGACATGGACTTGACCGCATTGACCAGCAGCGGTTTGGCCAGCGGCACGGCGGCTTCGGCGGCATGGTTCATGTCAGTCACCAGGGCATCGACCTGGGCGCCCTGCCCGGTCATGCGGATGATGGGCATGGCTTGCTCCAGGGCGCTGGGCAGGTGGATCTTGACCTTGTCGTTGTCGAGGAAGCCGTTTTGCCGGCCCAGGTTGGACACGGCGGTATTAGCGCCCTTCTCCAGCGCCGCCTTCAGGCCGGCGGTGGCGTCCTGGTTGCTCAGGTCGGACAGGGAGAAAGCGAAGGCGCCGCAGCTGGCGAGCAGGCAGCTGGCCGCCACCAGGCGGCGCAGCGAAGAGGAAGGATGGGACATGGTGCAGGGTCTCCGGTCACGAGGGATGACCGGCATCATACCAGTCCCTTATTTACCCTGCGACAGTTCCAGTCCGGCGTTGCGCGGCAGCTTGCCGCTGATGGGCACCGAGGCCACCGAGAACAGGCCGATCACCAGGAAGACCGGCCAGAAGTCGGCTTCGACGATGGTCTCATGCCCTTGCACGTGATTGGACAATTGCAGCGCGATACCCGCCACCGTCACGCCCAGGCCCAGCGACAATTGCTGGATCACGCTGGCCAGGCTGGTGACGCGGCCAGCGTCGCGGTTGTCGATGTCGGCGTAAGCGATGGAGTTCAGGCAGGTGAATTGCAGCGCCGGGAACACGCCACCCATGAGCACGATGGCGACGATCAGCAGGTAAGGCGTGTGCATGCTGAAGATGCCATAGGCCGCTAGGGCGATGCCGGCAAACACCGCATTGACCATCAGCACCGTGCGGAAACCATAGCGGCGCAGCACGCGGCTGGCCAGCAAGCGGATGAACAGCGAGCCGAAGGCCGAGGCACAGGTGATGCTGCCGGCCTGGAAGGCGGTCATGCCCAGGCCTTCCTGCAAGGCCAGCGGCAGCAGGAAAGGCACGGCACCGATGCCGATGCGGAACAGCGAGCCGCCCACCACGCTGGCATGCAGCGTGGGAATGCGCAGCAGGCGGAAATCCAGCAAGGGATACTCGATCTGGGTCGAGTGGCGGTAGTACATCGCCAGCGCGATCACGCCGATGGCACACATCGCCACCGGTGTGGCGCCATCGACCAGGTGGCTGCCGAACAGCGACAGTCCCAGCATGATCATGGCCGCCCCCACCGACGTGAGCACGAAACCCTTGGCATCCAGCGGCGCGGGATCATCCTCGACGAAGTTCTGGATGAAACGCTGCGCCAGATACAGGCCCAGGAAGCAGAACGGGATATTGATCAGGAACACCCAGCGCCAATGGAAATAGGTGGTGATGAAGCCCCCCAGCAGCGGCCCCACCACCGGCCCTAGCAGCGCTGGCAAGGTCAGGTAGCTGACCGCCTTGACCAGCTCGGACTTGTCCACCGAACGGGCGATGATGACCCGGCCCACCGGCACCATCATGGCCCCGCCTATGCCCTGCAGGAAGCGCGCCGCCACGAAGGTGACCAGCGAGCCCGAGATCGAGCACAGGATCGAACCGGCCATGAAGACCACCATGGCGGCGCTGAAGACCTTGCGCGCCCCCAGCTTGTCGGCCATCCAGCCGGAGATAGGAATGAACACACCCAGTGCCGCCACGTAGGACGTCATGGCCAGCTTGAGGGTGATCGGATCCTGGTTGAGATCGCGCGCAAGCGCAGGAAGGGAGGTGGCCAGCACGGTGGCGTCCATGTTTTCCATGAACAGCGCACAGCCGACAATAAGCGGAATGAGCAGCGAAGGTCGCACGATTGCAACGGATTGGCGAGTGAAGGGGGATGGAGGTTCTGTGCCTCCTGAAGCTTCACAGTTTATACCAGTTGAGCTTTTCTTGCGGGCAAGCGCCCCAAAGCGTGCCGCTGGCGTGGCAAATGCGCATCGTTGCAAGCTAGCCAAGCACCTCGTCGACATTACGGAAAAACCGGCTGGGCACGCTGCCGAAATGCTTGCGGAACATGGCGGCGAAGGCGCTCTGGCTGGTGTAGCCATGCGCCAGCGCGACGTCGATGACCTTGTCGCCACGCGCCAGCTGTTCCAGCGCCAGGAGCAGCCGGGCCTGCTGGCGCCAGTGAGCGAAGCGCATGCCGGTGCCGGCGCGGAAACGACGGTGGAAGGTGCGCGTGGCAATGTGCAGCTGGTCGGCCAGTTGCTCCACCGTCAGCTGCAGATCGGGCTCCTGCATCAGCGCCTCGCACTGGCGACGCAGGCCGGGATCGGCCGGCAGCGGCAGGTAGAGCGGCAATACCGGCACCGAGCGCAACTCCATCACCAGCAGGTGCAGCAGATGCCAGGCGCGCGATGCCGGTGCCAGTTCGGTCCCCTGCCCCAGGCCGACGGCGGCCACGATCAGCTCGCGCAACAACGGCGGGATATCCAGCACGCAGCTTTGCAGCGGCAGGCCGGGCAGATGGCCGTCATGGATGAAGACGGTACGCATCTTGACCGCGCCGCGCATGCGCACCTGGTGCTCCACGTCCGCCTGCAGCCACACGCCGCGCGTGGGTGGCACTACCCAGCGGCCGTCGGCCGTCTCCACGCACAGCACGCCTTCGATGGCATACAGCAGCTGGGCGTGCGGATGGCGATGCGGCGGGATCACATGCGCATGGGGATAGTCGATGGCCAGCGCCCCGCAGGGGGCATCGGCGGCGATCAGGTGCTGGTAGTCGGCGCTGTCCATGGATAAAGAAGGCGGGAGTGTCACTTCTACGCTAAGTATCGGCATCTTAGCACGCGAATGACATCCCCAAACCGGGCAGGATGAGCCCCTGACCTCCCTGAACCCTGAAAAAAGAACATCATGCCGATGACCGCCTATCTCTACCCCTTTCTTGCCATCGTCCTGTGGGCCGGCAACGTGATCGTCTCCAAGCTCGCCGCCAGCGCCATCTCGCCGGTGGCCATCACCTTCTACCGGCTGATCCTGCTGCTGGTGCTGATGAGCCCCTTTGTCCTGGGTCCGCTGTGGCGCAACCGCGCGCTGATCCGCCGTCACTGGTGGAAGCTGGCGCTCTCGGGCCTGCTGGCGATGGCGTTTTTCCAGAGCCTGTCCTATCGCGCCGCCGTCAGCACCACGGCCACCAACATGGCCATCGTCACCGCCCTGATCCCCTTGCTGACCGCCCTGCTGTCGGTGCTGGTGCTGGGTGAAGCGGTGACGCTGGGCATGGCCGCCGGTGGCGTACTGTCCTTCGCCGGCCTGCTCTACCTGGTGGGCCAGGGCGATGTCTCGCAGGCGCTGCGCGGTGGCGTCCATCTGGGCGATGCACTCATGCTGCTGGCCGCGCTGTCGTATTCGCTCTATGGCGTGCTGCTCAAGCACTGGAAGATGAACGTGCCGGCCTGGCAGGCCATCTATGTGCAAGCCATCGCCGGGCTGGTGTTCATGCTGCCGCAGTTCCTGCTGCTGGCCCCCGGCAGTGCCGCCCTGGATGCCCGCACGCTGCCGCTGATCGGCTACTCCGGCATCGGCTCCTCGATCCTGCTGTCCTATCTGTGGATCGAGGGCGTCAAGCGTCTGGGGCCCAATCGCTGCAGCATCTTCATCAACCTGCTGCCGCTGCTGACGGCCTTGCTGGCCATCCTGTTGCTGCACGAAGAGATGCATGCCTACCACCTCATCGGCGGTGGTGTGAGCCTGGTCGGCGTGCTGCTGACGCAGATCGTGCAACGGCCGCTGACGGGTGCGCGCCGCCTGCCGGCCAAGGGGGCCTGACGCGAACTTCCTCCCTCCGTCGTGACTCCACATGGATGAGCCGGAACGCCGCCCGCGCACTACAATGCGCGGGCGGATTACTTTTTCCGGCACTTTTCATGGAGCCTGCATGACCAATGACACCCACAGCAAAACCCTGGGCTACCTGCTCTGGATCTTCGGATTCACCGGCGCCCATCGCTTCTATTACGGCAAGCCCGTCTCCGGCACGATCTGGTTCTTCACCTTCGGCCTGGCCGGCATCGGCTGGCTGGTCGACCTCTTCCTGATTCCCTCGATGGACCGCGAAGCCGACCGCCGCTTCGTCGGTGGTGACAACAACTACTCGGTGGCCTGGCTGCTGCTGACCTTCCTGGGGGTCTTCGGCGTCCACCGCATGTACATCGGCAAGTGGCTCTCTGGCATCCTCTACCTGCTCACCGGCGGCGTGTTCCTGCTGGGCGTGCTGTACGATTTCTGGACCCTCAACGCTCAAGTCTCCGAGCGTAACCACGGCGCGCAATTGCGCGGCTGAACACCACCGGCAAGCATCCCCCGACGGTACAACAAAAAGCCCGCATCCTTGCGGATGCGGGCTCGCCCACGACGATCTCTGCTATGGTTACTACCGTTACTGCTACTGCGGTTACAGCGGTTGCTGCGGTACTGCCTTGACTACCGTCGCCTGCTATCCCCGAGTACCAGTCTTGCCAACAGGCGACCGCTGAAGTATCGCCATTTCACTGCCAGCTGGGCATAGGAAAACTCTCAAAACCGGAATCAGTTTGTCGCCGTTTCCTTGTCGGCCTTCTCGTGCCTGTCCTGCTTGAAGCGCGTCACCAGCAACTGGTTGATGCGGTTGCCCTCGATATCGACCACCTCGAACTTGAAGTCCGAGAAGAGCACGAAGTCGGTCTTCTTGGGGATCTTGCGCAGCATGTACATGATGAATCCGGACAGGGTCTCGTAGCCGACCGGGTTGGGATATTCGTCGATGTCCAGCTCGTTCATCACGTCGTTCAAGGGCGTGAGGCCATCCATGAGCCAGGAATTCTCGTCGCGCCGCACGATCTGCTGCTCTTCCTCGGTGATGGCCAGCAGGTTGCCCATCAACACGCCGGTGACATCGGTGATGCTGATGATGCCCACCACCAGCGCATATTCATTGACGACGATGGCCAGGTCCTCGTCCATGGCCTTCATGCGCTCCAGCACTTCCCACAGGTTCAGGCTGTCGGGGATGGACAGCGGGCTATGCACCAGCCCCTTGTCGGCCAGCGAGAACTGCTCACCTTTGAGCAGGCGCTTCAAGACGTCCTTGCTGTCGATGTAGCCCAGCACCGCATCGATATGGCCGTCGCAGACCAGGAAGCGCGAATGCGGATGGTCGATGATCTTCTGGCGTATCGTGGCTTCGCTGTCGGTGAGCAGGAAGTAGACGATGCTGTCGCGCGGCGTCATGGCCGAGGGCACGTAGCGGCTTTCCAGCTCGAACACGTTTTCGATCAGGTGATGCTCCTGGGTCAGCAGCACACCGGCCTGGGCGCCGGCATCGACCATGGCGTGGATTTCGTTGGGGGTGATCACATCCTGGCGCACCTGCGGCAGGCCGAACAGCGTGAAGATCCACTTCGAGAGGCTGTTGAAGAACCACACCAGCGGCCTGAACAGCGTCTCCAGCAGCAGCATGGGCTTGACCAGCACCACCGCGGCGCGCTCCGGCGAGGCCATCGCCAGGCGCTTGGGCATGAGGTCGGCAAAGAGGATGAAGAAGGCCGTCACCACCAGGAAGGACATGGCAAAACTGGCGTTCTCCAGCCACGGGCCGGTGTAGAAGGTGCTGATGATCTCGCGCATGTGGGGGGTCAGGGCCGGCTCGCCGACCACGCCGCCCAGGATGGCCACGGCATTCAGGCCGATCTGCACCACGGTGAAGAAATTGCCCGGCTGCGCCTGCAGCGCCAGGACCCGGTCAGCATTGTGCACGCCTTCCTTGGACATCATTTCCAGGCGGATCTTGCGCGCGGCGGCAATGGAAATCTCGGCGCAGGAAAGAAAGGCACTGACCACCACCAGGAGCAGGATCAGCAGGAGACTGGTGAATATGCTCATGTTGTTCTTATCTCATTGATTTGACGTGACATTCTCTCGCGCAACGGGGAGAAAAGGCAAATCCGGGAGAACCAGCAACAACAAACGGGCCGGCCGGCAGTGCTCAGTACACGTCGCGACGGTAGCGTCCCTGCTCTGCCAGGGCGATCAGGGTGGCTTCGCCCAGGACCTCTTCCAGCGCCGCCGCCACACCGGCGGCCATGCCCTGCAGGCTGCCGCAGACATACAGGCTGGCGCCCTGCCCGACCCAGGTGCGCAGTTCATCGGCGGCCTCGCGCAGCTTGTCCTGCACGTAGACACGTTCTGCCTGATCGCGCGAGAAGGCCAGGTCCAGGCGCTCCAGCCAGCCCTGCGCCTGCCAGGCGTCGATCTCGTCGCCATGGAAGTAATCGTGCTGACGCGAGCGCTCGCCGAACACCAGCCAGTTGCGCCGCTGCCCGGCCGCCACGCGTGCGCGCAGATGGGCGCGCAGGCCGGCCAGCCCGGTGCCATTGCCCACCAGGATCAGGGGCCGCTCATCGGCGGGTGGGTGGAAGGCGCTGTTGCTGCGCACGCGCAGGGCGATCTCCTGCCCTTGCTCTGCATGCAGGCCCAGCCAACCCGAGCCCAGTCCGGGACGGCCATCGGGCTGGTGCATCAGGCGCACCAGCAACTCCAGCGCACCGTCCTGCGGCAGCGAAGCGATTGAATAGGCGCGATGCGGCAAGGGCTGCAATTGCGCCAGCAGGGAGGCCGGCGGCAGGCCGCGCAAGGCCTCGCGCCCAGCCGAATCATGGGGTAACTGGTAGCCGGCGAGTGCTTCCGCCAAGGCCGCGTCCTGCAGCCCCAGGGCCTGCATGAAGCGCTGGACTTCCCCCGCGCCATGGCGCGGGCCGATCTCGGCGATATCGCCGGCCTGCCACGCCGGGGCAGGCAAATCCAGCGGCGTGAGCGCGAGATGGAACACCGGATCGCCCAGGCTGCCGGGATTCAACAGGCGCCGCTGCGCCAGGCGCCAGCGCCCATAGGTCGGGGCGCTCCAGTCGGCATCATCGCTGTGGCCGCTCAGCACGCTCAACTGATGCTGCCAGTGACGCAAGGCGCCGGCGTCGCCATTGTCGACCTCGATGGCATCGAAGAGCGGCTGGGCATGATGGCGTCGCAGCCAGGCTTGCAGGGCCAGTCCGAAGGCACAGTATTGCTGATAGCTGCGGTCTCCCAGGGCCAGCACGCCGAATCGCAACCCGGCCAGCGATGCCTCCGGCGCCGTGCGCGCCATCCGTTGCGCAAAGCCCGCTGCCGCATCGGGCGCATCGCCCTCGCCCGTGGTGCTGGCCACGAACAGGGCCAGCTGCGTCGCCTGCAGATCGGCCTCGGTGATGTCGCCCAGCGGCGCCATGCGCACTGCCATGCCGGCCCGTCGCAGGCTGTGCATGGTCTGCAGGGCCAGTTGCTCGGCCATCCCGGTCTGGCTGGCAAAGGCCACCAGCACGGCGTCGCGCCGCCCTTCGCCCCACTGCGCCTGCTGCCGCTGCTGGGTGCGACGATGCTTCACGACCGTCAGCACGCAGAACACCAGGTAGCTCAATGCGACCAGGGCTGCCACGAAGTAACGCATCTGCAAGTCCACGCTCACTCCAGCATCGCGGCCAGGGCCGGCGTCAGGGTTTCGCGATAGCCCTCTTCCTGGCTGGCGATGAACAGCGCGGCGATCCCGCGCTGACGGGCAAAGGCCAGTCCGGCGGACTCCCCCATCACGGTCAACACGGTCGCCAGCGCATCGGCCACCATGCATTGCCGGTGCAGCACGGTCACCGACGCCAGGGCATGACGCACCGGCTCGCCCGTGCGCGGATCAAGGGTGTGGGCATAGCGCCGGCCCTGATGGTCGAAGTAGCGGCGATAGTCGCCCGAGGTCGCCACCGCCAGTCCGTGCAGCGCCACCGTCATCCCCGCGCCGGGGTCCTGGGGCGGTCGTTCCAGCGCCACCCAATAGGGCTGCCCATCCTCCTTCACGCCCCAGCCAGACAATTCGCCACCCACCTCGGCCAGCCAGCTCACGCATCCCGCCTCACGCAGGGCCTGCGCCACCAGGTCCACGGCATGGCCCTTGGCGATGCCTGAGAAATCCAGGGTCAGGCCACCAGGCTGACGGATCTTGCCCGCCGCACGATCGAACTCGATGCGCTGCCAGCCACAGCGCGCGCGTGTAGCCTGCAACAGCGCGGCATCCGGCAGGCGCAAACCCTCCTTCAGCGGCGCGCTACCGGGGCCGAATCCCCACACATCGACCAGCGGGCCGACAGTAGGATCGAAGGCGCCATCGCTATCGATAGCCATGGTCTGGGCCGCATCGAGCACCGCGCAAAAGGCTGGCGGCAAGGCATGCCAGCTGCCCGCCGGGGCAAGGTTGAAGACGCTGATGACCGAGTCCGGCTGCCAGGTGCTCATCTCGTCGATGACCCGCTGCAATTGCGCAGTGATGGCCGCTTCGATGCACTCACGCGGCACGCTGCGCGGGGCCAGCGCCTGCACGCTCCAGCTGGTACCCATGGTGGCGCCACCAAGGCGATGCGTGAGCGCGCCGGGTGGCACCCGGGGCGGGGCCTCCATGTCGAGGGGGATCAGTACGCGATGGGACATCGTCGGTATCCAAAATCCAAAACAAAAACGGCGCCTGCAATGCAGGCGCCAGGACTCCACTCAGCGGACGATCAGGGCAGCACTTCGACCGTGGCGATATAGGTGGAACGACGCTGGCCGGCTTGCGGCAGCGTGGTCTTCTGGTCGGACACGCTGGCCTCCATCCAGTACATGCCGGGGCCGCTCCACTTCACGCTGAACTTGCCCTCGGCATCGGTCTTGAGCTTGCTGTCCTGCAGCTTGTCGCGATAACGGATGCCGCCCGGCACCAGTTCCACTTCCACGCCGGCCGCCGGCTTGCCATCGAGCAGCAGCTGGAAGCTGGCCGTGTCACCCGCCACCAGGTCGGTGGGATGGGTGATGGGCTGCAACTCCAGGCCCACGCCGGTGGTCGCCAGCGCGGTCCTGGTCGGCTTGCCGGCGGTCGCGAAGGTCTCCACGCGGCTGTTCATCTGGGTCACCTTCAATTCGGTGGCATTGGCCGGCACTTCCTTGGCCAGGGCCTCGGCGCTGCCGCGCCAGCGCTTTTGCTGGCCATCGAGCTTGTAGCTGGCGAACACGCCATTGTTGACCACCGCGATCTTGTAGGTGCCGGGCTGGCTCAGTTGCACGTCGAAGGTGCTGCGATACTTGCCGGTGGCGGCATTGACGGCCTGCACCGGCTTGCCATCGGGCCCGGTCACCACCAGGCCATCCAGGCGCAGCGGGAAGTGCTCGAAGTAGAACAGGTCGTTAGAGACGGCGGCATCCACCGTCACCCAGGCTTCACTGCCCGAGAGGACGGTGGCCGAAGGCAGCAGCCACTGGCGATGGGCGTGGGCCGACAGCGGCAGGCTGATGGCCAGGGCCAGCGCGGCGATCTTCATCGATCGGCCGGCCAGGCGCTTGAGGGAAATGGTCATGGCTAATCCTCCTTGTGGGTGTGGTTGTGACGGGCTCAGGGTTTCAGGTCCAGGCTGACGGCGCCCAGTTCGCTGCTGCCTTGTGCACGGGCTTCCTGTGCGGCCTTGGGCGGCCACTGGAAGGGCAGCTTCACCAGTTCGCGGCCACCGACTTCGCGCGCCGCCTCCACCATCAGCACGTAGTCACCCGGAGCCAGGCCGGCCAGCGGTCCCTTGCTACTGCCGAAGTTGAGTTTCTGCTCGCCCGGCGCGCGGGTGGCACCGCTGACGCCATCGACGGGCATCTGCAGTTCGCGACCGCTGCGGCGCCACCACTGGCGCATGTCCTTGAGCCACTTCTCGCCTTCCTTGTCCTTCTTCTTGAGGTCGTACCAGACCGCCAGGTTGGCCGCCACGCTCTGGTCGGCACGCTCGATCCAGGCCGACAGGTAGGGACGGTGGTACTCGGCCACGTTCAGGGTCGGGACCTCGATCTTCAGGTTCATCTCGGCTGCCCCGGCCGGGATAGCCTGGGCAAACAGCGCCGCCATGGCCAGTGCCAGGGCGGTCGGTTTGAGCAGTGCGCGTTGACTACGCTTCATGTGACCTCGCTAAAGAGAAACAGGATGAATGGCTGCAGACACCGCGGTGCCTGACCGGCTCAATGGAAAAATCAGTGAATCAATCAGTGCATCAGCACCAGCGCCAGCAACAGCGGCGCCACCAGCCCCAGCACCACCAGCGGCCAGGTCGCGGGGCGCTTGCCGGCATGCATCTGCAACAGGAACAGGCCGGTCACGCAAAACACCAGGCAGGCCACCGCAAAGACATCGATGAACCAGCTCCAGGCGGTCCCGGTATTGCGGCCCTTGTGCAAGTCGTTGAAGTAGGAGATCCAGCCGCGATCGGTCCTCTCGTACTCGACCTGGCCCTGCTCCAGCGCCACCCGCAGCCAGGCATCCCCACCCGGACGCGGCAGCGCCACATAGACCTCGTCGGCCGACCACTCCGCCGCCTGCTCGCCCACGGTCACCGACAGCGCGCTGGCGATCCACTGGCGCAGGGCCGGTGGCAAGGGTTCCTTGCTGCCGCCACGCTTGCCGTCGGCGGCCTCGGCCTGCGCACGCAGCGGTGCCAGCAGTTTCTCGGGCAGCTGCGTGGTGCGATGGCTGACCTGCGGCCGCGCCTCGATCTGGGCGGCATGGTTCAGCGTCAGCCCGGTCACGGCAAAGGCCAGCATCGCCACCAGGCAGAGGCCCGAACTGATCCAGTGCCACTGGTGCAACTGCTTGAGCCAGAAGGCGCGGCGCTGCTGGTCTGCGAGCGGATTGACGGGAATGGCGGCTTGATCCTTCATCGGGGGCAACGAACGCGGCGGCTCTTCGCAAATAATAATAATTCTCAATTATAACGCCGCCGCTGAACAAAACCACCTCCCTCACGGCTCTTTTACTTTGCGATACACGGCGATACAAAACCGCCTCCCGCCTCCTTCAGGGCTGCAGCCAGGGCGGCAGGCCAGCCGCAATGCGTAGCGCCGGTGCCAGTGACGCCGGCAGCATGGGGCCATGGGCCATGCCGGGGAAGCTGCGCCACTGCACCGGCAAGCCATGCTGCGTGCGCAGGCGCGCCAGCAGCTCGGGCAAGGCCTGCGGCGGCAGCGCGGCGCGCGCCGCCAGGGCCGATTGCGTCCCCGCATCCCCTGCGCCGGCCGCGTTGGTATTGCGGCGCTGGCGCTGTTCGGCCTCGCCCACCATCACCCACAATTGCGCGCCGGGGGCGCCGGTGAAACGGCGCTCCTCGTCCAGGATGACGCCCTGCTGCCACCACAGCGACGGGCTGGCAGCGATATAGCGCGAGAACAGCCCAGGCCGGGTGAACAGCGTATGCAACACGAACAGCCCGCCATAGGAATGGCCCCACACGGCCAGGCGCGTGTCATCCAGCGCCACCCGTGCGCGCACCTGCGGCAGGATGCGCTCTTCGATCAGCGCGGCAAATCCATCGGCCCCACCGCCCTGTCGTCCGCGCAGGGTTTCTTCATCGACCTGCCCGGCCGGGATAGGCGGCGTGTAGTCATAGGCCCGCGCCGTGACATCGAAACGCAGCGTCGTGTCATAGCCGATGGCCACGATCACCGGTGGCGTCCCCGCCTGCAAGTCCTGCAACTGGGCCTCGTCGATGGCGGCCAGCGCGGCATTGCCATCGAGCAGGACGATGGCCGGATAGCCCGCCACCGGTGCCGCCTGGCGCGGGATGCCGACCATCACCCGGTAGCCGCGCCGGCCATCGGCGGAGCGCAGGTCAAGGCGTTCGAAGCGATACCAGGCCGAACCGCGCTCGGCGATGCCCGGCCCCAGCGGCTGTGACAGGTCCGGCTGGGCGCTGGCCAGCGCGGGCAGGCCCGCCAGCATCGCGGCGACCAGCAGGCGCCGCCGTTGCAGCTTGGCGCCGCGCATCAGAAACGCTGCGTCAGGCTGACCCACAGGCGGCGACCTTCGCCGACCGTGTTGAAGCTCTGCTCGTCCAGGCGCTTGTCGGTCAGGTTATAGATGGCCGCGCTGACCGAGGTGAGCTTGCTGATGTCGTGCGTGACACCCAGGTCGGCCAGCGCGTAGCCCTTGTACTCCTTCACGCCCGAGGACGAGATGGTGGTACCGGCGGTCCCCACACGGGCGGCGGCATTGACTTCCTTGCCGTGGTAATTGAAGGCGCTCCACAGCGTCCAGGCATCGGCTGGGGTCCAGTCGGCGCGCAGGTTGAACATGTGCTTGGGCGTGCGTGCCAGCGCATAGCCGTCATAGCTGCCGCCCTTCTGGCGCGAGTCCGTATAGGTGTAGTTGGACTTGAAGGCCAGGCTGCGCGTGGCCTGCCAGCGACCGGTCAGCTCGATGCCCTTGATGGTGGCGCGATCGACGTTGTAGCTGGTCCAGAGACGATAGTTGCTGTTGGCCGACCAGCGCGCAATCGAGCCATCGGCGTTGTACACCAGGGCATTGCTGACCTTGTCCTTGAAGTCGGTATAGAACAGCGTGGCGCCCGCCGAGAGGCCGGCCTTGTTGTCCCACAGCGCGCCCAGTTCCCAGCTGGTGCTGGTCTCGGGCTTGAGGTTGGGGTCGCCGATGATCACGCCGCAGGTACCGGTGGGCCCCACGGTGCAGCCGGCACCGCCGGTGGTGTAGGCATAGCCCGGCGCGATGGTGCGGATCTCGGGCGCGCGGAAGCCCCGCGAAACGCCACCCTTGACCACCAGTTCATCGCTGCCGTGCCAGACCGCATACAGGCGCGGGCTCCAGTGGTTGCCGTAGATCTCGTGGTTGTCCAGGCGCAGGCCGCCGGTCAGGGCCAGGCGCTCGGTGAGCTTCCATTCATCCTCGACGAACAGGGCCCTCTGGGCGATCTTGAATTGCTGCGTGATGGTGCTGCTCACGCCCGGATTGACGTCGGTCAGCCTGGCCTCGTTCCACTGCCCGCCCAGCACCAGCCAGTGTGCCTCCAGCGGCATGGAGAACTTGCCATCGATGACCAGGTTCTCGATCTTGGGCGCACGCGTGGCCAGGGTGTAGCGGTCGCTGCCGACCGGGCTTTCGGTATAGCTCTTGCGCTGCGCCTTTTCATAGGCAATCGATACATCCGAGGTGGCCCAGCCATAGCGGCCGGTATGCGACAGCGACATGTGGTCGCGCGGGTTCTCGGTATAGGTGTCGGCAGTGGTCGCTGTCGCGGCCAGGGTGTGATAGTTCGAGCCGTCGCGACGTACCTGGCTGGTACCGATCTCGGCCAGGATGTCGTGATCCTTGTTGGGCGTGAGCGCCAGGCGGGCGGTGAAGTCGGTATCGAGGGCCTTGGTATTGCCGTTGAGGATGCGGTCTTCCTGGCGCTTGTAGACCTTGCCCCACAGTTGCAGGCCCAGCACGTCGGTGGCAATCGGGCCATTGAGGTAGAACTGGCCCTGGTAGGCATCGCCATAGTCGCCATGCTGCTGCAGCGTAGTGTCGAAGCTCACCGCCCCACCCCACTTGCGCGCCACTTTCTTGGTGATGATATTGATGACGCCGCCCATGGCATCGGACCCATACAGCGAGGACATCGGACCCCGCACCACCTCGATGCGCTCGATCGCCTCCAGCGGCGGAATATACGATTGTTCGAAGCCGGCATTGCCATTGGTGCGCGCATCGCGCGTGCTCTGGCGCTTGCCATCCACCAGGATCAGCGTATAGGCGCCGGGCAGGCCGCGGATGAAGATGTCCTTCTCGCTGGCAGTGCCGGTGACGGTCACGCCTTCCACATCCTTCAAGGCATCGGTGAGGTCACGGAAGGGTTTCTTCTTCAGTTCCTCGGGCTTGATGACGGTGATGCTGGCCGGTGCATCCACCACTTCCTGCTCGAAGCCGGTGGCCGTGACCACCACCTCCTTGAGTCCCTGCTGCGCCTGCTCGGCATGGGCCAGGCCTGCAGGCATGGACAATGCTGCGGCCAATGCGGCGGCCACGGCGACGGCCATGCGGGTGGGCGTGAAATGAGTGTGAGCGTGCATGTTGGTATTCCCCTTGTGGATGCCAGTGCGACCGCGGCCGGAATCCGGGCGCAAGCACTCCCCCTGCGGGCCTTCTGGGGGCCTGCAATATCGCGTCGGAACGGGAATGGCGCCGGACCGGATCGGTCCTGGTCGATTGCTGTCGATTTGCAAATGAGAATTATATTCATTTAAAATCCACAAAAGTTTGTCAAAGTGTGGCAAGCCGGAAGCTGTCGCGCCGGTCACAAGGGAAGGAAGAACATGCAGGCACAACGCCACATCCTGGTGGTGGACGATCACCCCGATATCTGCGAGCCACTGGCCGCCTACCTGCGCCGCCAGGGCCTGCAGGTGAGCATGGCCTTCAGCGCCGCGCAGGCGCGCGCACTGCTGCAGGCGCAGGCATTCGACCTGGTGGTGCTGGATGTGATGATGCCGGGCGAGGATGGCCTTTCGCTGTGCCGCCACATCGGTGAACACCTCGGCACGCCGGTGATCCTGCTGACGGCCATGGCGGCCAGCAGCGACCGCGTTCGCGGCCTCGATACCGGCGCCGACGACTACGTGGTCAAGCCTTTCGATCCGCCGGAGTTACTGGCCCGCATCCGCAGCGTGCTGCGTCGGCTGGCGCGCCAGTTGACGGGCCCGGCACTGGCGCCGGCGCCGGTGCTGTCGCTGCCGCTGCCGGTACGTCGCTACCTCTTTGATACCTGGACCCTGGATGTGGAACGACGCGAACTGCTCGACAGCGCAGGCGCCAGCGTCACCCTCTCCAGCGTCGAGTACCGGCTGCTGCGGGTACTGGTGGAGCATCCCAACACCGTCCTCTCGCGCGATCGCCTGCTGGACCTGACCGCCGGCACCGAGGCACTGGCGTTCGACCGCAGCATCGACAGCCAGGTCAGCCGCCTGCGCAAGAAGCTCGAATCCGATCCACGCAAGCCCAGCCTGCTCAAGACCATCTGGGGCAACGGCTATCTGCTGGCCGCCCAGGTCAGTACCGACGCGTCCCCCTCATGACACCGAGGAGACCGTGGCGGCTGTGGCCGCGTACCATGACCGGGCAGCTGCTGGCCCTGCTCCTGCTGGGGCTGGTGGCGGCGCATGCCATCGGCCTGTCGGTAGTGCTCACCAATGGCGAGCGCATCCACGTCATCTCGCGCGACCAGATGGCCGCACAGGCAGCCCTGGCCTGGCGGCTGGCGACACTGCCGCCGGAACAGGCCAGGCAAGCCCTGGCGGTGGCCAGTCCTGCCACTGACAGCTACCGCTTGACCTCGGTACCGGACATCGATGAAACGCATCAGGATGGCCGCGACCAGGAGATCCTCGCCAGCCGGCTGCAAGCCCTGCTGGACTTGCCGCCAGAAGCGATCCGCATCAGCCTGTTCGAGCCCGACGATGCTCCGGCCGACTTGCGCATCGCCCTGCGCACCCCCGCGGGCCTGTGGCTCACGACCCTGCAGCATCCGGTGCTCTCGCAGGGCTGGCTGCGACCATTGCGCTTCTCGGTGCCGGTCAGCACCTTGCCGGTCTTGCTGATCGTGGCCGTGTTCCTGCGCCGCATCCTGCGTCCCATCAAGGCGCTGGCCCAGGCCGCCGAGTGCGTCAGCCATGGCGAACAGGTCGCCCCGCTCCCCGTCACCGGTCCACTGGAGGCGCGCGAAGTCACCAGTGCCTTCAACCTGATGCAGCAACGCCTGCATCGCTTCGTCGAGGATCGCACCCGCATGCTGGCCGCGATCAGCCACGACCTGCGCACGCCCATCACCTCGCTGCGCCTGCGCGCCGAGCTGGTGGACGATGAGATGCTGAGAGCGGCGATGATCCGCACCCTGGACGAGATGCGGGTGATGGTGGAAGAAACCCTGCGCTTCGCCCGCGACGATGCCCACGGCGAAGCCACGCAGGAGATCGACCTGCAGGCGCTGATGCGCGGGATCGTCGAGGAACAGGTCGCGCAGGGTCGCGATGTCCGGCTGGCGCAGGCGCCATCGCTGCCCCTGCCCTATCGCTGCCGCCCGGTGCATCTCAAGCGCGCCCTCTCCAACCTGGCGGACAACGCCGCCCATTACGGCCAGCGGGCGCGCCTGTCACTGCTGCCGCAAGCCGATGGCGCCATCCACATCAGCATCGATGATGACGGCCCGGGCATCGATGCCCAGCATCTGGAAGAGGTCTTCAAACCCTTCGTACGCCTGGATCCGGCACGCCATCGCGGCCAGCAGGTCAACCACGTCGGCCTGGGGCTGGCCATCGCCCGCTCCTGCATCGAAGCCCATGGCGGACGTCTGGCCCTGCACAACCGTGACGAGGGCGGCTTGCGCGCCCTGGTGCAGCTGCCGGCCTAAGGTCGGCCGGCGTCAGCGCAACAGTTCGTAGGGACCGCCGCGCTCCAGCGCGCGCTGGTAGGCGGGGCGCGCATGGATGGTTTCCAGGAACCTGAGCAGATTGGGATAGCGCCCATCCAGCCCGCCACGCGCGCGCAAGCCCTCCACCGGGAAACTCATCTGGATATCGGCGCCACTGATCGCCTTGCCGGCAAACCAGCCATCCTTGCCCAGCTCGGCCTCCATGTAGCGCAGCTGGCGCTCCAGCTGCGGTGCCACCAGGCGGCTGCGCATGCCGTCCGAGATCATGCGGGCAATCGGGCGGATCAATGCCGGCACGGCCTTGGGCATCTTGCTGAAGATCAGTCCCAGCAACAGCCAGGGCATGGCCGAGCCTTCGGCGAAGTGCAGCCAGTAGCGGTAGCGCAGGCGCTCGGGGGTGCCGGGGGCGGGAAGCAGGCCGCTGTCGGCGCCATAGCGCTCCAGCAGGTATTCGACGATGTTGCCCGATTCGGCCACCGTCACATCGCCATCGGTGATGACCGGCGACTTGCCCAGCGGATGCACCTGCAACAACTCCGGCGGGGCCAGCATGGTCTTGGGATCGCGCTGGTAGAACTTGATCTGGTACTCCAGGCCCAGCTCCTCCAGCAGCCACAGGACGCGCTGGGAGCGCGAGTTGTTCAGGTGATGCACGGTGATCATGGCGCCGTCCTTGTAAAATGCGAAGCAATCACTCTAACACCCCCCACATTCCCGCTCCATGGCCGTCACGCCTCTCTACAAACAATTCGCCGAGCAGTTGGCCACCTCGATCCGCGAAGGCGTGCTGCATCCGGGCGAACGCATCGCCTCGGTACGCATTGCCAGCCAGCAGCACAAGGTCAGTGTCACCACCGTGGTGCGCGCCTATGAACTGCTGGAAAGCCGCGGCATCATCGAAAGCCATCCGCAATCGGGTTACTTCGTACGTGAGCAGGTGCAAGTCAGCGGCAAGCCGGCCCCCCGTCCCAAGGCGAGCGCCCCCGACGATCACCCGGCCTGGCAGGAATCCACCGAAGTCGACGTCAGCCGGCTGGTGCTGGCCACGCTCAAGACCATCCAGCAGGATGGCACCGTCCCGCTGGGTTCGCCCTACCCCAATCCGGCGCTGTTTCCCTCGCAGCGGCTGGCGCAATACGCCGGCCGCATCGCCCGCAGCGCCAGCCAGTCCAGCGTGTTCGATGACCTGCCACCGGGACACCCCGAGCTGTTGCGCCAGATCGCCCGCCGCTACCTGGAAAACGGCCTGAAGGTCGACCCCGAGGAAATCGTCGTCACCGTCGGCGCCACCGAGGCCATCAATCTCTGCTTGCAGGCGGTGGCCCGTCCCGGCGACACCATCGCGGTGGAGACCCCGACCTTCTACGCCATGCTGCACGCCATCGAACGGCTGGGCATGCGGGCCCTGGAAATTCCTACCGATGCGCAACGCGGCATCGATGTCGGCGCCCTGGAAGAACGGATGAAGACGCAGCCGGTGGCGGCCTGCATGGTCATGCCCAACTTCCAGAACCCGCTGGGCTTCCAGATGCCGGACAGCGAAAAGCAAAGACTGGTACGCCTGGCCGAGCAGCACCAGATGCCGCTGATCGAAAACGCCGTCTACAGCGAGCTGTATTACGGCAACGCCCATCCCTCTTCGCTGAAGAACTACGACCGCGAGGGCCTGGTGCTGCACTGTTCGTCCTTCTCCAAGAGCCTGACCTCGGCCTACCGCATCGGCTGGGCCATACCGGGGCGCTACCGCGACCAGGTCGAAAAACTCAAGTTCTTGAACACCCTGGCTACCCCCGCCGCGCCCCAGCGCGCCATCGCCGAATACCTGACCCAGGGCGGCTACGAGCGCCACCTGCGGCGGGTGCGACGCAGCTTCGCCCAGCAGCGCGAGCTGATGCGGCATTTCGTCTTGCGCTTCTTTCCGGCCGGCACGCGGGTGTCGGAACCGGAAGGCGGCTATGTACTCTGGGTGGAATTGCCCGGGGGCGTGGATGCGATGGAGCTGTACCGCCGCAGCCTGGCGCTGGGCATCACGGTGGCGCCGGGGCGTATCTTTGCGGCGACCAACCGCTACAGCCATTTCATCCGGCTCAACTACAGCTATCCGTGGTCGCGGGAGATCGAGCAGGCCCTGAAACTGGTGGGCAAGCTGGTGCAGGAACTGGCGGTGTGATGTCGTCCACGGAGCGCCACCGCCGAGGCGCTCCACAGGTAAAACCTACTGCGGCGGTACCAGCAAGCTGACGCTGCCAGTACCATCCTCGTTCATTTCCACGCCCACCACGCCGGCCTCTTCCAGCGCCGAGAGGAAGCGTCGCAGCGTGCTCATGCGCAGCTGCGTGCGCTTGGACAGCCGCGCCAGCGACAGCGCGCCGCCCGCCTTCTCCTCGGCGTCAAGCTGCAGGGTCTCGACGATCAGCAGCACCTCGGGCGGTACGCCCATCTGCTGCGCCCTGGCCTGCAAGCCGGCATCCTCGGTGGCGGGCGTTTCGCTGTCCATCACGGTCTCCCCCATTTACGCCGCCGCGCGCTGCACCGCCGAACGCGACAGCAAGACCGGAATCGACTTGGAGGTCGGCGTACGGGCCTGGTCGGCAAAGCTTTCCAGCGGCACCAGCGGATTGGTCTCGGGATAGTAACTGCCGATACAACCGCGCGGAATGTCGTATTCCACCAGCAGGAAACCATCGGCACGACGCTCCACGCCGTCATCCCAGACGCTGGTGATATCGACCCATTCACCATCCTTCAGGCCCAGCATCTGCAGGTCCTGCGGATGGATGAAGACCACCCGGCGCTGGCCGAACACGCCGCGATAACGGTCGTCCATGCCATAGATAGTGGTGTTGTACTGGTCGTGCGAGCGAGTCGTCATCAGGGTCAGCAGCTTCTCGCCATGGATCGCGCGGGCGCGATGGATGGGCGTGTCCTTGGGAATGTCATGGACGATGAAGTTGGCCTTGCCGCTGCCGGTCTTCCAGACGCGGTCGCGCGAGGCCACGCCGAGGTGGAAGCCGCCCGGATTGGTGATGCGCTCGTTGTAGCCCTTGAAGGCGTCATACACCTTCTCGACGGCATCGCGGATGCGTGAATAATCTTCGGCGTACCACAGCCAGTCGATCTTGGGGCCGTTGTTGCGCGACTTCATGGTGGCTTCGGCCAGATGCGCCACGATGGCGGTCTCCGACATCAGGTGCTCGGAGGCCGGCTTGTTGATGCCGTAGGAGACGTGCACCATGCTCATCGAGTCCTCCACCGTCACGCCTTGCGGACCGGACTTCTGCACGTCGATCTCGGTGCGGCCCATGGTCGGCAGGATCAGGGCGTCCTTTCCGTGCACCAGGTGGCTGCGGTTGAGCTTGGTGGTGATGTGCACCGTCAGGTTGCAGGAGCGCATGGCCTCGAAGGTGCGCGGGGTGTCGGGCGTAGCCATGGCGAAGTTGCCGCCCAGGCCGATGAAGACCTTGGTGCGGCCTTCCAGCATGGCCATGACCGAGCCGACGGTGTCATTGCCGTGATGGCGCGGGGCCTTGAAACCGAACACCTGTTCCAGACGATCGAGGAAGGCTGGCGTCGGCTTTTCGTCGATGCCCACGGTGCGGTCGCCCTGCACGTTGGAGTGGCCACGCACCGGACACAGGCCGGCGCCGGGGCGTCCGATGTTCCCGCGCAGCATCATCATGTTCGACAGCAGCTGGATGGTCGCCACCGCATGCTTGTGCTGGGTCAGGCCCATGCCCCAGGTGGCGATGACGGCACGGCCCTTGACGTAGACCTGCGCCAGTTTTTCGATGTCCTCACGCGAAACGCCGGACTCGGCGATGATGTCGTCCCAGCTCTCGGCACGCGCCTGGGCGGCGAATTCCTCGAAGCCGGCGGTGTGTTCCTCGATGAAATTGACGTCGATGACGCGCTCGGCACCGGCCGCCTTGGCTGCATCATCCAGCTCGATGGTGCGCTTGATGACGCCCTTGATCAGCGCCAGGTCACCGCCCAGCGTGGGGTGGATGAACATGGAGCTGATCCGGGTGCTGCCCATGGTCAGCATCTCGACCTTGCTCTGCGGATCGGCAAAGCGTTCCAGGCCGCGTTCCTTCAACGGATTGATGGCCACGATGGTGGCGCCGCGCTTGGAGGCGTGGCGCAGCTCGCCCATCATGCGCGGGTGGTTGGTGGCCGGATTCTGGCCGAACAGCAACATGGTGTCGCACAGGTCGAAGTCATCCAGCAGCACGGTGCCCTTGCCGATGCCGACCGTGCCCGGCAGGCCCACGCTGGTGGGCTCGTGGCACATGTTGGAGCAGTCGGGGAAATTGTTGGTGCCGTACTGGCGCACGAACAGCTGGAACAGGAAGGCCGCCTCGTTGCTGGCGCGACCGGAGACATAGAAGTCGGCCATGTCCGGATCGGGCAAGGCATTGAGATGACGGCCCATGAGCGCAAAGGCATCGGCCCATTCGATCGGCTGGTACTTGTCGGAGACGGCGTCGTAGACCATGGGATGGGTCAGGCGGCCATGCTCTTCGAGCTCATAGTCGGACTGCTGCATCAGCTCGGCCACGGTGTGCTGGGCGAAGAACTCGGGCGTGACGCGCTTCTTGGTGGCCTCGGCGGCCACCGCCTTGACGCCGTTTTCGCAGAATTCGAAGGTGGAGGTGTGCTCGCGGTCCGGCCAGGCACAACCGGGGCAATCGAAGCCGTCAGGCTGGTTCTGCGACAGCAGGGTGCGGATGCCCTTGCCGTCGGCGACGTGTTCCTTGACCAGGTTCAGCGCGACGTACTTCAGCGCGCCCCAGCCGCCTGCGGGTTGATTGTATTGCTCGATTCTTGGTTTGGAAGGCATGATGTGCGGGTCGGGAGACTACGGAATGGTTCCAGTGTCTGAAGTCTAGGACACGTCAACGCATTCCAGTATGTACAGGAACGCATGCCGGAATCAAGTACAGTCTCTTTCAAGCAACTGGCGCAAGTCCGCGCATCGCCCGCCCGCCTATAGTTGCGCCCTGTTTGCGCTCAATCATCCAGCGGCAGGGCCAGGGTTTCTTTGATCTCTTCCATCACCACATAGCTCTTGGACTGTGCCGCGCCCGGCAGCTGCAGCAGGATGTCGCCCAGCAGCTTGCGGTATTCGGCCATGCCACGGATGCGCGCCTTGATGAGGTAGTCGAAGTCGCCCGAGACCAGGTGGCATTCCTGCACCTCGGGAATGCGCAATACCTCGCGCCGGAACTGTTCGAACATGTTGCCCGACTTGTGGTTCAGCGTGATCTCCACGAACACCAGCAGGGTCGCCCCCAGCGTCTCGGGATTGACGCGCGCGTAATAGCCGGTGATGACGCCATCGCGCTCCATGCGGCGCACCCGTTCGATGCAGGGCGTGACCGACAAGCCGACCTGCTCGCCCAGCTCCTTCATGGAAATCCGGCCGTCCTTTTGCAGCACCGCCAGGATGCGGTGATCGAGCTTGTCGAGGGTGCGGATGGATTGCTGCTGGGTACGCATGGGTTTTTCCCGTTTTTGAAAGATTGACGTTAATTATTAATGAAACGGCCAATAAATACACAAACAAACGCTAGTTAATCGCCAATATCATAGCTGAATCTTCTAATCCAGCGGCGCCTGCCTGCGCCATCGAACAAACGGGGGTTCTGCCATGCGAGTGGTCATTCTTGGAAGCGGCGTCATCGGTGTCACCAGTGCCTGGTATCTGGCCCGCGCCGGCCACGACGTCACGGTGCTGGACCGCCAGCCGGGCGCGGCGCTGGAGACCTCCTTCGGCAACGCCGGCCAGATCTCGCCGGGCTATGCCTCGCCCTGGGCCGCTCCCGGCATCCCGCTCAAGGCCCTGAAGTGGATGTTCCAGGAACATGCCCCGCTGGCCATCCGCCCTGACGGCACGCTGAACCAGCTGCGCTGGATGTGGCAGATGCTGCGCAACTGCAATGCCGACAGCTACGCCGTCAACAAGGAACGCATGGTGCGCCTGGCCGAATACAGCCGCGATTGCCTGCGCGACCTGCGCGCCGATGTCGGCATCCCCTATGAAGGTCGCCAGCAAGGCACGCTGCAACTGTTCCGCACCCAGGAACAACTGGATGGCGCGGCCAAGGACATCGCCGTGCTGCAGGAAGCTGGCGTCCCCTTCGAACTGCTCTCTCCGGAACAACTCGGTGGCGCCGAACCGGCGCTGCACAAGGTGCGCGGCAAGCTCACCGGCGGCCTGCGCCTGCCCAATGACGAAACCGGCGACTGCCAGCTCTTCACCACCCGCCTGGCCAAGATGGCCGAGCAGATCGGCGTGAAGTTCCGCTACGACGTGGCCATCGACGCCCTGGCCATGGCCGGCGGTGAAATCGCCGGCGTGGTCTGCGGCCGCGAACTGGTGCAGGCCGACCGCTACGTGGTGGCACTGGGCTCCTACTCGCCGCAATTGCTGGCCGATGTGCCGGGCGTGCCGGCCATCCCGGTCTATCCGCTGAAGGGCTACTCGATCACCGTGCCCATTACCGATGCCAAGGCGGCCCCGGTCTCGACCATCCTCGACGAAACCTACAAGATCGCCGTGACCCGCTTCGACGACCGCATCCGCGTGGGCGGCATGGCCGAGATCGTCGGCTATGACACCGCCCTGAAGGCCAAGCGCCGCGCCACGCTGGAACTGGTGGTCAACGACCTGTTCCCGGGCGCCGGTGATACCGCCCAGGCCAGCTTCTGGACCGGCCTGCGCCCGATGACGCCGGACGGCACTCCGGTGGTGGGCGCCACGCCGGTGTCCAACCTCTACATCAACACCGGCCACGGCACGCTGGGCTGGACCATGTCCTGCGGCTCGGGCCAGTTGCTGGCCGACCTGATCTCCGGCCGCCGCCCCGCCATCGCCCACGAAGACCTGTCGGTGGCGCGCTACATGAGTTCGTCGGGCCGTGCCCAGGCACCGCGCCTGGCCGGCGCCTGAGCGGGCTGGTTCTGACGTCTGTCTCTTCTGCATCCCTCGCAGAATGGTTGGCCGGAGCGAAATGCTCCGGCTTTTTTTATGCGCGGATGGCGGCCGAACTTAAGCCACTGCCAGGCGCGCTGACGGCCTGGCCGCCATAGCCACGCCCGCCGCTTCATCCCGCGGCTCGACGCCAGACGGCAGCTTGAAGACCTGCATCAGCTCCACCAGCTTGCTGGCCTGGGCGCTCAAGCTCTCCGCCGCCGCCGCCGACTGCTCCACCAGGGCCGCGTTCTGCTGGGTCACGTTGTCCAGTTGTTCCACCGCCGTTCCTACCTGTGCGATGCCCTGGGTCTGCTCCTGGGTGGACACCCCGATCTCGGTGACCAGGGTCGCGACCTGGCGCACCTGGCTCACGACGCCGCTGATGGCCTGCGAGGCTTCCTGCACCTTGGCATAGCCGCTGTCGACCTTGTCCACGCTGTCTTCGATGAGGCTCTTGATCTCGCGCGCCGCCTGGGCCGAACGATGCGCCAGCGTGCGCACCTCGGAGGCCACCACGGCAAAGCCGCGCCCCTGCTCGCCGGCACGCGCCGCTTCCACGGCCGCATTCAGGGCCAGGATATTGGTCTGGAAGGCGATGCCATCGATCACGACGATGATCTCCTTGATGCGGGCGGAACTGGAGGCGATATCCCCCATCAGCTCGACCACCCCCGCGACCGCATCGCCGCCATGACTGGCGGCCTGGCTGACATCGCCGGCACGCTGGACGGCCTCGCCCACGGTCTGGGCATTCTGCCGCACCGAGCCGGTCAGCTGCTCCATGGAAGCGGCGGTCTGCTCCAGGTTGGAGGCTTGTTCTTCGGTGCGCTGGCTCAGGTTCAGATTGCCGTCGGCGATCTCGGAGGCGCCGGTGTCGATGGCGTGGCAGCTCTTGTAGACCTCCTGCACCAGATGCGACAGGCGTAGCCGCATGCTCTCCATGGCCGCCAGCACACTGCCCTGGTCGCCCTGGCGCAGCTTGACCCGGCCAGCCAGATCGCCATCGGCGATGGCCTGGGCGATGGCCACGGCATAAAGGGGCTCACCGCCCAGCTGGCGCGTGAAGGAACGTTGGATCAGGACGCTGACGACCACCCCCACCAGGATCATGGCGCCCAGCAGCGCCACCAGATACCAGGCCGTGCGATCGGCGCTTTCGGCCGACCGGCTGATGCGGTCCTGGACCGCCTGGTCATATTGCTTGACGATCTGCAGGAACACGTCGCGCAGCTTGACGTGGGCAGGGTCGGTGGTCTTCTGCAGCTCGGCCAGGGCGCCCGGCACATCATCCTGGTCGGCCTTGTCCATGAGACGCTGGAAGGATTCCCGGTAGGCCGGCCAGGCCTGGTTCATCGCCACCACCAGCGGCTCCAGCTCCGGGCTCTTCTCGGCGCCCTGAAGGTAGTCAAAGGCTTCCTGGATCTGCGCCTCGGCCTTCTGGTTCAGGGTCCGGGTACCGATGCGCGACTTGGGGTCGCCGGCGTTGGGATAGATGTAGGAATAGCCGCGCCGGAAATGGATGGCCATGGCCAGTGCGGCGGTATTGAGTTTTTGCATCGGCGCAATGCGCTCCTGGTACATCTGCCGCTCCTGGGCGCTGATGCCGTGCAGGCTGAAGATACCCCAGCTGACCATCACCAGCATGGCCACCACGAACAGCGCCGACAGCAATGCAAGACGGGCCGAGACCCGCAGATTTTCCAGAAAAGACATGTTCTCGCTTCCCAAATTGAGTTTTCGTTATGTGTGCAGCGCTGCCCTGGGGCGGCTGCATGGGTGGGGGCGTCGTGCGGACGTCTCGCGCCATGGCGCCCTCTCCCTGTCTCCAACCGCTCTCCTGCTACCCGAGGTAGGGAGAACGGCCATCTAGTCGTACGATGACCGACCAATTTACCTCAAATCAGGCCGGGTATCACGAAGGAAAAAGCCTATATTTCCCACTGTTAACGAATGGACAAGCCTTACGCTGCCACGCCACCGCTAGCGCCCACGTCTGGCATCACCCTGCGCCGCCGGATGGGCGGACGGCACATGTCCGGTCATCTTCCGAAACATCGTCGAAAAGGCCGCCGGCCGCTCATAGCCCAGGTCATAGGCAATCACCGTGACCGCATGCCCCAGCGCCAGTCGCGAGATCGCATTGACGATACAGGCGCGCAGGCGCCACTGCTGGAAGCCCATGCCCGTCTGCGCCAGGAACTTGCGGTTGAAGGTGCGCTCGCTCATGTGCAAGCGCTCGGCCCATTGGCCGGGCCGTGACTGGATCGAGGGCTCCATCATGAAGGCCCGGCACAACGCGCCCAGCTTCTCGTCCTGCGGCAGCGGCACATGCACCGGAATCTCGCGGGCGCGACCGATCTCTTCCAGCAACAGCCGCATCAGGTACTCCTCCCGGCTGTGCGGTTCGTAGCGGGGATCGATGCGGGTCGCCTCGATGAGCAACTCGCGCAGCAAGGGCCCGACCTCCAGCACCTGGCAGCTGGCCGCATTGCGCGGCACATGGTCGGGTTCCACGAAGGCGCTGCAGGTGGTCACCGGCAAGAGCATGCGGCTCTGGTGCTCGCGCCCCGAGGGAATCCATACCGCGTGCTGCGGCGGCACCACCCAGGCGCCGTCCTGCGTGACCACTTGCATCAGTCCGCCCAGCCCGAACAGCAGCTGCGCCCGGCGATGGCTGTGCCAGGCCTGCAGGGAGCCGCCGGGATAGTCGGCGCCCGCCACCACCACCGGTCGGGCGATGTCATCGACCTGGTGGATCGGCAGCTTGACCGGGGAAGTCGAGGTGTGGGGCTGGGTCGGCATGGTCCAGGGATGTGATGGCGTAGATTCGAATATTATTGACCGCTGATCGAAAGTCAGTCAAAGCCCCTTTGCTCTACTGTGCTGGCTTTGATGAAGGCTCCCCACATGAATCCACCGATACTCTCCGGCATCCTGGTCGCGCTGATCTGGGGCATCCAGCCCGTGATTTCGCGCTATGGTTTCCAGCAAGGCCTCACCCCCTACGATGCCACCCTGGTGCGCTATCTCACCAGCGGCCTGCTGATCCTGCCCTACGCCTGCAAGCGCGGTCTGGCCGATGCCTGCGGCGTCGGCTGGCCGCGTGGGCTGGTGCTGTTCCTGCTGTCGGGCCCCTTGTTCAGCCTGGTCCTGGTGGGCGGGGTCAACTATGCCCCGGCCTCGCACGGCGCCTTGATCCATCCGGCATTGACACCGCTGTTCGGCATGGCGATCAGCCGCTTCGTGTTCGGCCAGCGTGAGCGGTTTTCACTATGGGGCGTGCTGCTCCTGCTGGCGGGCCTGGTGCTGGTCGGCTCCAACGCCATCCTCGCCAGCGGCGGCCTGGCCCCGGCCGGCGCGTGGCGCGGTGACCTGCTGTTCGTACTGTCGGCCTTCATGTGGGCGTGGTATCTGGTGCTCAACCGCAGCTGGAAGATCGCCCCGCTGGACGCCGTGGCCCTGACCCAGGTGCTCTCGCTGGGCGCCATGCTGCTGGCGCTCCCCTGGCTGGGCGGACAGACCTTCGCCAAGCCGCTGCCGGCCTTGCTGTTGCAGAGCGCCTATCACGGCCTGCTGGTCAGCATTGTCAGCGTGGCCCTGTTCAACTGGGTGGTGGCGCGATTGGGCGTCAGGGCCCTGATGCTCAATGCCCTGTCGCCGCTGTTTGGCGTGATCGCCTCGGCCTGGGTCTTGCAGGAACCCCTGTCGGTGTCGATGGTGGTCGGCGCCCTGGCCATCGTGGGTGGCCTGGCGGTGGGATTGCGCGGATCGGGCGCTAGCCCGCGCGGCGGAACGTGAGGTTGTAGCGGCAAGCCCCGGTCAGCGCATGTTCGCCCTCGGCCAAGGGATCGATGCCATGGAAGGCCAGCCGCGCCGGTCCGCCCCAGACCACCACGTCGCCGCTTTCCAGGCGCATGCGGCGCGGCTTGTCGCTGCGGGCCAGGCCGCCGAAGAGGAAGGTGGCCGGCAAGCCCAGCGAGACCGAGACGATGGGCTGGGTCATGTCGGTCTCGTTGCGGTCCTGGTGCAGCGACATGCGCGCACCGGGTTCATAGCGATTGACCAGGCAGGCATCGGGGACGAAATTGGCAAACCCGGCCGCGTCCGCCGCGCGCGTGGCCAGCGCCAGGAAAGCCTCGGGCATCGGCGGCCAGTGCTGCCCGCTCAGGGGATCCATGGGCTGGTAGCGATAGCCGCGCCGGTCCGTGACCCAGCCGAGCTGGCCGCAATTGCTCATGGCCACCGACATGCGGAAGCCGCCCGGCGTCTGCATGTGGCGCTGGGGCGACGCGTCCAGCACCAGGGCGATCCCCTGCAGCAGGCGTGTTTGCTCCTGCTCGTCGACGAAGGCACGCAGCAGCAGCGCACCATCGACAATGGGCTCCACACTGGGCTCGCGGGCCAGGCCGGCGAAGAGGTCACCGGTCATGGGGCTGGCGCCCGATCTGGCGGGGCGGTGATGAACTGGCTGACCTCGTCCAGCGTGGGGGCAAGCAGGCGCAGTGGGCGTGCCAGGCTCCCTACCAGCGAGGCGTGCGAGGTATTATCGAAATAGCGTTCCACCACCGGCACCTGTTGGGCGCGCAGCAAGCGCGCCAGACCGGCCGTATTACGCTCGGCCGAGACCAGCTTGTCCTGGTGCGAGGCGATCAGCAGCGCCGGCGGCGCACCGGCCTGGACATGCCGCACCGGCTGGGAATCAGGCGGCGAATCCGGGGCAAAGAAGACCGGCTTGACGTCGGCATTGTCGATGGGCAGGAAGTCATAGGGACCGGCCAGCCCTATCCAGCCACGCAAGTCGGCCGGCGAGCTGCCGGCCTGGCGCAGCCAGCGCGCATCCAGGGCCAGCATGGCGGCGTTGTAGGCACCGGCGCTGTGCCCCATGACGAAGACGCGCTGCGGGTCGCCCCCCAAGGCCCGCACCGAGCGTAGCGTCCAGGCCACGGCCTGGGCGCAGTCCGTCAAGAAGTCGGGATAACGGACTTCAGGATAGAGGCGGTAGTCCGGCAACACGGCGATGAAACCGCGCGAACTCAAGGCTTCGCCGACGAAGGCGTAGTCCTTGCGACTGCCTTCGTTCCAGCTGCCGCCGTAGAAAAACACCACCACCGGCAAGCCCCGCGCGGCATCGGCGGGCGGCTTTGCGGGCCGGTAGATGTCCAGCTTCTGACGTGGGTTGTCGCTGCCGCCATAGGCCACTCCCTCGGTCTTGACATAGGTGGACGAGGGCGTTACGGCATTGATGGCCGCCAGTGGCGAACAGGCCATCAGCCCACCGATGATCAGGGCGACGCCCGCCAGGGTGAGACCGGCCTTGCCAAGAACATGCATGCGCAACTCCAGCAATGAATGAAAAGCTATTGTAGCCGCGCGTGCGGCCGTCTTCAGTCGCGCTCCTGTTTGCCGGGCTGACGGGCTTCCCGGTCCAGCAAGGCCGTCTTGCGTGCCACGCCCCAGCGATAGCCGGAGGGTGAGCCATCCAGGCGCACGATGCGATGACAAGGGATCAGAACGGCAATCTCGTTGTGCGCGCAGGCATTGGCAACGGCACGCACCGCCGTCGGCTGGCCCAGCCGGGCCGCCAGTTCGGCGTAGCTCAGGGTCACCCCGGGTGGCACCGCGCGCAGCGCCTGCCATACCCGTTGCTGGAAGGCCGTGCCGCGTACATCCAGCGGCAGTGCGGTAGCTCTTGCCGGATCTTCCAGCGCGGCCAGCACCTGGGCCAGCGTCTGCTCGAAGGCCTCATCGCCGGGGCTCAGCTCGGCCCGGGGGAAGCGGTCCTGCAATTGCCGCACCAGCGCATCGGCATCCTCGCCCAGCGCCACGCTACAGATGCCACGGTCGGTGGCCGCCACCAGCACCGCGCCCAGCCAGCACTGGGCTACCGCAAAGCGGATCCGCTCGCCCGGTCCGCCCTCGCGGAACACGCCCGGCTTCATGCCCAGTTGCGCGGTGCTGCTGGCATAGAAGCCCCCGCTGGAATTGAAGCCGGCGTCGTACATGGCGGTGGTGACACTGTGACTGCCGGCCAGTTGCTCACGCAGGCGCCCCGCGCGATGCGCCTCGGCATAGGCGCGGGGCGTGAGCCCGGTATGCTGCTTGAACAGACGATGGAAATGGTAGCGGCTCAGGCCCACCGCCAGGGCCAGCGCCTCGGTCCCGGGCAACTGCGCGGCCTGCTCGATCAGGCGGCAGGCCTGCGCCACCGCCTGGGCCTGGCGCTGCTGCAGGGAGGGCTGGTCGGGCTTGCAGCGCTTGCAGGGACGAAATCCGGCCGCCTCGGCATCGGCGCAACTGTCGTGGAAGGCCACATTCTTGCGCAGCGGCGTGCGCGCGCCGCACGAAGGCCGGCAATAGACGCCGGTGCTGCGCACCGAATACCAGAACTGGCCGTCGGCGCTGCCATCACGTTGCTGCACGGCGCGCCAGCGCGTGTCGTCGCCGGTCATGGTAGGCACGGCAGGCAAGACTGGCGTCGCGGGGGCTTGGGGTCTGGATGTCATGGTAGGCATGATGCGCTCCTGGGATGGCAATGTCCCGATTCTAGGAGCCTCGCACAGGTGCCGCACTCCGGCGCTTGCTTTTGAATTCGTCCTGCCGCCCTGCCCGCTTTTCGCTGCTCGTTTATTGCTTATTGCGAGAAGCGGATGCGCTGGCGCGACTTGACCGGCTGCATCACGTGTTCCAGCGGCAATTCATGGGATTGCTTGACCTTCTTCAGGGTGATGTTGGACTTGACGTTGGTCACGCCAGGCAGGCGCAGCAGGCGCGTCATCATGAACTCGGAAAAACTCGCCAGGTCGGGGGCAACCACGCGCAGGATATAATCGGCCTCGCCCGTGATGGAAAAGCATTCCGTCACCTCCGGCATGGTCTCCACCGACTTCTCGAACAGTTCGCCCCGGGTCTCGCCCTGGCGGTCCAGCGTCACGGTGGTGAAGGCGGTCACGCCCAGGCCGACCACGGCCGGGTCCAGCACGGCGGTATAGCGTTCGATGACGTGCGCCTCTTCCAGTCGCTGCACGCGGCGGCTGATCTGCGAGGTCGACAGGTGCACCTTCTGTCCCAGCGCACTATTGGTGATATGGCCGTCACGCTGCAACTCGGTCAGCAGGGCCAGATCATAGCGGTCCACATTGATGATGCTCATTTATCTCTCCAATTTGCTTATTTAAGAATTATTTGTGCATATTAACCGGGTTGATGCGCAAATAACAATCACAAATTGCGGTCCTGACGCAATAAACTCCCTTCATGGCCGGATCCCGGCTACCCACATGACAAGGAGACACACCATGGGCCACGCAGACACCCACCTGAGCTCGGCTGGCAGCCGCGACCTGTTCGACAATCCCATGGGGACCGACGGTTTCGAGTTCGTCGAATACACCGCCGCCGACCCCACCGCCATTGCCAGCGTGCTGGAACTGATGGGCTTCACCGCCGTAGCGCGCCACCGCTCCAAGAACGTCACCCTGTATCGCCAGGGCCAGGTCAATTTCATCCTCAATGCCGAACCCGACAGCACCGCGTCGGCCTTCGCCAAGGTGCATGGTGCCTCGGTCAATGCCATGGCCTTCCGCGTCAAGGATGCCGCCCATGTCTACAAGCGCGCCCTGGAACTGGGTGCCGAAGGCGTGCCCGCCAAGCTGGGGCCGATGGAGCTGAACATTCCCGCCATCCGTGGCATCGGCGGCTCCCTGCTCTATCTGGTGGACCGCTACGGCGACCAGGGTTCGATCTATGACGTCGATTTCCAGTTCTATCCGGGCGTGGAGCGCCATCCCCAGGGTGTGGGCCTGACCTATATCGACCACCTGACCCACAACGTGGTGCGTGGCGCCATGGATACCTGGTCCTCGTTCTATACCCGCCTGTTCAATTTCCGCGAGATCAAGTATTTCGACATCGAAGGCAAGGTCACCGGCCTGCGCTCGCGCGCCATGACCAGCCCCTGCGGCAAGATCCGCATTCCCATCAACGAGAGTGCCGACGACAAGTCGCAGATCGAGGAATTCATCAAGCAATACAACGGCGAGGGCATCCAGCACATCGCCCTGGGCACGGACGACATCTACCAGACCGTGCGCGCCCTGCGCACGCGCGGCGTGCCGCTGCAGGACACCATCGCCACCTACTACGACCTGGTGGAGCGTCGCATCCCCGGTCATGGCGAAGACCTGGAGGCCTTGCGCGCGCTGAAGATCCTCATCGATGGCGCGCCGACCGCCGGTCAGGGCCTGCTGCTGCAGATCTTTACCCAGAACCTGATCGGACCGGTGTTCTATGAAATCATCCAGCGCAAGGGCAATGACGGCTTTGGAGAGGGAAATTTCAAGGCCCTGTTCGAATCGATCGAGCTGGACCAGATGCGTCGCGGTGTGATCTAAGTGACTGATCTGGCGGGAAATTTCCTTCCCGTCCGAGCGAAAAAAGAAGGCGGAAGCACCCCGACGGGGCTTCCGCCTTTTTCTTGTCATGCGATATCGGGCTCAAGCTTTGCGGGAAGCTGCCGTAACTCTTTCCAAGACAAATCCGAATCACTTGCGCCCCACCCGGGCTGGAGTTCGCATGACAGTCGCATACGACCTTGACGTCCCCGCCGCAGCCGCCACCGATACGCTCGACAGCGATCCGGCCGAGCTGCTTGCCGAACTGGGCAGCCGCATCCTGGTGCTGCAGCAGCAGGCGCAGTCGCTGGGCCGCTTCCCGGGCAACAAGGACGGCAAGCAGCAGCGCAAGCTGCTGCAACAGCAGATCCGCGCGCTCTACCAGCAATTGTTCACCCTGGAACAGCAGGACGCCCGCCAGCGCATGCGTGGCGAGAACTACCTGGGCATGGCCCTGTCGATGGCCGCCCAGGCCGCCCATCAGTATGCCGACGGCGGCACCCTGGCCACTGCTGGCTGATCCCTACTTCCCTGCCCTGGTCCGGGCTTCCGCATAGCGCAACCGCGAGAAGCTGACCAGGCAAGCCGCCCCCGCCAGCGCCGCCGCGCACCACAGCACCAGTCCATAGGGTGCGGCAAACAATTCCAGCATCATCGCCACCACCGACGCCCCCACGGTCTGTCCGGTCAGTCGTGCCGTGCCCAGCATGCCGCTGGCGCCGCCGGTACGCTCGCGTGGCGCGGCACTGATCAGGGTACGGTTGTTGGGCGACTGGAACAGCCCGAAACCGAAACCGCAAACCGCGAACATGGCCGCGATCACACCGTCCGGGGTGGCCGGTGTCACCGTCAGCAAGGACAGCAATCCCAGACACATGATGCCCAGACCGATACCGCCCAGCAGGCCGGCGGAGAGGCGGTCCGACAGCTTGCCGGCGACCACGCCGGTGAGCGCCACCGCTATGGGCCAGGCTGTGAGCAGCAGGCCGGCGCGGGCGGTCCCCATGCCCAGGTAGTTCTGCAGCATGAAGGGCAGCATCACGAACACCGACATCTGCGCCGCGAAGGAGCAGAACGAGGTCCCGATGGAGAGCGCAAAGAGCGGAATCCGCAGCAGGTCCAGCGGCAGCATGGGCGCGCTATGGGATTGCCATTTCAGCAACAGCATCAGGCACAGCGCCGTCAGCAAGGCGCAACCCGCCACCACCCAGCCCCCTTGCAGGTGGCCGATGGCATCGACGGTATAGAGCAGCAGGCCAATGAAGCCCATGCACAGCAAGGCGCTCTGGCGGTCGAACTTGCGCGCCGACAGCGGATTGACCGGCAGCGCCTTCCAGCCGATGACCAGCGACAGCAGGCCCAGCGGAATGTTGATGAGGAACAGCCAGTGCCACGACGCCAGATGCAGGATGAAGCCAGCCACGGTCGGCCCCAGGGCATTGGCGGTGCCAGCCACCAGGGCGTTGTAGCCGATAGCCCGGCCCAGCAGCCGGGTGGGATAGATGAAGCGGATCAGCGCGGTATTGACGCTGAGGATGCCGGCCGCGCCCAGCCCCTGCAGCACGCGCGCCAGGCTCAGTTGCAGCATGTCGCCACTGACGGCGCAGGCGAACGAAGACAGCGTAAAGAGCAGCAAGCCGCCCAGGTAGACCCGACGATAGCCGACCACCTCACCCAAGGACGCCAGCGGTAGCAGGCACACCGCCATGGCGATCTGGTAGCTGTTGATGATCCAGATGGCATCGGCGCCGCTGGCCTTGAAGTCGGCGGCGATGGCCGGCAGGGCCAGGTTGGCGATGGAGCCGTCCAGTACGGCGATGGAAACGGCCAGCACCACGGTGGCGATGGCGAGGAAACGCTGCCTGGCGGGCAGGCCGTCGGCGTCATGCTGGGCGCCGCTGCTGGTGTGTACTTGCACTGTCTGCTTTCAAAGCTGGGGAATCACAAAGGGCGCCGGAGCGCCCAAATGAGGCCGATATGCTATCACCGCCCCGCCGTCTGCATACGATAGACCTCCCGCGCCGTGCCGCCGAAGAGCGCCGCGCGCTCCTGCGCAGTCAGGGCCACGGTCAGGCGCTTGAAGGCATTCCACAGGCTGACATAGCCGAACATGCCCTTGTCCACCGGGAAATTGCTCTCGAACATGCAGCGCTGCGGGCCGAACAGGTCAATACAGGTCTCGATGTAGGGTCGCCAGGCCTGCGCCAGCTGGATCGAATCCGGCGGTGCCGCCTGCAGATGGAAATCCCAGCCGCCTACCGCCATGCCCAGCCCGCCCAGCTTGAGCCAGACATTGGGCAAGGCCGCGATGGCCTGCATGCCGCGCTCCCACTCGCGCCGCGCCGCCTCGCGCTGGCCGGCGTAGGGGCCTGCACCCAGCGGGCCGCCGCAGTGATCGAGGACGAAGCGGGTCTCCGGGCAAGCCTGTGCCAGCGCCAGCACTTCATCCAGCTGGGTGTGATAGGCCCAGACATCCAGCGACAGGTCATAGCGGGCCAGCAGGCGCGCACCGGCGCGGAAGTTCTCCTGGCCCAGCAGGCCCGGCGGTGGCGGTTGCGGATTGCTGCGGATGGCCGCGTCGGCATGCCAGGCGGTGGTGTTGCGGATGCCGCGCAGGCGGCCGTTGCCGGCCTGCTGCAAGGCTTCCAGCACGGCTTGCACCTCGGTGCCCAGCATCAGGTCGGCAAAGCCGACGATGGCCGCGCAGGCTCGCACCGGGCCATACAATCCGCTGGCCGATTGCGCCGCCACGCCATTGGCGAACTCCACCTCGCCCACCGGCTTCATGGCCTGCGGGCCCTCCTGCCGGTACATCGAGCGGCATTGCACGAAGACCGTGTCGGTGATGCGATGGCCGCTGGCGAGGTCGGCCATCCACTGCTCGAACAGGTAGCGGCCACCGGGGCGATCCCAGAGGTGATGATGGGCGTCGACGATGGGCAGGTCCGGCTCCAGCACCGCTTCCTGCGTCAGCGCCAGCCAGTCCGGGCGAACCTGCAGGTGCGGTGACGCAGCGGCATCAGCCATGGCGCGGCTCCGCCTGGGCGGGCTGCGCGCAACCCAGCCGCTTCAGGGCGGCATCGACCCAGCCACGGTCATTGCTGCCGGCCTGGATGGCGGCCATCTGATCGGCTTCGGCATCGTTCTTCGCCTTGGCGGCGGCATAGACGGTGGCGATGTCCTCATAGGCCACGCACAGCAGGCCGTCGTTGTCCCCCACCACCAGATCGCCGGGAGCGATCACCATGCCATCGATGGCGATGGGCACGTTGATCTCGCCGGGACCATCCTTGTAGGGGCCGCGATGCGTCACGCCGGCGGCGAACACCGGGAAGCTGCCGGCCTGGATGGCATCCAGGTCGCGCACCGCACCGTTGATGACGATGCCGCCCAGGCCGCGCCGGATGGCGTGTGCCACCATCAGCTCGCCGATGATGGCGTTGGACAGGTCACCACCGGCATCGACCACGACGATATCGCCGGGCTCGGCCAGGTCCAGCGCCTTGTGCACCATCAGGTTGTCACCCGGACGCGACTTCACCGTGATGGCCGCGCCGGCCAGCTTGCCGCCGCGGTGCAGCGGTCGCAGGCGCGCCCCGCCGGCACTCATGCGCGCCATCGAATCGCTGATGTTGGCCACCGGGATGGCGGCGAAGTTCTTGACGTCCTGCTCGCTGACCTTGCGCGCGCGCGCAAGGATGCGGAATCCTGCTGACATGGGGTTCTCCTTGCTAAGGGATTAGGGATAGGGAAAGGATCAGCGCAGCGTCGCGCAGAAACGCTGCACCCGCAGGCAGGCCTCGCGCAGGCGGTCAGTCGAATCGGCATAGGACAGGCGGAAGTTCGGTCCCTGCCCGAAGGCACTGCCATGCACCAGCGCCACGCCCTCGGCCTGCAACAGCGCCGAGACGAAGTCCTCGTCGCTGCCGATGACCTGGCCGTCTTCGGTGCGCTTGCCGATGAGGCGCTCGCACGACGGGAAGACATAGAAGGCGCCTTCCGGCACCGGGCAATCCACGCCCTCGGCCTGGTTCAACAGCGACACCACCAGGTCGCGACGGCCCTGGAACACCTTGCGGCTCTCGTGGATGTAGTCCTGCGGGCCGTTCAGGGCTTCCAGCGCGGCCCATTGCGAGACCGAGCTGGCGCCCGAGGTCAGCTGGCCCTGGATCTTTTCCATGGCCTTGATCAGTGCCAGCGGGCCGGCCGCATAGCCGATGCGCCAGCCGGTCATGGCATAGGCCTTGGAGACGCCATTCATGGTCAGGGTGCGCTCGTAGAGTTCGGGCGCGATCTGGGCCGGGGTGGTGAATTCGAAGTCGCCGTAGGTCAGGTGTTCGTAGATGTCGTCGGAGAGGATCCAGACATGCGGATGACGCTTGAGCACCTCCGCCAGGGCTTCGATCTCGGCACGGCTGTAGGCCGCGCCGCTGGGGTTGCAGGGCGAGTTGAACATCAGCCACTTGGTGCGCGGGGTGATGGCGGCCTCCAGCGCTTCGGGGCGCAGCTTGTAGCCCGCTTCGCGGGTGGTCTTGGCATACACCACATGGCCGCCGCACAGGGCCACCAGTTCCGGATAGGAGACCCAGTAAGGCGCCGGCACGATCACCTCGTCGCCGACGTTGATGGTGGCCATCAGGGCGTTGGCGATGACCTGCTTGCCGCCGTTGGAGACGATGGTCTGGGCCACGCTGTAGTCGAGCTGGTTCTCGCGCTTGAACTTGGCGACCACGGCTTCGCGCAGTTCGGTGATGCCGGCTACCGCCGTATAGCGGGTCTCGCCACGGGCGATGGCGGCGTAGGCGGCCTGCTTGATGTTGTCGGGGGTGTCGAAGTCAGGCTGGCCCGAGCTCAGGGCGATCACGTTGCGGCCCTGGGCGGCCAGTTCGCGCGCCTTCTGGGTGACGGCGATGGTGGCCGAAGCCTTGATGCGGGAGAGTGAATCGGAAATGAATGCCATGGTGGTCTCGTCTTGGAAGTCTTGGGGACGGCAAGCCGTCCCGTGGGGGGAAATCGTGCGCTCAGGCGTGGCGGATGTCGGCCACGAACTTGCGGGCGCGCTCATGCTGCGGCCGCTCGAAGAAATCCTGCGGCGTGGCGCGCTCCAGCACCTGGCCATCGGCCATGAAGATGAGGCGGTCAGCCACTTCGCGGGCAAAGCCCATCTCGTGCGTGACGCACACCATGGTCATGCCCTCGGAAGCAAGCTGCTTCATCACCTGCAGCACCTCGCCCACCATCTCCGGGTCCAGTGCCGAGGTGGGTTCGTCGAACAGCATCACCGGCGGCTTCATGGCCAGCGCGCGGGCAATGGCCACGCGCTGTTGCTGGCCACCCGAGAGCTGGCCGGGATAGGACTGCGCCTTGTTGGCCAGGCCCACCTTCTCCAGCAGGGCCATGGCGTTGTCGCGGGCCTCCTTCTCGGAGAGCTTGCGCACGCGCTGGGTGGCCAACATCACATTGCGTTCCACGCTCATGTGCGGGAACAGGTTGAAGGACTGGAACACGAAGCCGATGCGGCTGCGCAGCGTATTGATATCGACCCCGTTGCCGTGCACGTCCTTGCCATCCACGTAGATCTGGCCATCGTTGATGGGTTCGAGCCGGTTGATGGTGCGAATCAGGGTCGATTTGCCCGAGCCCGACGGGCCACAGACGATGACCACTTCGCCGCGCTTGATTTCCTCGTTGACACCGCGCAGGGCGTGGTAGTCGCCGTACCACTTGTTCACATTGTTGAATCGGATCATCAGAGGCTCCTGAATTGACGTTTTTGCTTGATGCGGCGCTCGGCCAGCCCCACCAGCGAACTGAGCACGTAGCACAGCACGAAGTAGGTCATGGCCAGCAGGAAGTACACCTGGAAGGGCTTGGTCAGCAGTTGCGCATTGACCTGGTAAGCCGCATAGGTGAGTTCGTTGACGCTGATGATGTAGGCCAGCGAGGTGTTCTTGATCAGCGAGATCAGCTGGTTGAGGATGCTCGGGATCATGTTGAACAAGGCCTGCGGCAGCACCACCTCGCGCAGCGTGGTGAAGTAGCCCATGCCCAGCGAACGCGCGGCCTCGACCTGCCCTTGCGGGATGGCCTGGATGCCGGCCTTGATGACCTCGCCCAGGAAGGCGGTCTCGTAGGCCACCAGCGCGCAGATCACCGTGGTGGTGCCGGAGATCGACTTGCCGGTCAAGAGCGGCACGATGAAGTAGGCCCAGAAGATCAGCATCAGCACCGGCAGCCCGCGCAGGGTATGCACGATGGCACCGGCCGGCCAGGCCACCCAGCGCAGGGTGCTGGTGCGGGCGATGCCGAAGAGCACCGCCAGGGGGAAGGCGCAGATCAGTCCTGTCACTGCCAGGATCAGGGTCAGGGCGAGGCCGCCCAGCGGACCGTGCGGGAATTCGCCGATCAGCAGTTGCAGGCCGTAGGTATGGAGGATGTCGAGGATATCGAGGATAGCGTGCATGTCAGCGCCCCTTCACTTTCAGATGGCGGCCGTTGTACCAGGCACCCACGGCCATGATCGACCACGACATCAGCAGGTAGAAGGCCGACGCCAGGGCGAAGGTCTCGAAGGTGCGATAGGTTTCGTTTTCGATCTGGCGGCTGGCGTAGGTCATCTCGGCCACGCCGATGGCCATGGCCAGGCTGGTGGACTTGAACAGCGACAACGACTGGTTCACCAGCGGCGGTATCGAGATGCGGATGGCCTGCGGCAAGAGCACGTCGCGCATCGATTGCAGGTAGGACAGGCCCAGCGCCCGCGCCGCTTCCATCTGCGTGGCCGCCACCGAGCGCATGCCGCTGCGCAGGTCTTCGGACATGTAGGCGGCACTGTTGAGCGACAAGGCGATCAGGGCGAAGATGAATTCACCGTTATGGTCGTTGATGAAGCCGGTGATGGAGGCCGGCAACAGCTCGGGAATGCCGAAGTACCAGACGAAGATCTGTACCAGCCCCGGCACGTTGCGGTGGTAATTCACATAGGCGGCGATGAGCCACTCCAGCGGTGGCAGCGCCATGGCGCGCAGGGCCACCAGCACGACGGCCAGGAGGAAGGCGCAGACCCAGGCGGCGGCGAACAGACACAGCGTGGTGACGGCGCCGCCGATGAGCCAGTCCAGGTACTGGCCCTGTAGCACCGCGCCAAAATCGAGATTGAGCATGTAATCGCTTCCTTGCTAAGACTGCCTGGCGCACATGTGCAGCCCCAGGCGAAGGGCAAGCCGGTCCCGCGCGCACCGGCATGGCCGGTGCGCGTGATGCGTGATCATTGCTGCGGGAAAGAAAGGCTTACTGGAAGGCGGAGATCGGCGTGAGCTTCTTCTCGCGCGGGATGTTGAACTTGGTATTGGGACCGAACCACTTGGTCCACAGGGCATCGGTCTCGCCGCTCTTCTCCAGCTTCTCCAGGGCATCGTTGACGGCCGCCAGCAGGGCCGGCTCATCCTTCTTCACGCCCATGGCGGTCGGCTCCCAGGCCAGCGCGCCATCGAGGAACTTGTACTTGCCCTCGGATTCATTGACGAAGCGGATGCCCGAGGGCTGCGACAGGGCCAGGCCCTGCACCTTGTTCTGGGCCAGTGCCAGGAAGGCCGCCGGGGTGTCCTGGAAGGTCAGGATGGTGGCCTTGGGCAACACGCGACGGGCATACAGCTCGGGGGTGGAACCCTTGTTGGCGCTGATGCGCTTCTCGGCCAGGTCCTCGACCTTGTTGAAGCCGCCGTTGCTATGGGCGATCAGCTTGATCGGCGTCTGGTAGTGGGCGGCGGTGAAATCGATCTGCTGGGCGCGCTCCTTGGTGTAACCCAGCGCGGCCACCACCAGGTCGACCCGGCCCAGCGTCAGTTCCGGAATGCGTGCCTCCACCGAGACACCCTTGTGCTCCAGCTTCACGCCCAGCTGCTTGGCCACCGCACCGCACATGTCGACATCGAAGCCGACCACCTGACGGGTCGCCGGGTCGGGATAGCCCAGCGGTTCGCTGCTGGTCAGCGTGGCACACACCAGGGTGCCGCGTGCCTTGATATCGGCCAGCCGGTCGGCATGCGCCGCCGTCGAAAACACCAGCGAAACGGCCGCAGCCGCGATGGCCATACAGGTCTTGTCAAAGCGCCCCAAAGTCATTTTCTATCCTTTCCCAGGTTGAACAACGAACACAGCGTGAATAAATCATAATTGCATTATGATTTTTAAACAAGCACAATTTACCCTTATTTTTCAGTCACTTAGCATATGCATCGCGGCGGTGCAAAAAACCCTGTCAGCGGCAGCCAGACTCCCGAAGCAGGTGCAGGAATGCAGCGCCGACGGTATTTTTTGGTGCGCCGCGCCAATCAAAAAAGGTGATAACCTCGCCCCATTCCGAAATTCGAAATCGATTTATGAAAAAAGAGAATGAGCCCGACAAGAAAGAAAAGGATGCGGCGCCCGACCGCACCGTGCTCGGTGCCGAACGCAGCCTGGCGATCCTGAGCGCCTTCATCGATGCCCCCGAGCCGTTCGGCCTGACCGAGCTGGAAGCACGTACGGGGCTGTTCAAGAGCGTGATCCACCGCTACATGATGTCATTCATCAAGGCGGGATACGTAGTACAACGTGCTGACAATTCCTACCAGCTGGGGCCGCGCGCCTTCCAGCTGGGCAAGGCCTTCGAGGCCCGGTTCGACTATGCCGACTTCATCGTGCCCACGCTGGAGAAGCTGGTACGCGCGACCGGAGAAAGCACCGCCTTCTACATCCGCCAGCAGGAGCAGCGGCTGTGTCTGTATGCCGCCGAGACCCCGGCCTCGGTGAAGGCCACCGTCAAGGCGGGCAGTCTTTTTCCCATCGACCAGACCTCCAGCGCACAGGTGCTGCGCTTCTTCTCCGTACCGGGCAATGCGGCCCGCTCGGGCGGACGCTATGTCTGCATTTCGGTGGGGATCAACAATCCGCTCTCTTCGTCCATGTCGGCCCCGGTGTTCGGCCCCGGCAACGCGCTGGTAGGTGCCTTGACCATCTTTGGCCTGACGCTGCGCTTCGATCCGGCCGCCAGCGAAGCCATGCGGGCGACCCTGTTGCAGATGGCACAGGAGCTGTCGGCGCGACTGGGGGCCTCCCCCCCGATCTATCACGCACCGTGTGCGGAGATCTTCGACGAGGCGGCAGCACAGGCGGCTCAGGCGGCCCAGTCAGTACAGGTGATCGCCGGCGACGGATAAAAAAAACGATGCCTCGGCATCGTTTTTTCCTTGGACGGCCCGGACAGGCCTAGCGCAGGTTGGCAATCGGCGTGAGCTTCTTGTCGCGGGGAATGTTGAACTTGGTCTTGGGCCCGAACCACTTGCTCCAGATGGCATCGAGTTCGCCTTCTTTTTCCAGCGCCGACAGGGCCTGGTTGACGGCTGCCAGCAGCTTGTGTTCGCCCTTCTTCACGCCCAGCGCGGTCGGCTCCCAGGCCAGCGCCCCCTCGACGAAGCGGAAGCGCCCGGCCGACTCGCTGACGAAGCGGATCCCCGAGGGCATCGAGATGGCGAGGCCATCCACCTTGCCCTGGGCCAATGCCAGGAAGGCTTGCGGCGTATCGGTGAAGGTCTGTACGGTGGCCTTGGGCAGGACTCGATGCACCGATTCTTCAGGGGTCGAGTTGCGGTTGGCGCTGATGCGCTTGTCGGCCAGGTCGGTGACCAGGTTCAGGCCAGAATCGGACTGCACCACGATCTTGATCGGATTCTGGTAGTGCGAGGCGGTGAAGTCGATCAGCCGCGCACGTTCGCGGGTATAGCCCAGCGCCGCCGAGACCAGGTCAACCTCGCCTTGCGACAGCATGGGAATGCGCGCCTCCACGGTCACGCTCTTCTGCTCCATTTCCACACCCAGCTTGCGTGCCACGGCGGCGCAGATGTCGACATCGAAACCGACGATCTGACGCGTCTGTGGATCAGGAAAGCCCAGCGGCTCGTTGTTGGCCAGGGTAGCGCAGACCAGCGTACCGCGCGCCTTGATATCGGCCAGCCGGTCGGCATGGGCCAGGTTGGCAAGACAGAGCATGCACGACAACAGGGCGCCCCCTGCGCCGATCTTCCCGATTCTCTTGATGTTATGTGAAATCTTTTTCATGCGTCTCCTCGTCGAATGTCGAGGATAGCCCGAAACAAACCCGGATGTCACTTACCGTTAACAATCCTCACTCCGCTGCCCACCCAGCGGCATAAAAAAAGCGCATCCGCAGATGCGCTTTCCCTGGAGCAGGAGACGTCCAGCAAGTCAGCCGCGGTCAGCCATGCCCCAGATAGGCCTTGCGCACATCGCTATTGGCCAGCAGGTTGGCGCCGGTATCGGACATGACCACATGACCGTTTTCCAGCACATAGCCACGATCGGCCACGCCCAGTGCCTTGTTGGCGTTCTGCTCGACCAAGAACACCGTCACGCCGCTAGCGCGGATGGTACGGATGATCTCGAAGATCTGGGCGATCACCAGCGGCGCCAGGCCCAGGGTGGGCTCGTCCAGCAGCAGCAGGCGCGGCTTGCTCATCAGCGCACGGCCGATGGCCAGCATCTGCTGCTCGCCGCCGGACATGGTGCCGGCGCGCTGGGCAGCGCGTTCCTTCAGGCGCGGGAACAGGCCGAAGACGTACTCGATACCCTGCTCGATGGCCTCGTTGGTGGCGAAGAAGGCGCCCATCTTGAGGTTTTCCAGCACGGTCAGGCTGGGGAAGACACGACGGCCTTCCGGCGAGATCGCCAGGCCGCGACGCATGATCTCGTGGGTAGGCAGGCTGGTGATGTCCTGGCCTTCGAAGATCACACGGCCGCTGGAGGCACGCGGACGACCGCACAGCGTCATCAGCAGCGTGGTCTTGCCGGCACCGTTGGCACCGATCAGGGTGACGATCTCGCCCTTCTCCACGTTCAGCGACACGCCGTGCAGCGCCTCGATGGCGCCGTAGTGGGTATGCACCTTATCAAACTGCAACATCATTCTTCTCCCAGGTAAGCCTTGATCACGCGCTCGTCGCTGCGCACCTGTTCCGGCGTGCCGGTGACGATGGGCTTGCCGTGCTCCATGACCAGGATGCGATCGGAGATGCCCATGATGAGGCTCATGTCGTGTTCGATCAGCAGCACGGCCACGCCATGCTCGCGACGCAGGCGGTCGATCAGCTGTGCCAGCTCCTGCTTCTCGTGCGGATTGAGGCCGGCCGCCGGTTCATCCAGCAGCAGCAGGCGCGGCTTGGTGATCATGCAGCGGGCGATTTCCACCCGGCGCTGCAGGCCGTAGGAGAGCGTGCCAGCCTCGCGGTTGGCCAGCGCAGTCAGGCCCAGCTGGTCCAGCCAGTAGGCGGCGCGTTGCAGCGCTTCCTGCTCGGAACGGCGATAGGCCGGGGTCTTCAGCAGGCCCCACAGCAGGTTGGTGTTGACCTGGTGGTGTTGTGCCACCAGCAGGTTTTCCACCACCGTCATGGACTTGAACAGGCGGATGTTCTGGAAGGTCCGCACCAGGCCCTGCTGCGCCACCTGGTGGCTGGGCTGGCGGGCAATGGAGACGCCGTCCAGCGCGATCTCGCCCGAGGTCGGCTGGTAGAAGCCGCTGATGCAGTTGAAGACAGTGGTCTTGCCGGCGCCGTTGGGGCCGATGATGGCGAAGACTTCACGCTCCTTGACCGACAGCGATACGCCGTCCACGGCCAGCAGGCCGCCAAAGCGCATCGACAGGCTGGAGACGTCCAGCATGGTTTTCATGGATTGACTCATTGCGGCAGCTCCACATGCGGACGGGTGGCAGGCAGCAATCCTTGCGGACGCCACATCATCATCAGCACCATCACCAGACCGAAGATCAGCATGCGGTACTCGGCAAAGCTGCGCGCCAGTTCCGGCAGCACGGTCAAGAGGATGGCGGCCAGGATCACGCCCAGCTGCGAGCCCATGCCGCCCAGCACGACGATGGCCAGGATCAGGGCGGACTCGATGAAGGTAAAGGATTCCGGCGTCACCAGGCCCTGGCGGGCGGCGAAGAAGGAACCGGCCAGGCCGGCGAAGGCGGCGCCCAGCGTAAAGGCCGAGAGCTTGACCTTGGTCGGGTTGATGCCCAGCGAACGGCAGGCGATCTCGTCTTCGCGCAGCGCTTCCCAGGCGCGGCCCATGGGCATGCGCAAGAGGCGGCTGGTGACGAAGTAGGTGAACAGCACCATCAGCAAGGCCAGGAAGTACAGGAAGATCACCATGTGACCACCCTGGTAGCTCAGGCCGAACACCTGGTGGAAGGTGGTCCCCCCTTCGGTGACGGGATTGCGCGCCATCACCAGGCCGAACACGCTGGGCTTGGGGATGCCGGAGACGCCGTCGGGGCCGCCGGTGAGGCTGGTCATGTTGTTGAGCAGCAGGCGGATGATCTCGCCGAAGCCCAGGGTCACGATGGCCAGGTAGTCACCGCGCAGGCGCAGCACCGGGAAGCCCAGCAGGAAGCCGAACAGCGCCGAGGCGGCAGCCGACAGCGGCACGCATTCCCAGAACGACAGGCCGAAGTACTGGTTGCACAGCGCATAGGTATACGCACCCACGGCGTAGAAGCCCACATAGCCCAGGTCCAGCAGGCCGGCGAAGCCGACCACGATGTTTAGGCCCAGGCCCAGCACCACGTAGATCAGGGCCAGGGTCATCACGTCCACATAACCGCGCGAACCGAAGAAGGGCCACACCAGCGCCACCACCAGCAGGATCAGCACGACCACGCGTTGCTGGCCGGCCTGCAGGCGCGGCAGCGCCGGCAGCTTGATGGCGGCACTGCTACGCGAGAGCGCAGGCTTGGCCAGCTGGAACAGGAACACGGCCAGCACCGCCACCAGCACCGGCGTCCAGTGGGTGTTGAGCACCACGCGGTAGCCTTCCAGCTGCAGCTGCATGCCCAGCAGGGGGATGGTCAATATGGCGGTCACCAGCGCCGCCGCCACGGCATTCTTGAAAGTCTCAGGCATCACGCCTCCTTGAATAATTCGTTGTCCGTCAGGCGCTGCGCGCTCAGACCTTCTCCACGTCCGGCTTGCCCAACAGGCCGGTCGGACGGAACAGCAGGATCAGCACCAGCAGGCCGAAGGACACCACGTCCTTGTATTCGGAAGGCAGGTAACCCGCGGCAAAGGTCTCGGCCAGGCCCAGCAGCACGCCACCCAGCATGGCGCCGGGGATGCTGCCGATGCCGCCCAGCACCGCCGCCGTGAAGGCCTTGATGCCGGCGATGAAGCCGATGTAGGGATTGAGCTTGCCGATGGTCAGCGCAATCAGCACGCCGCCGACCGCCGCCAGCATCGCGCCCAATACGAAGGTGAAGGAAATCACCCGGTTGGTATCGATGCCCAAGAGGTTGGCCATGCCCATGTCCTCGGCGCAGGCGCGGCAGGCGCGGCCCATGCGCGAACGGGCGATGAACAGCGTCAGGGCCACCATCAGCAGCAGCGTGACACCGACGATGACCATGCGCGAATACGGCACGGTGACGGTGAAGTCGCTGCCCATCTGGAATTCCAGCGCGCCCGAGATCAGCACCGGCACCGACATGTCGCGTGCGCCCTGGCCGATCTGCACGTAGTTCTGCAGGAAGATGGACATGCCGATGGCCGAGATCAGCGGCACCAGGCGCGGGCCGCCGCGCAGCGGGCGATAGGCCACGCGCTCGACGGTCCAGCCATAGAGACCGGTAACCAGCACCGAGACGATCAGTGCGCCACCCAGCAGCAGCGGCAAGGGATAGCCGGACTGCACGCCGATGGCGGTGAGCGTCACCAGGCCCACGTAGGAGGCGATCATGTAGATCTCGCCGTGGGCAAAGTTGATCATGCCGATGATGCCGTAGACCATCGTGTAGCCGATGGCGATCAGAGCGTAGATCGCGCCCAGCGAGAGCCCGTTGACGAGCTGCTGGGTCAGTTGTGGGAGTAAGTCATTCATGGAGGGGTACCAAATGTGGAAATGCCCCATTCATACAGCAATGGGGCATTTCGCAGGGTTGACGTCAGGTCAGACAATCGCGCCAACGAGAGCGCAATATTACTTGGCCTCGGTCTTGGTGGCGTCCTTGTGCCAGGTGAAGACGACGAACTTGAAGGCCTTCAGGTCGCCCTTCTTGTCGTATTCGACGTTGCCGATCGGAGTCTTGAAGCTGTTGGCGTGGATGTAGGCCGCGACCTTTTCCGGATCGGTGGACTTGGCGCCGGTGATGGCATCGGCAATGATCTTCACGCCCGAGTAGGCCGGCATCTGGAACGGACCATTCGGATCGCGCTTGGCGGCGCCGAAGGCCTTGACCAGGGCGGCGTTGGCCGGATCAGCGGCGAAGTCGGCCGGCAGGGTCACCAGCATGCCTTCGGAAGCAGGACCGGCGATGGCGGTGATGTCCTTGTTGCCCACGCCTTCCGGACCCATGAACACGGCCTTGATGCCTTGCTCACGCGCCTGGCGCATGATCAGGCCCATTTCCGGGTGGTAGCCGCCGAAGTAGACGAAGTCCACGCCTTGCGACTTGAGCTTGGTGATGATGGCGGAGTAGTCGCTGTCGCCGGCGTTGATGCCTTCAAACAGAACGACCGGCACCTTGGCGGCGTCCAGGGCCGACTTCACCGAGGTAGCCACGCCCTGGCCGTAGGATTGCTTGTCGTGCAGGACGGCAACCTTCTTGGGCTTGAGCTTCTCGATCACGTAACGGGCAGCGGCAGGACCTTGCTGGTCGTCGCGGCCGATGGTGCGGAAGATGAACTTGTGCGGCTTGGCTTCGGTCAGTTGCGGAGCGGTCGCCGACGGGGTGATCATCACCACGCCTTCGTTTTCATAGATATCGGAGGCCGGGATGGTGGAACCGGAGCAGACGTGACCGATCACGTACTTGATGCCCTGGCTGACGATCTTGTTGGCCACGGCCACGGCTTGCTTGGGTTCGCAGGCATCGTCCATGAGCACGGCTTCGAACTTGTTGCCGTTGGCACCGCCGGCGGCGTTGATCTGTTCGATGGCGGTCAGGGCACCGGCCTTGACCATGTCGCCGTACTGGGCCACGGCACCAGTGAGGGGACCGGCGATGGCGATCTTGACCGTTTCAGCGTGGGCAGCGCCGGATACGGCGGCGAAGGTGGCAGCGGCCAGGGCGATCTTGGTCAGACGGCTTGCGAATTTCATTGACGTTTCCTCCAGATATCTTCGATTCAAGGGGCGCCTGAACCCGGCTGGCGGGCCGGCGCACGTTGGGCTTCGGTTCTCTGGCCCCGATTGTTTTCGAGGCCGGCCGTTGCATGGGGGCAGAGTGTAACACCACCGTCATAGAGGACAACTTTTTTTTGAGAATTCGGTATGCCCCGTCATTTTTGCGCTGTCAAATTCGATTTCTCGCACATTTCATGCTGTTTTTCTTTCTTTTTGAAAAATCGCCATCTCTTCGCAGCGCAACATGACAAAACTTTTCGCGATTCTCGCAAAACCTTGCCAGGCCTGGCTTTGCGCCGGATCAAGGGAGATAGGTGGCGAGAGGCCCCCGCGGGCATTTACAATAGCCGCCTGCTCACGCCTGCTCCTGCGGGCTGCCGCACCGCTCCCGCAGAACGAGATTGCCCTGATGCCCCTTTTGTCTTCCTGCCTGCCCCGGCCATTGGCCCTGCTGCGCGCCACCCTGGTCCTGGCGACTGCCCTCGCCGGCCACCTGCCCGGCATGGCCGCCGAACTGAAGCAGTATCAATACCACCAGGTCTTCATCAGCACCTGCCGCGCCGACCCGCGCACCGATACCATCCGCATGTACTGGAAGGATGCCAGCGGCACCCCGCTGGGCAACTTCGCCCGGCTCGATGCGCAGTTGCGCACCCAGGGCCAGGAAATGGTCTGCGCCACCAATGCCGGCATCTATGACAAGCAGTTGCAGCCGCTGGGCCTGTATGTGGAAAACGGTACGCAGCTGCGCCGTCTCAACACGCGCAAGAACGCCTACGGCAATTTCTATCTGCAGCCCAATGGGGTGTTCGTGCTGGGCGAGCGCCAGGCCTATATCGTGGAGACCACCGACTATGAGGCCGAGATCGGCCTGTGGAATACGGTGGCGCGGTATGCCACGCAGTCCGGGCCGCTGCTGATCGTGGACGGGCGTATCAATCCCCGCTTCGATCCCGACTCGGCCAACACCGTGGTGCGCAATGCCGCTTGCCTGGATGCGGCCGGCGTGGTGACCCTGGCCATCGCACGCAACCCGATCAGCTTCTACGACTTCGCCATGTTCCTGCGCGACACGCTCAAGTGCAGCGATGCGCTCTACCTCGACGGCAGCATCTCGCGCATGTATCCCACGCTGGAAGCCAATATGGGGCCGGCCTTCGGCGCCATGATCGCGGTCGTGAAGGCGCGCACGGGCAAGTGAGGCAGGCCGGACGCCAAAAGAAAAAAGCCCGCAGCCAATACACTGCGGGCAAGTTCCCGTTTTAAAGGGAGGTTGAAGGAACAGTTCAACCACCGCTAGGAGTCAGGGCCTCTGTAAAAAGTTCGGAAAGAATTGCACAGATGTTCAGACCCGACTCCGCCCCCCCATCCAGGCAAAAGAAAACGCCGCGACAGTCTCCTGTCGCGGCGCATGCAGTGCTGTTCCCACTGCGGGATGATGATGCGGCTGTGGCCGTTCTTCTGGATGCGGTGATGAACTGCGCCGGCGGGCTTACTTCTTCTCGCCGCCCGCCGTGTCGCCGCTGGCCGGCGGCGTCGCCGGTGGCGTGGCCGACGAATCAGCCGGGGCGGCCGGCGTAGGCGCCGCCGGCGTGGCAGTCGAGCTGCCCTGGTCGGCTGGTGCCGGGGTCGGTGCCGGGGTCGGCGGTGTCATGCCCGGTGTCGCCGGGGCGCTGGCCGGCGGGGTGGCAGCGGGACTGGCGGGGGCTTCGTCGCGCTGCTTGTTGCAACCTGCCAGGACGGCGGTCAAGACGGCGGCAGCCAAGAGGGTGTGGCGAATCTGCATGTTTTGCCTCCAAAGGTTGTTGATCGGATTTGCCGAAGGTCATCGGTATGCCGAAGTTCGACGATGTGGCTGGGTACCGATTATTCCCGCTTCTGCCCTCGGCTACTGTCAGAAAACGGCGCATCTTGATGTCAGCCATCGGCGGCAATCTTGTGCCAAAGACAAGACCCAGGCGGCAAAAAAGCCGTATCATCGGCTTCCATGACGACCACAACCTCCCCCTTCCTGCGCCTGCTCGCGCCCCTGCTAGGCGGTCTGGCGCTGGCCGGCGCCGCCCACGCCGACATCCGGCCACTGACCAGTGCACAATGCGCCGACATGAGCACACGCAAGGTCATCACGGCGACCAACCCGGTGCCCTGCGCGCGCCTGTCCATGGTCAGCTTCGACTACAGCGACTTCGACGGCATGACCCGCCGGGGTTCGGTGGTGGTGCTCGATGCCGTGGCGCCGGAGGTCGAGTCACTGTTCGGCGAACTGCTGCTGCGCTCCTTCCCGCTGGCCGGCGCACAGCCGCTGGAAGCCTTCGAGGGTGACGACCAGAAATCCATGGCCGCCAACAACAGCTCGGCCTTCAATGGCCGGCCGATGACCGGTGGGGGTGGCTGGTCCAAGCATGCCTATGGCGCGGCCATCGACATCAATCCGCTGCACAATCCCTATGTCACCCATGCCGGCACGGCACAGCAGGAAGTCCTGCCGGCAGCCGGCGCGGATTACCTGGCGCGCACGCCGGTCAAGCCTGGCATGGCCGAGGACGTGGTCGGCGTGTTCTACGACCATGGCTTCCTGATCTGGGGCGGCAACTGGAAAGAACCCATCGACTACCAGCACTTCGAGATCGGCAGCCGTGGCTTCATCACGCGCCTGGCCGCCCTGCCCAGGGCGCAGGCGCGTGCCGAGTTCGCACGCTACGTGGCGCGCTATCGCCAGTGCGCCCATCCTGCCGGCGCCGCCCCCTCGGAAGGAGACGACGATGCGCCGGAAGACACCGGCCTGCGCGATCAATGCGCGGCGCGCTTGCGCAAGTAAGCGCGGCTGTCAATTGCGTGCCTGCAGCCTGGCGCGCTAAAGCAGGTAAAGATCCGCAAGTCTGGGTTAACGCGCACGGCATCCCTGCGCCGCACGCCTATACTTCCCCGGCAGTACGAGTCTGGGCCTGCTGCCCGGGGGGCAAAGCTTTCTTGAGGATCAAAACCATGTCGATCAATTCCGTCTCTTCCAGCCACAACAGCACCGCACACGCGACCATGCCGCCAACGCCCAAGAAGCCTGCGGTCAACTTCACCGACGTGCTCAATGCCACGAGCCAGCCGGCTCAGGCCAGCGCCACGTCGAGCACCAATACCAGCACCACGACGACCAGCCAGACCGGCAAGGCGTAAGCACCAGCACCGCGCCACCGGCATGCAAGAGCCCGCTTCATCAAGCGGGCTTTTTTCATGTCCGGAGCCGATGTGCACAGATGGATATACTGCTGCTTCCCCTCCCCTGAACCAAGGAGCATGGATGGACCAGCAGACAGAGATGACCGGCAAGGTCGAGATTCGCAGCGCCCGGCCCGAGGATTTCGCGCAATGGAAAGTGCTGTGGGATGGCTATCACGCCTTCTACGGCCGCAGCGGCCCCACCGCCCTGGCGCCCCACATCACCGAGACCACCTGGGCCCGCCTGCATGACGCGGCCGAGCCGGTGCATGGCCTGGTGGCGGTGAGCGGCGATCGCCTGCTGGGCATCGCCCATTACCTCTATCACCGCAGTACCAGCCTGGTCGGTCCGACCTGCTACCTGCAGGATCTGTACACGGCCGAGGATGCGCGCGGCAAGGGGGTGGGACGCGCCCTGATCGAAGAGCTCTACCGGCGCGCCGCCGCCGATGGCGCCGAGCGGGTCTACTGGCAGACCCACCACACCAATGCGACCGCGCGCCGGCTCTACAACACGGTGGCCGACGATTCCGGCTTCGTGGTCTATCGCAAGAACCTGTAGCGCACGCCCGAGCTACTGCTGGGCATTGGCCTCGTTGAGCGCGTTGACGATGTCGGCGCGCTTGAGGTCGGGCGCGAACTGCTGGATGAAGTCGAACGCGTAGCCGCGCAGGTAGGCACCGCGCCGCACCGCCAGCCGGGCGATGTTGGCCTTGAAGAGATGCGAGGCATTGATGGCCACCATCTCCTGGTGCTTGCCCTGGTCTACCGCCATCGAGGCCACCAGGCCCACGCCCATGCCCAGCGACACGTATTGCTGGATCACGTCCGAATCCATCGCGGTCAACACGATGTCGGGTTCGATGCCGGCCTGGCGGAAGGCGTCATCGATGTGACCGCGGCCGGTAAAGCCGACGTCATAGGTGATCAGCGGCCAGGTCGCCAGGTCTTCCAGGCTGACCTCTTCCAGCCCCAGCAGCGGATGGCCCTGCGGCACCACGATCACGTGGCTCCAGGTATAACAGGGAAAGGACACCAGCTCCTTGAACTGCGACAGGCCTTCGGTGGCGATGCCGATATCGGCCTTGCCCGAGATGACCCATTCGGCGATGTGTTCCGGGGCACTCTGCTGCAGGGCGATGCGCACCTGCGGGAAGGCATCGCGGAAGGCCTGCACCACGCGCGGCAGCACATAGCGCGCCTGCGTGTGGGTGGTGGCGATGGAGAGCGTGCCGCTCTGCTCGCCGGCGTATTCCTTGCTGGCGCGACGCAGGTTCTCGGCCTCCAGCAGCAGGCGTTCGACGATGCCCAGGATGCCCTTGCCGGGTTCGGTCAGGCCGGTCAGGCGCTTGCCGTTGCGCTCGAAGATTTCCACGCCCAGCTCTTCTTCCAGCTCGCGGATCTGGCGGCTCACGCCGGGTTGCGAGGTGAACAGCACATTGGCCACTTCGGTGAGATTGAAGCCGCAGCGCGCGGCTTCGCGGATGGACCGCAATTGCTGGAAATTCATCGTGCCTGTCCTCCGTCCTGCTGGGCAAAGACCTGCAGGCGGCGCGGACGCACGACCAGGGTCTCGCCATTCTTCAGGTTCAATTGTGCGAAACGTTCATTGGGGATCACCGCCTCGATCAGCTCGGCATTGTCGTCGCGCTCCAGCTCCAGCTGGGCCAGCGGTCCGATGGCATGGGCCCGGCGCAGCTGCACCACGATGCCTTCGGCACCGGGGGCGTAGCGCTCCACGTCCAGGTCATGCGGACGCACGAAACCGACGCCGGCGGCATTGCGGATGTCATCGTGGCCGGGCGCATCGAAGCGGGCGCCACCGGCATCGAGCACACCTTCATGCAGGCGGCCATGGAACAGGTTGACGTTGCCCAGGAAGCCATACACGAAGGGCGATGCGGGATGGTTGTAGACCGCCTCGGGGGTGCCGATCTGCTCGACCTGCCCCTTGTTCATCAGCACCACCTGGTCGGCCACTTCCAACGCTTCTTCCTGGTCATGGGTGACGAAGATACTGGTGACGTGCAGCTCGTCATGCAGGCGGCGCAGCCAGCGGCGCAATTCCTTGCGGACCTTGGCATCGAGGGCGCCGAAGGGTTCGTCCAGCAGCAGCACGCGCGGCTCCACCGCCAGCGCGCGCGCCAGGGCGATGCGCTGACGCTGGCCGCCCGAGAGCTGCGGCGGATAGCGGTCGGCCAGCCAGTCCAGCTGCACCAGCTCCAGCAGGCTCTTGACCTTCTCGCGGATGACCGCTTCCGACGGACGCTGGCTGCGCGGCTTCACGCGCAGGCCGAAGGCGATGTTCTCGAACACGGTCATGTGCTTGAACAGCGCATAGTGCTGGAACACGAAACCGACCTGGCGCTCGCGCACATGGCGCGCCGAGGCGTCTTCGCCATCGAGCAGCACCTGGCCGGCATCGGGCGACTCCAGGCCGGCGATGATGCGCAACAGCGTGGTCTTGCCACAGCCCGAGGGGCCCAGCAAGGCGGTCAGTTCGCCCGCCGGGAAATTCAGCGAAACATCATTGAGCGCGGTGAAACTGCCGAAGCGCTTCTGGATGTGATGGACTTCGATGCTCATGTGCGACTCCTTATTCTTGCTCGCCGAGGCTGTGCTGCTGTTGCAGTCGCCATTCGATGAAACTCTTGATCGCCAGCGTGACCAGGGCCAGGAAAGCCAGCAGCGAGGCCACGGCGAAGGCGCCGGTGATGTTGAATTCGTTGTAGAGGATCTCGACCTGCAGCGGGATGGTGTTGGTCTCGCCACGGATATGGCCGGAGACCACCGATACCGCACCGAACTCGCCCATGGCGCGGGCATTGCAGAGGATCACGCCATACAGCAGGCCCCACTTGATGTTGGGCAGGGTCACATGCCAGAAGGTGCGCCAGCCGGAGGCACCCAGCACCAGGGCCGCCTCTTCCTCCTCGCTGCCCTGCGACTGCATCAGCGGAATCAGCTCGCGCGCCACGAACGGGAAGGTCACGAAGACCGTCGCCAGCACGATGCCCGGCACGGCGAAGAGGATCTTGATGTCATGCTCGCGCAGCCAGGGACCGAAGTAACCTTGCAGGCCGAACAGCAGCACATAGATCAGGCCCGAGATCACCGGCGAGACCGAGAATGGCAGGTCGATCAGGGTCAGCAACAGGTTCTTGCCACGGAACTCGAACTTGGCAATCGCCCAGGCAGCTGCCACGCCGAAGACCAGGTTCAGGGGCACCGCGATGGCGGCCGTGAGCAGGGTCAGCTTGATGGCCGACCAGGCATCGGCTTCGGTGATGGAGGCCACATACACATCCCAGCCCTTGCGCAGCGCCTCGTAGAACACGGCCACCAGCGGCACGAACAGGAACAGGGTCAGGAACACCAGCGCCACGCCGATCAGCGATGCGCGTACCCAGGCGGGTTCGCCGGTGGCGCCGGGGGTCAGCGGTGGTTCGCCACGGGCGATGGCCTGGTTGGCGGCGGCATTGAGCACGGAGGACGGAGCGCCACTCATGTCAGTTCCTCTCTGCCCGGCCGCGCTTGCGGGTCCAGGCTTGCAACAGGTTGATGGTCAGCAGCAGCAGGAAGGACACCACCAGCATCACCATGGCAATGGCGGTGGCACCGGCATAGTCGTATTGCTCCAGCTTGGTGACGATGAACAGCGGCGTGATCTCGGAGACCATCGGCATGTTGCCGGCGATGAAGACCACCGAGCCGTATTCGCCCGAGGCGCGCGCGAAGGCCAGCGCAAAACCGGTCAGCAGGGCCGGCAGGATGGTCGGGAAGATCACACGGGTGAAGGTCTGCCAGCGGCTGGCGCCGAGGCTGGCAGCGGCTTCTTCAAGCTCGCGCTCGGCCTCTTCCAGCACCGGTTGCACGGTACGCACCACGAACGGCAGGCCGATGAAGGTCAGTGCCACCAGCACGCCCAGCGGCGTGAACGCCACCTTGATGCCCAGGGGCGCGAGCAGCTTGCCCAGCCAGCCGTTCTGCGAATACAGCGTGGTCAGCGCGATGCCGGCCACCGCCGTGGGCAGGGCAAAGGGTAAATCCACCAGGGCATCGATGATGCGCTTGCCGGGGAAGCGGTAGCGCACCAGCACCCAGGCCACGATGCCGCCGAAGATGACGTTGAGGAAGGCGCCGATCAGCGAGGCACCGAAGCTGAGCCGGTAGGAGGCCATCACGCGCGGCGAGGTCACCGCTTCCACAAAGCCATCCCAGGTCAGGGTGAAGGTCTTGAGGAAGATCGCTGACAAGGGGATCAGCACGATCAGCGCCAGATAGAAGATGGTGAAGCCCAGCGACAGCCGGAAGCCCGGCAGCACACGCTGACCCCGACCACTGGCGGCGGGCGCGGCTGCGGCCCGGGGGGCGGCAATGGAAACAGGGGAAGCGGACATGTCGTTCTCTTTTTATTACAAATGCGACTATAGGTGAGCGATATTCGCACCCGTTAGTTATAAAGAGAACGAAGTTTTTTGCATTCCTTTAGAAGAAAAGCGCATAAGGCGCCCTCGATATCCAACGCCAATGCGGCTTGACGTTGTCACACAGGAAAGTGCTCAGGCGATGGTATCGACCAGCTCCAGCAGCCATTGCTGGCCGGTGGTCCAGTCGCCCAGGCCGGAGTCGGCATTGATATGCCCTTGCGCCCCGGCATTGTGGAAGCCTGCGCCCCAGGCCTCGGCCCAGTGGCGCGCGCGCGGCGCGCTCATCCAGGGATCGTCGTCGCTGCCGATCACCAGCGCCGCAAACGGTAGCCGGTGACGCACCGCGGCGCTGACGCTGAACTTGACCGGATCGGCCGGCGCCACCAGCAAGGCCGCCACGATCGGCACGGCCGAACCGGCGGCGGCCTGCAGGGCAGCGGCGCGATGCACCGTCGCCAGGCAGCCGAAACTATGCGCCACGATCACCGTGGGCCGGCCATCCTCGGCCAGCACCTGGCCCAGACGCTGCGACCAGCGCGGCAGGTCGGGCTGGCTCCAGTCCGGCTGCTCGACCCGCTCGAAGGCCGGATAAAGACGCTGCCAGCGCGATTGCCAGTGTTCCGGCCCGCTGCCGTGCAGGCCGGGAGCCACCAGCACGCGGTAGTCGCTCAACTGGCTGCGCGTGCCGGCGGTTTGAAGTGAGGAATTCATCCTGGGCTCCCGCGATGCAATGGTGGATGCAGCCCCGGCTCAGGCGGCGTTCTTCAGTCCGGTCACGGGCAGGCGCCCGCCCGGCACATCCCACAGGTAACCCTGGGCCTGGATGGGCTGGGCCAGTGCCTGACCATACTGCATCAGCCGGTCGAAGACTTCCAGGCTTTCGACGCGCTTGAAGAAGATGCGCACGCCCTGCTCGGCCGCCCGCAGCAACAGCAAGGCCACGCTGTCGGGATCGGCCAGCTCGCGAGCATCGACCTTGATCAGGTCGGGCTTGACCTTGTCCAGCAGGCCCAGTGCTTCCAGCGGGCTGTTGGCCGACACGCCCAGGCGGAAACCGTTGCGACGGTAATTGTCCAGCACATAGTTCAGCAACCAGCGCTGGTTGGGCGTGACCACCGGCAATTGCAGCACGATGCGCTCGTGCGGCAGTTCCAGCGCAGCCAGGATGCGCCGGTAGGCCACGCCATGGTTGTTGTTGACCGCGGCCAGCAGGCGCGCATGCACCGACAGGTGCAGCTCGGGCGCATCCGCGCCGGCCTGGCGGAAGTAATTGATGGCATGCAGCATGCGGCATAGCCGGTCCAGCTCGACCGATTCGTCGTCGCTGGCGGCCTGGTCCAGCAGCTTCCACAGATGCAGGCCGTCGTCGGCGGCCGAGTGGCTGCGGGCAAAGGCCTCGCAGGCGATGACCTGGCCATCGTCGAAGCTGCGCACCGGCTGGAAGGCCGATGTCAGTGAAGTATTGAAGAAACGCCCCACGGCGCGACCCTGTTCGTCCAGCCAGACCTTGGAAGACGTCGCGTCGCCGGTGTGCAGGCGTGCCAGATAAGCGTTCAGTGCCTGATAGGTCATCGGCCCTGCTCCTGAAAAAATACGCCGTCCGGGAGGCTGGCCTCCCGGAGCGGCCATGCGATCACAGCTTGGCGATCGAGACTTCGGTGGCCTTGACCAGCGCCACGACTTCGCTGCCGATGGTCAGGCCCAGGTCCTTGACCGAACGGGTGGTGATGACCGAGGTCACGATGCCGGCCGGGGTTTCGACGTCGACTTCCGAGACCACCGAACCTTCGATGATGGCCTTGACTTTGCCCTTGAACTGGTTACGGACGTTGATGGCTTGAATGGTCATGCTCTGCTCCTTGATAAGGCGGCGCCGGCACCTGCCGCGCCGCATGGGTTGAAATCGTCTAGATGGTGCAATTCCATCAATCAATACGAGCTTGTTGCCGGATACATCACGCACCGTTCGGACTGAGTAGGCCCGGCAGGGCCGTATCGAAGGCGCCCGGGGATGCAAAGACAGCGCACCTTCGATACGCGGCGACGCCGCTACTCAGGACGAACGGTCAGGTGAATCGCTCCAGATGTCGCAACAAGCGCCAATTCATGTCAATCATTTAGCCTGGTCCAGCGTCAGACCGCCCACTGCACCTGCTGTACACCGCGCGGCGCAAAGGCCACCAGGGAGGCATCCTCTGCCTGCGCATCACTACCGGGATGGCGCAGCACGCGTGCCAGGATCGCCTCTTCCAGCGCGGCAAACTGCGCCTGTCCACGTGAGCGCGGACGGGCCAGGTCGATACGCTGGTCCAGCGCCACGCGGCCATCCTCGATGAGCAGCACGCGGTCGGCCAGGGCGATGGCTTCCTGTACGTCGTGCGTCACCAGCAAGGCGGTGAAACCGCGTTCGCGCCAGAGCGACTCGATCAGGCTCTGCATCTCGATGCGGGTGAGCGCATCGAGCGCGCCCAGCGGTTCATCCAGCAACAGCAGTTGCGGATCGTGCACCAGGGCACGGGCCAGCGCCACGCGTTGCCGCTGGCCGCCCGAGAGCACCGCCGGCCACTCGCCGGCACGCTGCTCCAGGCCGACCTGGCGCAATGCCTGCAGTGCCTGTGGCGCCGCCTGCCGGGGCAAGCCCAGGGCGACATTGGCTTGCACGCGCTTCCACGGCAGCAGGCGCGCATCCTGGAACAGGATGCGGATCTCGGGCTCGCCGCTGCCGGCGTGTTCATAGACCACCTCGCCGCCGCTGGCTGCATCCAGTTGCGCCACCAGGCGCAACAGCGTGCTCTTGCCGCAGCCGCTGCGACCGACGATGGCGACGAATTCACCCGGGGCGATCTCCAGGTCGATGTCATGCAGTACGGTGCGTCCGCTGAAGGCCTTGCTCAAGGCCCGCAAGCGGATGCCCACGCCACGACCGGCGGCGCGGCTCAGTTCCTGGTTTTCCTGTGCGTCGTTGCGCATGCGGTTCTCCTGACCCGGTGTCATTGATAGCCTGGATGCCAGCGCAACCAGAAGCGTTCCAGCGCCCGCGCCGCGGTATCGGCCAGCTTGCCCAGCAGGGCGTAGAGCAGGATGCCCACCAGCACCACATCGGTCTGCAGGAATTCGCGGGCATTCATGGTCATGTAGCCGATGCCGGCCTGGGCCGAGATGGTCTCGGCCACGATCAGCAGCACCCACACCAGGCCCAGCGCAAAGCGCAGCCCCACCAGGATGGACGGCAAGGCGCCCGGCAGGATCACGTCGCGATACAGCGGCCAGCCTGACAGGCCGTAACTCCTGGCCATCTCGATCAAGCCCTGGTCCACCGAGCGGATGCCGTGGAAGGTATTGAGATAGACCGGGAAGAACACGCCCACCGAGACCAGGAACAGCTTGGCCGTCTCGTCGATGCCGAACCACAGGATCACCAGCGGGATCAGCGCCAGCGCCGGAATGTTGCGCACCATCTGCAGGGTGGTATCGAGCAGCAGCTCGGCCGAGCGCAGGCTGCCCGAGAGCAGGCCCAGCACCAGACCCAGCCCCGCACCGACGGCAAAGCCGGAGGCGGCGCGACCGCTGGAGACCGCCAGGTGGCGCCACAGCTCGCCCGAGGCCGACAGGTTCCAGGCAGCCTTCAGGACCGCAAAGGGTTCCGGCAGGATGCGGCTGGACAGCCAGCCAGCCTGCGCGGCCAGCTCCCACCAGGCCAGCAGTGCCAATGGCAACAGCCAGCCTATCCAGGCGCCACCACGTGAACCCGACTTGCGACTGGCCGCCTTGGGGCGGCTGCCGGTCTGCTGGCTGGCCGGGGCCGTGCTGATGGCGGGATTGGATGCGCTCGTCATGCTCGCCTCAGCTGGCCGACACGCGCACCGGCGCGGCCTTGGGGATCTCGGTATTGCCGACGATCTCACCGAAGGGACCGGTCAGGTTGTGACCCGGCAGATCCTTGCGCTGGGCGCGCGGCAGCAGCGGGAACACCAGCTCGGCAAAGCGATAGGCTTCTTCCAGGTGCGGATAACCGGACATGATGAAGGTATCGATGCCCAGGTCGGCATATTCCTTCATGCGTGCCGCCACCGTTGGGCCATCGCCCACCAGGGCAGTGCCGGCACCGCCGCGTACCAGGCCCACGCCGGCCCACAGGTTGGGGCTCACTTCGAGCTTGTCGCGTTTGCCGCCGTGCAGGGCCGACATGCGGCGCTGCCCTTCCGAATCCATGCGGGCGAAGTTGGCCTGGGCCTTGGCGATGGTCTCGTCGTCCAGGCGGCTGATGAGTTCATCGGCGGCGCGCCAGGCGGCTTCATTGGTTTCGCGCACGATGACCTGCAGGCGGATGCCGAAGCGTACCGTGCGGCCGGCCTGGGCAGCGCGTGCGCGCACCCGGGCGATCTTGTCGGCCACGGCAGCCGGCGGCTCGCCCCAGGTCAGGTAGACATCCACCTGCTCGGCGGCCAGCGCGATGCCGTCGTCCGATGAGCCACCGAAGTACAGCGGCGGGTGTGGATTCTGCACGGGCGGATAGAGCGCCTTGGCGCCCTTGACGCGCAAGTGCTTGCCCTCGAAATCGGTGGTGCCGCCGGTGTGCGTCTTGGCCAGCACGGAGCGCCAGATCTTGAGGAACTCGTCGGAGATCTCGTAGCGTTCGGCGTGGCTGCCGAAGATGCCGTCGCTCTCCTGCTCGCCCGGATCACCGCCGGTGACGACGTTGATCAACAGGCGTCCGTTGGAGAGACGGTCGAAGGTGGCGGCCATGCGTGCGGCCAGGGTCGGCGGCATCAGGCCGGGGCGCAGCGCCACCAGGAATTTCAGGCGACGGGTCGCGTCGATGAGGCTGGAGGCGGCCACCCAGGCATCCTCGCAGGAGCGGCCGGTCGGCAGCAGCACGCCGTCATAGCCCAGCGTATCGGCCGCCACGGCGACCTGCTTCATGTAATCGTGGCTGACCGCGCGCGCCCCCTCGGCGGTACCGAGATAGCGGCTGTCGCCGTGGGTAGGGATAAACCAGAACACATCCATCATTGACTCCTGTGGCGCGGCGGGCGCGCGAATGTCTTATTTCAGTACGGCGTCGCTGACCTTCAGCGGCTTGGGAATGAGCTTCAGTTCGTAGAAGGTGTCGGCGATCTTCTGCTGCTCGGCCAGCACCTGGGCATCGACCGGCTTGTAGACATGCGCGTAGCGCTTCAGGCCGGTTTCGATGATGTCGGCATCCAGCCCCTGGATGGGCGCGAGCTGGGCGGCGGCCTGGGCGGTGTGGGTACGCACCCATTCGCCTTCACGGGTGATCTCGTCCAGCAGGATCTTCTCGACCTGCGGGTTGGCGGCTGCGAAGGGACGCGCGCTCAGGAAGAACTGGTGGTGACTGACCGCTCCCACACCCGAGGCCAGACGACGTGCGCCAACCTGCTTCTCGGCGGCGGCCTGGAATGGATCCCAGATCGCCCAGGCATCGATGGCACCCTTCTCGAAGGCGGCGCGGGCATCGGCCGGGGCCAGGTAGACCGGCTGGATGTCGCTGTACTGCAGGCCGGCCTTCTTCAGCAGGGCCACCACCAGCCAGTGCACGTCGGAGCCCTTGTTGAAGGCCACCTTCTTGCCCTTCAACTCGGCCACGCTCTTGATAGGTGAATTCTTGGGAACCAGCAGGCCCTCGGCATCGGGGGTCGGAATCTCGTAGGCGGTGTAGACGAAATCGGCACCGGCGGCCTGGGCAAAGACCGGCGGTGCTTCGCCGACGTAGCCGAAATCGACCGAGCCCACATTGAGCGCTTCCAGCAATTGCGGACCGGCCGCGAACTCGGCCCACTTCACTTCCACGCCCAGCGGCTGCAGGCGTTTTTCCAGCGCGCCATGGGCCTTGAGCAGCACCAGCGTATTGGCGGCCTTCTGGTAACCGATGCGCAATACCTTGGCCTGCTGTGCTTGCGCGGGGGCGCTGCCCATGCTCAGGGCCAGTGCGCCCAGGGCGATGGCGGACAGGCGTGCCAGCGTGTGGCGGCGGGCGCGCAGTGCAGTCTTGTTCTTGTTCGTGCTCACTTGGTTTCTCCAGATTGGGGCGTGCAGGGATCCTTCCGCTGCACCAGCCGGTTCTCTTGTGGGGTTGGATTGCCTGCGCCGGACACTGCCGGCGTGCTGTTAGTAAGAGACGCTGTACTGCAGTTGCGAGAACGGGATCTCGCGGAATTCTTCGGGTGCCGCCTTGTGCAGGGCCAGGAGGCTGGCCGACAGCTGGGCCACGCCTTCATCCACGCGGGTGGCGATGGGGGCGTCGAGCACCAGGCCGTTTTCCTCGCTCCAGGTCACCTGCGCCTCGGTGGCGTAGATGCTGGGCAGCACATGCTTGGGGTTCAGCGAAGAGAGCACCGGTCGCAGCGCGTAATCCAGTGCCAGCATGTGCGACTGGCTGCCGCCGGTGGCCAGGGGCAGCACCAGCTTGTTGCTCAGGCCGAACTGCGGCAACAGGTCCAGGAAGGCCTTGAGGATGCCGCTGTAGGCGGCCTTGTAGACGGGCGTGGCGACCACCACGGCCGAGGCCTCTTCCACGGTAGCCAATGCCGCCTTGATCTGGGCATCGTTCCAGTCGGCGCGCAGGATGGCCTGGCCCGGCAGGTCGCGCACATCCAGGCGCGCATAGCGATGGCCGAGCTGCGCCAGCTTGTCGCCGACGTGGTGCAGCAGGCGGGTGGAGCGGGAAGGCGCCGAAGGGCTGCCGGCCAGTAACAGGATGGTCATGTCAGTCTGCTTTGCTTGCGGTGGCTAGGAAGGTGTGGAGTGGACCGGCCTGGCCGGCCCACCCGGTTGGACGACTTACTTCTTGTTGGGTGCGTAGAGCTGGTCGAAGGTACCGCCATCGGCGAAGTGGGTCTTCTGGGCCTTTTGCCAGCCGCCGAAGTCCTTGTCGATGGTCACCAGGTTCAGCTTGGGGAACTGCGCTGCGTACTTGGCGGCGATCTTGGGATCGATGGGACGGTAGTAGTTCTTGGCGATGATTTCCTGGCCTTCTTCCGAATAGAGGTGCTTCAGGTATTCCTCGGCCACCTTGCGGGTACCGCGACGGTCAGCCACCTTGTCCACCACGGCCACCGGCGGCTCGGTCAGGATGGAGATGGACGGCGCGACGATGTCGAACTTGTCCGGGCCCCATTCCTTCAGGGAGATCAGGGCTTCGTTTTCCCAGGCCAGCAGCACGTCACCGATACCGCGCTCGACGAAGGTGATGGTGGCGCCACGGGCACCCGAATCCAGCACCGGCACGTTCTTGAAGAGCTTGGCGATGTAGTCGCGGGCAGCATCGTCGCTACCGCCCTTCTGCTTGGCATAGGCCCAGGCGGCCAGGTAGTTCCAGCGCGCACCGCCCGAGGTCTTGGGGTTGGGGGTGATCACGGAGACACCCGGCTTGATCAGATCGCCCCAGTCCTTGATGCCCTTGGGGTTACCCTTGCGCACCAGGAACACGATGGTGGAGGTATAGGGCGAGCTGTTGTGCGGCAGGCGCTTTTGCCAGTCGGCCGGCAGCAGCTTGGCCTTTTCCGAAATTTCGTCGATGTCGTAGGCCAGGGCCAGGGTCACCACGTCGGCGTCGATGCCGTCGATGACCGAACGGCCCTGCTTGCCGGAGCCACCATGGGATGCCTTGATGGTGACGTTGTCGCCGCTCTTGTCCTTCCAGTACTTGGCGAAGGCCTTGTTGTAGTCGGCGTAGAGTTCGCGCGTCGGGTCGTAAGAGACGTTGAGCAGCGAAAGATCGGCCGCGTGCGCCACGTGGGCGGCTTGCGCCAGCACCAGGGCGGCGGCGACCGATTTGATGATGTTCTTCAGCATATCCGTTTCCCGAAAATGTTCTGTTGTTATGGAGCACACAGGTTAATGAGGCCGCCATTGAAAAAGAACGAATACTTTCTTCTCTCGATATGCGGAAAACAGATATGCAAGATCAAGGCTTTGGAATAAGGCGGCGTGTCTTTATAACCAAAGCCTTGGTTGGGGAGACGACCGTGCGGAAACTGCTGCTCCCACCCCGAGCCTGTTTGCGCGCCTCCATCAAGCCCCCAGGCCGGTTCCACAGGGCAATAAAAGCACGATCGGACTTTTTGTTCTTTTCACATTGTGGTATAACGCTGATATTGCAACGCACAAGGCTGCGCCATGAAAAAAGAAGCGGCAAGCGAGACGGAACACATCTCCATCCAGGTGATCGAGCGCATGGTGTCGCTGCTCGATGCCCTGGCGGCCTACCCTGACCCGGTCAGCCTGAAGGAATTGTCGGCGGCGACCGACCTGCACCCTTCCACGGCCCACCGCATCCTCAATGACCTGGTGGTCAAGCGCTTCGTCGATCGGGTGGAACCCGGCACCTATCGCCTGGGCATGCGCCTGCTGGAGCTGGGCAACATCGTCAAGAGCCGCCTGTCGGTACGCGAGGCGGCGCTGGACTTCATGCGCGCCCTGCATCGCAAGACCCACCAGACCATCAACCTGTCAGTGCGCCAGGCCGATGAAATCGTCTATATCGACCGCTCCTTCTCGGAGCGCTCCGGCATGCAGGTGGTGCGTGCCATCGGCGGTCGCGCGCCGCTGCACCTGACCTCCACCGGCAAGCTGTTCCTCTCGGTGGACGATCCCAAGAACGTGCGCGCCTATGCCACCCGCACCGGGCTTGCCGGGCACAACAAGAACTCCATCACCGACCTGACCAAGCTGGAACGCGAACTGTCGATGGTGCGTGCGCTCGGCTATGCGCGCGACAACGAGGAGCTGGAACTGGGCGTGCGCTGCATGGCCGCCGGCATCTGCGACGACAGCGGCAAGCTGGTGGCCGGCCTGTCGATCTCGGCCCCGGCTGACCGCCTGCAGGAAGAATGGGTCGATGACCTGGTCACCACGGCCAACCAGATCTCGTCGGCGCTGGGGTTTCGCAAGGAGCGGGCCTGAATAGGCCGATCGCGTATTGCCTGCCGTTCGACCTGAGTAGCCGCGCAGCGGCATATCGAAGGCGCGGATACCGTCGCACCGGCAAGTACGCCTTCGATACGGTCCTAACGGACCTACTCAGGTCGAACGGTGCATCGGTAAAAAAAATGCCGTTCATCACTGAACGGCATTTTTTATTCTGAAGCCTGCAACAACGCTACTCAACCTTCATCAGCCCGCACCATCTTCACCCGGGTGAGATTGCGCGACTGGTCATCCACCAGCCACTTGCGCATGCGCGTGGCATCACCCACGTGCGACAGACGGCCCTTGGAATCGAGGAAGACCATCACGATGGGACGGCCTTCGATACGGGTGTACATCACCAGGCAGTGACCGGCCTCATTGATGAAACCGGTCTTCTGCAGGCCGATGTCCCACTCCTTGCTGGAGGTCAGGCGGTTGGAGCTGTTGTATTGCAGGGCATGGCCGCTGGGTTCCACCATGTACTTGGGATCGGTGGAGTACTGGCGGATGATCGGATAGTTGTAGGCCGCCACCACCAGCTTGGCCAGGTCACGGGCGCTGGCCACGTTCTGGCTGGACAGGCCGGTCGAATCGACATAGCGGGTATCCATCATGCCCAGCGAGCGGGCCTTGGCATTCATGGCCGCCACGAAGGCCGGCAAGCCACCCGGATAGTTGCGACCCAGCGCCGAGGCAGCGCGGTTTTCGGAACTCATCAGGGCGATGTGCAACATGTCGTCGCGGCTCAGCGTCGCACCCACGCGCAGGCGCGAGCTGCTGTGCTTCTCGCGGTCCACATCGTCGTCGGTGACGCTGAGGACTTCTTCCATGTTCATGTGGGCCTCAACCACCACCAGCGCGGTCATCAGCTTGGTGACGGAGGCAATCGGCAGGGCTACCGAGGAATTCTTTTCAAACAGGACCTGGGAATTGGCCTGGTCGATCACCAGCGCCACATTGGAGCGCAGGGCAAGGGGATCGGGAGTGAGGTTCAGGCCGGCGATGTCGCCGGCGGTCATCACGGGCGGCACCACCGGAACGGCGGGGGCGACGGCCACGCGCTGGTAGCTGACCTGACGCTTGCCCTTGACCACGGTGACCTTGCGCACCAGCTTTTCGCGATTGTTCAGCGAACCCTTGGCCACGGCGCGCTTGACGACGACCTTCTTGACCGGCTTCTTGGCGGTGGTGTTATCGACCGTCTGGGCTGCGGCGGGAGCCAAACCAGCGTGGATGAAAAGTAGCGATGTGAAAATAGCCAGCGCTGATTTGAACATAGGTGGACCTCCCCCCAATTTACCCTGATAGTACACAAGAGAAACGTTGGCAGTGTAGCAAAAAGCAGAATTTTCGCAAGAGAATTAAGTAGTTAGCGCATTGTTTTAAACGGCTTTCTACTTGTCGACCAGGAAGGCGTCCCCCGCTTTTCCCGGCATTTTCTTGCGGCTATCTGAATTTTTGCTCGATTTTCTTAGACTTTTATCTAGCAAAATCACCGTCGCCAACCGACGGATCATACCAGCCTAATGCCGTTTACCGGACTGTCATGTGAATGACAGCGGGCAATATCGGCTATAGATATTCGCTTTCGTGCGATCTGGAATGAATGGATAACGACGAACCGGGGGCTGGGGTTGACCTTGGGAGGCACAATCCCCCGGCTCCGTGCAACTCAGGGCTTGCGGGCGTCCAGCATGGCGACGTCGATGGAGAAGGAATCATCCGGCTCCAGCGCAAAATAGGTCTTCACCTCTTGCGGCGCGCTCTTCCACAGGGCTCTGATGGCGGTGATGTTGTCGGCCGGCGTGCGCATGCGGGCCACCCAGGTGGCGAATTCCAGGCGCAGCTTCCAGGTCTTGTCGCTGGCGATGTCGAAGCCGGCCTGGCGCAGCAGCTTGCGCCAGGAACTGAGGCTGATATTGCGCACATGCGAGGTATCACGCAGCAACTCGATGGCTTGGACATAGGTATCGGCCAGCACATCGGCCGGGGCGGCGGTGTCGATGACGATGAAGCGGCCACCCGGCTTGAGCACGCGCTGGATCTCGCGCAAGGCCTGCGGCAGGTTGCGCCAGTGGTGCACACTGAAGCGGGTGCAGACCAGGTCGAAGCTGGCATCGGGGAAGTCCAGGCGATCGGCGCTGCCCTGGCGTACGGCCAGGTTGGCCAGGCCACGTTCGCGGGCGGCGCTGGCGACCACATCGAGCATCTCGGCCGAGAGGTCATAGGCGATCACCTTCTCCACCACCGGCGCCACGGCAAAGCTGGCGTGGCCGCCGCCACAGCCCAGGTCCAGCACGCGCGCCTGGGGAATGGTGGCGGCGATCTGCGCCAGTTCCTGCAGGTCCACGCCCTGGGCGTGAACGGCGCTGGTGAGATAGGCGGCGGCGGTGGTGCCGAACTGTTCGGTGACGACTTGCTGGTGGCTGCGCATGGCGTTGGCTCCTGGAGTGCAGTGGTGAAAGGTGTTGCAAGTGGATGAGGTGATCCAGTCTAGCGCTTTCCTATCCTGTTACAAGTTGGGTGTTTATACTATTACCTAAACCAATACTCTCGATACCCTGCCCCGCTCATGGAAGCCGATCTCGCCCGCCGCGCCCTTGGTGACTTCATCAAGACCCAACGTGAACAGACCCCGCCCTCGCAAGCCGGCCTGCCCCACCTGGCCCTGGGCGGACGCCGCCGCACGCCGGGCCTGCGGCGCGAGGAAGTGGCGCAGTTGTGCGGCATCAGCGTGACCTGGTACACCTGGATCGAACAGGGGCGCACCGACTCGGTCTCGCCCCAGGCATTGGCACGCATTGCCGAGGCGCTGCACTTGCCGCGCGCCAAGCGCGCCTACCTGTTTGAACTGGCGGGAAAGAAGGATCCGGTACTGCCCGAACAACAGGCCTCGGACCATATCGCCCCGGAAATCCTGGAGACGGTCCGGCACTTCCGCGCCCCGGCCTATCTGCTGGATCGCTACTGGAATGCCGTGACCTGGAATGCGCCGGCGCGCAAGCTCTTCAGCGGCTGGCTGGATGTGCGCAGCGGCCATCCCAACCTGTTGCGCTTCATGTTCGCCAGTGCCGCGGCACAGGCCCTGACAGTGGACTGGGAGCAGCGCGCGCGCCGCGTGGTGGCGGAATTCCGGGCTGACTGCGCCAGCCTCCTGGATGATCCGGAGGTGCAGGCGCTGGTGGACGAACTCTCGGCCGGCAACGCCCTCTTCAAGCGCGCCTGGCGCCTGCAGGATGTGGTCGAACGCGAAGGAGGCGAGCGCCGCTTCCGCCATCCGCAACAGGGGGAACTGCGCTACCGGCAGGTCAATTTCCGTGTCGCCAATCGTCCGGACCTGAAGCTGGTGACCCTGATGCCGGACAACGATGACGATTGAGAGCTGGTGCGCCTACTTGCGCACCACGAAGGCCACACCGATCACCCCCACCAGCATACCGAGCGCACCGATGAGACTGAAGGCTTCGCCGAACATCAGCCAGGCCATCACGGCCGTGGTCGGTGGCGTCAGGTAAAGCAGGCTGGTGACGCTGGTGGCGGCACTGCGGCGGATCAGCGCAAACAACAGGAAGATGGCGCCGATGGACAGGGCCAATACCGACCACAACAGCGCGCCGATGAATTGCGGTGTCCACGCCACCTGGCTGAGATGCCAGTCCAGCCCCTCGAAGGCGATGGCCAACGGCAGGACCACCACGATGGAGGCCGTGAACTGGATCACGGTGCCGGTGCGCAGGTCGAAGTGGGCGCAATAGCGTTTCTGGTACAGGGTGCCGGCCGTGATGCACAGGAGCGCAAACACGCACAGTCCGATGCTGGCCGTGGACAGGCCGATCAGCGAGATCTTGTTGGCCACCACCAGGCCCACGCCACACAGGCCCAGCGCCAATCCTATCCATTGCCGACCGCGCACCGACTCGCCCAGCAAGGGAGCGGCAAACGCGGTAAGGATGGGTTGCAGGCCCACGATCAGGGCCGACAAGCCGGCCGGCATGCCGATCTTGATGGCGCACCAGACACCGGCCAGGTAACCGGCCTGCAACAGCACACCGGCCACGGCGACATGGCGGATGCGGCCACGCGGCCAGGGCGCACGGAACAGCAGCACCAGCGGCAGCAGGAACACCAGCACACCGGTAAAGCGCAACAGCAGGAAGGTCAGCGGTGGAGCGTAAGGCAGGCCGAACTTGGCCACGATGAAGCCGGTACTCCAGATCAATACGAACAACAGGGGCACCAGGCTCATCAGGAGCTGGCGCGGCCGGCCTGCGCCAGCGGGGGATTGCATCATGTGTCTTTCCATCGACGGGCCGGACGGCCCGGTTCATTTCCTCATGCGCTCCAGCGGGCGGCGTGGAGGCTGGCGAGTCTTATCGTTTGTATATGGACGGCGACGGTCTGTTCGATGTCCCGTCCGTAACCGCCCGCCATCGTAACCGCAACCGGGATTTCGTGCTGGCGCGCATGGGAAAACACCGCCTCGTCGCGCGCCGCCAACCCGGCCAGACTCAGCTTCATCTTGCCCAGGCGATCGCCCTCGTGGGGATCGGCACCGGCCAGGTAGATCAGCAATTGCGGCGCGAAGCGTGCCTGCAGCGTCGCCAGCGCGCCCTGCAAGGCCTGCAGGTAGTCGGCGTCGCCAATGCCGTCGGGCAAGGCCACATCAAGGTCGCTGCGCTCTTTCTCGAAGGGATAGTTGTTTTCGCCATGCAACGACAGGGTGAACACCGAGTCATCCCGCGCCAGGATGGAGGCCGTGCCGTTGCCCTGGTGTACATCCAGGTCGACGATGGCCACGCGGGCGGCCCGGCGTTCGGCCTGCATCAGCCGCGCGGCGATGGCGGCATCGTTGAACACGCAGAAGCCGGCACCATGATCGGCATAGGCATGATGGGTGCCGCCAGCCAGGTTGACGGCGATGCCCTCGCTGAAGGAGGCACGACAGGCGGCAATGGTGGCACCGGAGGAGCGGCGCGAGCGCTCCACCATCTCCGGCGACCAGGGGAAACCGATCTCGCGTTGCTCGGCCGCCGTCAGCTCGCCCCGGCTGGCACGGGCGATGTAGTCGGGATGATGGGCCAGGGCCAGCTCGCCATCACTGGCCGGCATGGCTTCATGGAACTCAAGGTCGGCCACCGCCCGCGCCGCGCCCTCGCGGATCATGCGGTACTTGATCATGGGGAAGCGATGGCCAGGTGGCAGGGGCAGGACGAAGTGGTCGCTGTAGTAGGCTTTCAAACGTAACTTTCAATTAATCTTATTTATACATTTCTGCGTCGCAACAATTGCCAGCAAAACACTCGTCGGACAACTAGTTCCCCGGGCTGCCTGTGAGGATAAATGAGCTTGCACACCCCTCCCCACCTGGCGCAAAATGCACGCAAGTCCTTGATTAGACGTGGATCAACTTTGCACAACAATTTCCGATTCCCGCACAATGAAATCATTGACTTTATGATCTTTTAATCTAGAATCGCCTTGTGCATCGCATCATATTCAAATAAGAAATTACACCGGAGATCCTCTTTTTTCCAGATCGGTCCGTAAGCAATTCGCCGTAGTCGCTGCCTTGTTCTTCAACCCCATCAATGAGAAGGAAGTGTCAACATGACGACCTACACCGAGCAATTTTCCGCTGCTGCCAAAGCCAACGCCGAAGCGCAGATCGCCCTGTTCAGCCAGCTGGCCAGCAAGACCTTTGAAGGCGTGGAAAAACTGGTGGACTTGAACCTGAAGGCAGCCAAGTCTTCGCTGGAAGAAACCCAGGCGACGGCCCAGAAGCTGTTCGCGGCCAAGGACCCCCAGGAGTTCTTCTCCCTCACCAGCGCCCAGGCCCAGCCGACGCTGGAAAAGTCGGTCGCCTACGGCCGTCACCTCAGCGGCATCTTCTCCAGCACCCAGGCTGAACTGACCAAGGCTGCCGAAGCCCAGATCGCCGAAGTGAACCGCAAGGTCGTGGCCATCATCGACGAAGTCTCCAAGAACGCCCCGGCCGGTTCCGAACAGGCCATCTCGCTGTTCAAGTCGACCATCGGCAACCTCAGCGCCGGCTACGAGCAGTTCACCAAGAACGCCAAGCAAGCCGCCGAAGTGCTGGAAGCCAATGTCAGCAACGCCGTTGACCAGCTGTCGCAAGCCGGTACCAAGGTCAGCCGCGCTGCCAAGAAGTAATCACGCAGTCCTGTCGTCATGAATGGAAATGCCCCGGTCTTGCCGGGGCATTTTTTCGTCCCTGCCCGGCGCAGCCCGCTCAGGCAGCGATCTCGAATTCGGCATGCAGCTGGCGCAAGCCTTCCTGCATCATCTCGAAGGCCGGGCCGACCTGTTCCGGATCACCCTTCACCCCCAGGTCGATATGCCGGCGGATCTTCTCGTCGCCCACGTGCGGCAGGCTGAACACCTTCACCAGCGGGTACTTGGCTTCGATGGCTTCCATCAGCGGTGTCAGCGTCGACTCCATCGCCTCGAACACCAGCATGGAGCGCTCGGCCCAGGCATGGCGGTGGAACTGGTCGGCATATTGCGTCTCCAGCACCCACTCGAACATCGGCCAGGCCATCACCGGGAAGCCCGGCGCGAAGTGATGCGCGCCCGTGCCACTGGTATTGCTCAGCGAGAAACCCGGGATCTTGTTATAGGGATTGGGAATGATGGCGGCGCCCTGCGGGAATTCGCCCATCTTGAGGCGGTGCAGGTTGTCCGGCGCATCGAAATTGGGGGTGACGCCGGCTTCGCGGGCGGTATCGGAGATGCGTTCCTGGATCTTGGCCTTGGCCTCGGGATGCAACACCAGCGGCACACCCAGGGCGGCGGCCGCGCACTGGCGGGTGTGATCGTCCGGTGTGGCGCCGATGCCACCGGTGCAGAACACTACATCGTCGCTGGCCAGCGTGCGTTTGAGGGTGGCGGTGATGCGTGCCGGGTCGTCGCCCACATACTCGGCCCACGCCAGTTGCAGGCCGCGTTGCGAGAGCAACTCCAAGACCTTGGGGAAGTGCTTGTCGATGCGGCGTCCCGAGAGGATCTCGTCGCCGATGATGATGAGTCCGAATGCCATGAGTCTGCTCTGCCGGTAAAGTTGATCAAACTCCAGCGATTATGCCCGATCCGCCCGGGCTGCGTCCAAGCTCAACGCGGTGTCACGTCGACGGTCTCGCCCACCGGCGGGCCATCGGGCGGCTGGCCGCTGCGATGGCGCAACAGGGCTTCCAGGCAATAGAACTGGAACCACAGGCCGGTGAAGACAAACACCAGCACATACAACCAGATTGCCACGGCGGCCAGGAAAGGCAGCAGGATTACCGACAGCACGCCACCCAGCCAGAGCAGCGTGGGGGCCGCCCCGAGTGCGCCGGCGATGGTGCCGATGGCCAGCAGCGGCCAGCGATGCAGGTGCAGCACGGCGCGCCGCTCCTCGGCGCTGGCGTAGTCGGCCAGGGTGTCATAGGCCATGACGCGGTAGGTCAGCCAGCCCCACAACAGGGCGTGCACCACCAGGGCCAGGGGCGGCACCAGGAACACCCAGATCGTCAACAGCCACAGGACGGTGAACACGGCAAAGCACCACAGCGAGGTCCACAGGCTGCCCAGGACGCTGCCACCATGGCGTTTATCCAGCATCGGGTAATGGCGCGCACCGATGTGCCGGGCCACCGCCGGGATGGTGAACAGCCCCACGAACACCAGTGCGGTCAGGATCATCAGCGGCAGCAGCGCCCACATGGCCAGCATTGGCACCAGCACCGTCTTGAGGGCGCCCATGCCGAACCAGGCCAGCACGCTGCCGGCTTCGCCGAACATGTTGTTGGCCACGAAATAGCCCTGCAGCCAGTCGATCACCGATTGCAGCCCCAGCCACAGGCACAGGCCCCACAAACCCAGCGAGACGACAAACGGCAGCACCGTCAGCAGCAGCATGCGGATATGCAGTTGCGCCAGCAGGGCGCGGCCGAAGGAAGCCAGGAACAGGCGCATCAGCGAGCCTTCCGGCGGGTGAATTCACGAATGCGTTTGAGACCCAGCCACTGCTGGCTCCAGAAGCCACGACCATAGTCGCGCCCCTTGCCGGCCGGCGGCGGCAGCTGGTCGCGCACGCCGGTCATGGCGAAACCCTGGCTGAAATGGGCGGTACGGAAGAGCACATCCCAGATCGGGAACAGCACCGCGAAATTGTGTCCGCCCAGCGAATTGCGGCCCCGGCTTTCATGTCCCAGGCCGATGGCGTGATGGGTGCGGTGGAAGCGCGGCGACACCAGCAGGTACTCGCCAATGCGGCCGAAATGGATGCGCACATTGGCGTGCTGCAGGCTCTGCAACATGCGCGAGACCGACACCAGCAGGATGTACTGCGACGGTTCCACGCCGATGAGCACGGCGATCAGGCCGAAGATGAGGTCATGCACCAGGTTGTCGAGCATGTGGTTGCGGTCGTCGCTCCACAGGTTCATGTTCTGCTGGCTGTGATGCAGGCTATGCAGCGCCCACATCCAGCGCACATTGTGCTGCGCCCAGTGGTAGACGTACTCGCACAGGTCCAGCACCACCATGTAGAGCAGGAAGCTCACCAGCGCACGGTCGGTCACGCCCGGCCAGATCTGGTCCAGGTTGAAGGTGCCCCAGCCTTCCAGGTGCAGTGCCTCGGAGATATAGGACAGGGTCGGGTCGAGCAGCAGGAAGGCGACGATGGGGATCACGCCCAGGCGTTGCAGGACGGTGTAGATGAAATCGTTCCAGCGGGCGCGCGGGTCGGTGATGGGATGGACCGGGATCATCGACTCCAGCGGGCGCAGGATCAGGAAGAGGATCACCAGTTCGCAGATGCCGACCAGGATGAATTCGGTACCGGTAAAGGCTTCTTCAACAAACTCGCCCATGCCCACGAAGAACACCAGTGGTTGCACCAGGGTCTGGAACAGCCAGCCCTGGACGGTGGCAAAGAGGTCGGAAATGGTCTGGATCATGGATGTCTTGTTCTTGACGGGGATCTTGCTTGGCAATGCGGAGGTGACCGGCAGGCGCCGCGGGAGCGCCGAGGCTTCCCCCGAAGCCCACTGCCCCGCTTCGACTGCCGTGCTGCGTCAGTGTTCCTTGCCGGCGACAAACAGGTGTTGATAGGCGGGATGCTCCCGCAGGGTGGCAAAGCAGAAACCCTTCTGCTCCAGGCCACTGATGAGCGGCTCCAGCACCGCGGGTGCCCAAGGATCCTGGCGCGACCAGATGCCCATGTGGGCCAGGAAGATGTCGCCATCCTTCAATCCATCCAGCGCCTTCTTCAGCAGCTCGGCATTGGGAAACTTGTCGCTGGGCAATTCGTCGCCCGAGAACCCGGCCGGTGCCCAGGCCACATGGGCATAGCCGCAGGCCTGCCCGGCCTTGAGCAGGTTGGGGGTGAGTCGTCCGCCCGGAGCGCGCCACAGCGGATCGAGCTTGCGCCCGGTCAGTTCGAAGAAGCGCTGGTCGACCTGCTTCATCTCCTGGCAATACTGGGCGGGCGTCCATTGCAGCTTCTTGCCGGCCTGTGCGCCAAACTGCGGGCGCACCTCGATTTTTCCACCCGGCAGATCACGCACCACATAGACGTGGTCGAAGGTGTGCGTGCCAAAGGCATGACCTTCCTGGGCCAGGCGCTTCCACAGCGGCTGCCAGCCCGGATCGAGCGAATAGTCACCGTGGATGGTCTTTTCGTTGGCGAGGAAGAAGGTGGCCTTGATATGGTGGCGCTGCAGGGTCTGCTCGATCAGCTCGGCCTGCGACTGGCTGCCGGTATCGAAGGTCAGGTAGATCTTGCCCTTGCAGGCCGCCACTGGCGGCGCAGATTGGGCAACGGCCTGGCCGGTGGCCAGGATGGCGCACAGGCTCAGGCCGCGCAGTTGTTTCATCGACAAGCACTGCTTCATGGGTAGTCAGGGGCGGTCGGGTCAGATATCGGGAGCACGGTTGTAGAGATAGATGCCGTGCGGCGAACGTCCCACCGGAATCACCTTGACCACCTGGCGGCTGGCCAGGTCGATCACGGCGACCTTCTTGACCCAGCGCAACGTCGCCCACATGGTCTTGCCATCGGCGGTCACTTCCATGCAGTCGGGGCCGCCCGGCACCTTGATGGTACCGACGTTTTCCAGCGTGGTCATGTCCACCACGCTGATGGTGTTGGCGATGCGGTTGGAGACGTAGATGAAACGCTTGTCACCCTGGCCACGGAAATTGTGAGCGCCCACGCCGGTCTTGATCTGCTTGACCAGCTTCTGGGTGCGCCAGTCGATCACCTGGACATAGTCGCTGCCCATGATGCCGACCAACAAGTATTTGTTGTCCGGCGTCATGACGATACCGGCCGGCAGCTTGCCCACGGGGAGAGTCCACTTGACCTGCTGTGTGGCCAGGTCGATGGCGCTGACCTCGTCGCTGCCCTGCTGGGTGATGAAGGCGGTGGTGCTGCCGTTGTCGAAGGCGATGTGGCTGGGCGTCCTGGCCAGCGGGATGCGCTTGGACAGCTTCAGGTCCTGGCCGTCATAGCTGTAGACATCGACACGGTCCAGGCGCAGGCCGGTGGCCACGAACCACTTCTGGTCCGGGGTGAAGCCGATCTGGTAGGGATCGATGATGTCGCGGATCTTGCGCTGCACTTCGCCGGTCTTGGGATCGAGGAAGAGCAACTGGTTGCCGGTGGCGCTGGCAACGATGAGCGACTTGTTGTCCGGCGTGGCCATGAGGTGGTGCGGCTCCTTGCCGACCGAGAAGGTCGAGAGCGGCTTCTCGCCGGTCGGGTCCAGCAGCGACACGGAGGCGTCACCGGAATTGAGGACCACGACCACATTGGCATGCGCCGACGCGGCCACGGCGGCCAGCACGGCACTGGCGCACACGGCGCGCAGGGAAAGGGAAAAAAGTTGACTGAATCGACGCAACATGACGAACTTTAAGCAAAAATACCTGATCTCATCGTGCACGGAGCACGTCCTGGGACATTAACGCCCGCCCTGGCGTTCCCGCTGACACGCTGCTGACGCATTGTGCAAATATTCCGGCATTTTGGTTTACACTGCCTGCCGTTCCGGTCGCATGCCGCTGCCGGAGCGGCCTGGCGCCCATCTGACCTGGCTGGAGACCTGCCTTTGTTACCTGGAAGCATCTTCAGATGTCAATGAAGGTCAGGACGGGCCGGCCGCGCCACCCTAATCCCCTACCGAAAGGAACACGATGTCCACGATCACGACAGCTTCCGGGCTGCAATACGAAGAAATCAACGTTGGCGGCGGCGACGAAGCCAAGGCCGGTAGCCATGTCACGGTGCACTACACCGGCTGGCTGCAGAATGCAGACGGCAGCGCCGGCAGCAAGTTCGATTCCAGCAAGGACCGCAATGACCCGTTCGCCTTCCCGCTGGGCGCCGGCCACGTCATCAAGGGCTGGGACGAAGGCGTGCAAGGCATGAAGGTCGGTGGCGTGCGCAAGCTCATCATTCCCGCCGGCCTGGGCTACGGTGCCCGCGGCGCCGGTGGCGTGATCCCGCCCAATGCGACCCTGATCTTCGAAGTCGAACTGCTGGCCGTCTGAGGCGCAGGGAGGAGAGCACACATGAGCAGCCTGCAAGAACAATTCGAAGCCGCCGTGGCAGAGTCCAAGAGCCTGCCCGAGCGTCCTGACAACATGACGCTGCTGAAGATGTATGGCCTCTACAAGCAGGGCAGCAACGGTGATGTCCAGGGCGATCGCCCCGGCATGACCGATTTTGTCGCCCGCGCCAAGTACGACGCCTGGGCTGCCGTCAAGGGCAAGCCACAGGCCGAGGCACAGCAGGAATACATCGACATCTTCAATGACCTGAAGGCTTGATGCAGGCGCCGCCGCCGGCACCCGCCGACGGCCGCACCAGTAAAACGGGCGCCCCCAGCCATGCCGGGGGCGCCCGTTTCATTTGGGATGGCCGCATCAGGCCTTGTTCAGGCCTTGATCACATCGGGATTGAGCAGATTGGGCGGACGCTGGCCCGACAAGGCGGCAATCAGGTTGCCCGCCGCGCAATTGGCCATGGCCAGGCGGGTCGGCGTGGAGGCACTGGCGATATGCGGTGTCAGCACCACGTTGGACAGGCCCAGGAACTCCGGCTTGAAGGCCGGTTCGTTCTCGAACACATCCACGCCGGCGGCGGCAATGCGTCCTTCGCGCAGGGCCGCGATCAGGGCGGCGTCATCGACGATGCCGCCACGGGCGATGTTGGTCAGGGTGGCGGTCGGCTTCATCAGGGCCAGCTCGGTGGCGGTGATGGTGTGGTGGGTTTCCTTGGAATACGGCAGCACCAGCACCACGTGGTCGGCGCGCTGCAGCAGTTCTTCCTTGCCGACGTACTGCGCATTGTTGGCGCGTGCCTCCAGTTCCGGCGCCAGGCGCGAGCGGTTGTGGTACAGCACTTGCATGTCGAAGCCCAGCGAGCGGCGCGCGATGGCCTGGCCGATGCGGCCCATTCCGATGATGCCCAGGGTGGCGCCGTGGATGTCGGGGCCGACGAAGCTGTCATAGCTCCACTTCGTCCACTGGCCGGCGCGCAGGAAATGCTCGGACTCGGTGATGCGGCGGGCGGCCGCCATCATCAGTGCCCAGCCGAAATCGGCGGTGGTCTCGTTCAAGACGTCGGGGGTATTGGTGGCCATCACGCCGGCCGCAGTGGCGGCAGCCACGTCAATGTTGTTGTAGCCCACGGCCATGTTGCAGACCGCCTTCAGTTGCGGGTTGGCGGCGAAGAGCGCGGCCGTCACCGGCTCGCTGGGGGTGGTGAAGAGGCCATCCTTGCCCTGCGCTTTTTCCAGCAGTTCAGCGGCGGTGTAGATGCGGTCGTCCTGGTTGGACTCGACCTCGAAGTGCTGCTCCAGGCGGGCCAATACTTCAGGGAAGACGGCGCGGGATACGAAGATCTTGGGTTTCATGATGGTCTCGTTATATCGGTTTCATTGTCAGAAAAGTGCATCAGGAGATCAGAAGAAAATGTAGCGCATGGCCACGAACAGCGGCACCAGGATGCCGGCCGACCACGCCATGTAGCCAAAGAAGCTGGGCATGCGGATGCCGCGTTCCTCGGCGATGGCCTTGACCATCATGTTGGGCGCATTGCCGATGTAGCTGTTGGCCCCCATGAAGACGGCGCCGGCGGAGATGGCCGCCAGCGTCGAGGCCAGCGGCCCCATCAGTTCGCGCGCATCTCCCGAAGCGGTGTTGAAGAACACCAGGTAGGTCGGCGCGTTATCGAGGAAGGACGACAGCAGGCCCGTCATCCAGAAATACATGGCATCGTCAGGCCGGCCGTCGGGACCGGTGACGGCACGCACCACGGCGGCAAAGGCGCCCTGCTCGCCTGCGCGCAGCATGGCGATGACCGGGACGATGGTGAGGAAGATGGCCGCGAAGAGCTTGCCCACTTCCAGCATCGGCCCCCAGGAGAAGGCATTGCCCGCGCGCGCCGTGGCCGGCGTCATCCACAGGGACAGCAGGATCACCAGCAGCAAGGCCCCATCGCGCAGCAGGTTCTGCCATTCCAGCGGGATACCCATGAGATGCAGCGCCACGCCGGGCGACCACAAGCCGCTCATCAGCACCAGGCCGACGATGGCAGCGAGCAGCAGAAAATTGATCCTGCCCTCCAGTTGCAGCGGCGAGTCGGGCGTGGGATCGAGCGGGCCGCGCTCTTCGCGGTTCAGGTAGTAGTGCCGATCCAGCAGGTAGAAGACCAGCAGCAGCGCGCCGCACAGGAAGGCCATCGGCCCCAGCAGGTGGCGCGCGGTCCAGAAGAAATCCACCCCCTTCAGGAAGCCCAGGAACAGCGGCGGATCGCCCAGCGGCGTGAGCGAACCACCGGCATTGGCCACCAGGAAGATGAAGAACACCACCACATGCACCGTATGCCGGCGATCGTCGTTGGCGCGCAGCAGCGGCCGGATCAGCAGCATGGCCGCGCCGGTGGTACCCATGAGGCTGGCCAGCAGCGTGCCCAGCGCCAGCAAGCCGGTATTGGTGGCGGGCGTGCCGCGCAGGTTGCCACGCACGCAGATGCCACCGGCCACGGCGAAGAGTGCAGACAGCAGGATGATGAAAGGCAGGTATTCGGCGATGAGTGCATGCACGCTCACGGCCAGCGCCGCATGGATGCCATGGAGGGCGGCAAACGGTACCAGGAACGCCAGCGCCCAGAGTGCGGCGATCTTGCCGAAATGGTGATGCCACACGACCGGGGCCAGCAGCGGCAACACCGCGATGGAAAGCAGCACACCGGCAAACGGCAAGGCCCAGAGTGCCGACAGACCTGCACCGTCAAGCTCGGCAGCAAAAGCCGGCAAGGGAAGGCACAGGGAAATGAAAGCGAGAAAGAAGGCGCTGGCTTGCAAATGTCGTCCTGGGAGGTGGCATCAAGATGAGATCCCCGCCTGCGCACCAGACGACGGCGGGGAGCCACACTATAGCAGCCGGGACGACGGCCACACGCAAAAAACGGCCAGTGGAAAAACTTTCAGGTATGGTTTAAATCAGGTCAAGCCTTGATCTGGAAAACCTGCCGCAGGTAGTTCACATAGGCCGGGTCATCGCACATGTTCTTGGAGGGCGTGTCCGAGAGCTTGGCCACCGGCTGGCCATTGCATCGCACCATCTTCATGACCACCTGCAGCGGCGTGTAGCCCAGGTCATTGGTGAGGTTGGTGCCCACGCCGAAGGCTACCTTGGCGCGGTCCTTGAAGCGCAGGTAGAGGGCGCGCACCTTGTCGAAGTCCAGGCTGTCGGAGAACACCAGCACCTTGCCGGACGGGTCGACGCGGTTGTCGCGATAGTGTTGGATCAGGCGCTCGCCCCATTCGAACGGGTCGCCCGAGTCGTGGCGCGCACCGTCGAAGAGCTTGCAGAAATACATGTCGTAGTCGCGCAGGAAGGCATCCATGCCATAGACGTCCGAGAGCGTGATGCCCAGGTCGCCGCGATATTCACGCGCCCAGATCTCGAAGGCGAAGGTCTGCGAATCGCGCAGGCGCGGGCCCAGTGCCTGGCAGGCCTGCAGGTATTCGTGGGCCATGGTGCCCAGGGGCGTCAGGTCGTGCTGCATCGCGTACATCACGTTGGACGTCCCGGCGAAGTGCTCGCCCATGTGCTGTTTCATCTCGTCGATGACCTCGGCATGCCAGCTGCGCGAGAAGCGGCGACGGGTGCCATAGTCGGCGATCTTGCAGCCGGCCAGCTCGGCATCGTCGGTGATGACCGACATCTTCCGGCGCAGGCGTGCGCGCCCCTCTTCCAGGTCCGGCGTACGCTGGGTGGCACGAAAGTAGACCTCGTTGACGATGGCCAGCACCGGCACCTCGAACATGATGGTGTGCAGCCACGGACCCTTGACGCTGATCTCGATCTCGCCATTGCCGGCCGGATCGGGCTGGACGGTGATGTACTTTTCGTTCAGGTGGAACAGGTCGAGGAAGTCGACGAAGTCACTCTTGATGAAGCGCAGGCTGCGCAGGTAGTTCAGTTCGTCTTCCTTGAAGCGCAGCCGGCACAGCGCGGCAATCTCGGCACGGATCTCGTCCACGTAGGGCGTCAGGTCGATATCGTCGTTGCGGCACTTGAACCGGTATTCCACCTGCGCGCCGGGGAAATGATGCAGCACCACCTGCATCATCGTGAATTTGTACAGGTCGGTATCGAGTAAGGAAGTGATGATCATGAAATCCGGATGCGGCTGCGCCGCATGCTGCCTTGTTGATGGGCCACGTGCACGACGGGGCGCTCCGGAGCAGCCCCGCGCATTGCATGGTCAGCGCCCGTGGACGCCGCGTCCGCTATCTTAACCGAGATCGGCAAAGCGAAAGCCCCGGCTCCCCAGGGGACTTTCGCTCAGCCATGGCCCCATGATCATTTCATGGCCGAGGCCGGTCGACGTCCGCGCACGTAGTTCACCGGCGGCAGGAAGGCCGTGCCATCCAGGTAGTGCCAGTCGCGCATGCTGCTGCGCCCGTCCTTTTGCGAGACCAGCCCCACGAAGGCGCCCAGGCTGGCCTGCTGGTCCAGCGCACGGAAGCTCACCGGACCCAGCGGCGACACCAGGTGCAGGCCGCGCAAGGCTTCCACCAGGGCCTCGCCCTCGACGCCGTCGCTCTTCTTCAGACCGTTGGCAATGGCCATCATGGTGGTATAGCCGAACACCGAGGCCAGTTGCGGACGCTCGCCAAAGCGCTTGAGGTAGGCGTCCAGGAAGCGCTGGTGCTCAGGGGTATTGATCTGGTCCCAGGGATAGCCGATGGCCAGCCAGTCACGGATTGCCTCGCTCTGGCTGGGATCCAGGCTCTGCGCTCCGGCCGAGGCCATGGAGACGACCTGCACGCCCTCGAAGAGCTGCTGGCGGTTGCCGGCCTGCACGAACTTCTGCAGGTCTTCGCCAAAGGTGGCATTGAAGATGCCATCCGGACGCGACTGGCGGATCGCCCGGGCGACGTCGTCGGCCTTGATCTTGCCCAGCGCCGGCCACTGGTCGGCGACGAATTCCACATCCGGGCGGGCCGCCTTGAGCAGCAGCTTGAAGCTGGACACCGCGCTCTGGCCATACTCATAGTTGGGGGCCACCACTGCCCAGCGCCGCCCCGGCATGCGGGCGGCCTGCTCGGCCAGCATGGCAGCCTGCATATAGGTCGAGGGACGCACGCGGAAGGTATAGCGGTTGCCCTTGTCCAGCGTGATGGCGTCGGAGAGGGCATCGCCCACCACCAGCACGGTCTTGCTGCGGGCGGCTTCGCGCGCCACGGCCAGGGCCACGTCGGAGAGCATGGTGCCGGTCAGGACCTGGACATGCTCGCGCTCGACCAGTTCGCGGGCATTGCGGGCGGCCTGGCCGGTGTCGCCACCGTCGTCGCGCGTCACCAGTTGCAGGGGACGGCCGGCCACACCACCACCAGTATTGATCTGCTCCAAGGCCAGCAGCAGGCCATTGCGATAGGCTTGCCCGGCGGTGGAAAGACGATGCTGGCTATTGATCTCGCCGATGCGGATGGCGTCGGCAGCGGCCGCCTCCGGCATCCATGGCAGCGCCAGCATGGCGACCAGCCCCACCAGGGCAGGCAGCCGGAACAATCGGAAACGGGGGGGCTTGTTGGTGTCTTCAGCGTTCACGCCGGGACTTCCTTTTCTTGATGCGCGGGACCGGCCAGGCCGCGAATGGCCTTGCTCCGTGCGCGTTTGCGGCGATCCGGAAGACCCTGGCGGTGGCTGGTTCTATCGCTGGCTTGTTTATTTACTTATACGTAATCTGTATAAGCCTCATTTGTGAGAAAAATCGAATTACCTTAAAATACAAGGCTTTGCAGCGGGTCGCATCGCGCGTTTCCGGGGCCGCCCACAAGGCGGGGGAAACCACGCAAGGTGTACAACGTCGTGCACATTAACCTGCTGCAACATGATTTTAACCGTGCCATATTGCCATCAATTGCGGCGCAGTTAGCCATCGGTTTGAAGAAATTTTAAAGATAGGACAGTTATGACCCACGTTGTCACCGATTCCTGCGTCCGTTGCCGCTATACGGATTGCGTGGATGTTTGCCCGGTGGATTGCTTCCGCGAAGGCCCCAATTTCCTCGCCATCGACCCCGACGAATGCATCGACTGCGCCGTCTGCGTGGCCGAATGCCCGGTCAACGCGATCTACGCGGAAGAAGACGTGCCCGGCGACCAGCAGCCCTACATTGCCCTGAACGCCGACCTGTCCCGCAACTGGCCCTCCATCACCAAGACCAAGGCCCCGCTGGCCGACGCCGAGGAATGGAAGGACAAGACTGACAAACTGCAATATCTGCAGCGCTGATCGCTGCGCACAATCAAGTCGTACCGGGGCCAGTTCCCCCAGAATTGCGGTTGCGCATCCAGCCTGGCAGCACCATCGCCCAAGCCAGATGCGCAACCGTTTGTATTTGCTCGGCAGGAAAAACCCTGCCGGCCACGCGGCCTCTAGTCCAGGCCGGCTTTGTCATCCCGGGCCTATCCACAGCAACACGGCGCGTGCCGTTAGCCAGTATCTGAGTGCGAGAAAGCCTCCCAACTGAAACAGGAATATCAAGAAATCATGGAAAACAATGTCCAGAGCGCGGCAGTCAACGGCATCATCGACGCCGATGCCGTCATCATCGGCGCCGGCCCGGTCGGCCTGTTCCAGGTGTTCGAGCTTGGCCTGCTGGAAATCAAGGCGCACGTGATCGATTCGCTGCCGGTGGTCGGCGGCCAGTGCGTGGAACTGTATCCGGACAAGCCCATCTATGACATCCCGGCCGTGCCCGTCTGCACCGGCCAGGAACTGACCGACAACCTGTTGAAGCAGATCGAGCCCTTCTCGCCGACCTTCCACCTGGGCCAGGAAGTGACCCTGGTCAACAAGCGCGAAGACGGCCGTTTCGACCTCGAAACCTCCACCGGCACCCGCTTCATCACCAAGACCATCTTCATCGCCGCCGGCGTGGGCTCGTTCCAGCCGCGTACCCTGAAGGTCGAAGGCATCGAGCAGTTCGAAGGCTCGCAGGTGTTCTACCGCGTCAAGGATCCGGCGCAGTTCGAAGGCAAGAACATCGTCATCTGCGGCGGTGGCGACTCCGCCCTGGACTGGGCGCTGAACTTCGTGGGCAAGGCTGAATCGGTGATCCTGCTGCACCGTCGCGAGGAATTCCGCGCCGCCCCGGCCTCGGTCGCAAAGATGAAGGAACTGTGCGAAGAGTATGAGATGCAACTGGTCATCGGCCAGGTCACCGGCACCGAGATCAAGGATGGCAAGCTGGCCGAGGTCAAGGTCACCGGCGCCGACGGCGTCACCCGCCGCCTGCCGCTGGACATGCTGCTGGTCTTCTTCGGCCTGTCGCCCAAGCTGGGCCCGATCGCCGAGTGGGGCCTGGACATCGAGCGCAAGCAGTTGAAGGTGGTGGATACCGAGAAGTTCGAGACCAACATCCCGGGCATCTTCGCCGTGGGCGACATCAACACCTATCCGGGCAAGAAGAAGCTGATCCTGTCGGGCTTCCACGAAGCCGCGCTGGCCGCCTTCGGCGCCGCCCCCTATATCTTCCCGGAAAAGAAGATCCACATGCAGTACACCACCACCTCGCCCAAGCTGCACAAGATCCTGGGCGTGGAAAGCCCGGTCTTCGACTAAGCACCCTGCTGTCGAGCGAGCCGGCCGGCCCTGGTGGCTGGCGGACCACCCAAAGCCCCTGCCCATGCAGGGGCTTTGTGCTTTCCGGACCGGCGCAATGTGGCGCCGGCACCGCATTTGCGGGGATGATACGGCGCTGGTCTTACCAGCAACGAGGTCGCATGATAAAGCGTGCTATGCTACTGCGTCGCAACAAGGAAAATGTTGACAAACTGAACATATTCAGAATGTTCAGTCCGTGTCAGCCCGATACCATCGCCAAACGTTTGTTGCACATGCTTGCTGCGTTCATGCTGCCGACGCACCGGACCACGTCCACGCGCCGGGCAGGCAGGCCAGCCAGTGCTTGTATAAAGGTCAGCTAGCTATGCTTTATCAACTGCATGAATTCAATCGCGCGTTCCTCAACCCGATGATGCAATGGGCGGAAACCTCCGCCAAGTTGTTCTCCGATCCGGTTTCCCCGCTCGCCCACACGCCTTTTTCGCAGCGCATCGCTGCCGGCTATGAATTGCTGTACCGCTTGTCAAAAGAATATGAAAAGCCGGGCTTCAATATCGGCACCGTCGAGGTCGAGGGCAAGCCCATCGGCATCGTGGAAGAAGTGGTGGAGAGCAAGCCCTTCTGCCGCCTGATCCACTTCAAGAAGGATCTGGCCGCGCGCCAGGCGGCCGCCCTGCACCAGCCCACCGTGCTGGTGGTGGCGCCGCTGTCGGGCCATCACTCCACGCTGCTGCGTGAAACCGTGCGGGCGCTGCTCAAGGAGCATGACGTCTACATCACCGACTGGACCGATGCCCGCATGGTGCCGGTCGAGCAAGGCAGCTTCCACCTGCATGACTACGTGTACTACGTCCAGGACTTCATCCGTTTCCTGGACACCGACGTCCACGTGATCTCGGTGTGCCAGCCCACCGTGCCGGTGCTGGCGGCGATCTCGCTCATGGCCAGCGCCAACGATCCCCACCTGCCCAAGACCATGACCATGATGGGTGGCCCCATCGATGCCCGCAAGTCGCCCACGTCGGTCAACGACCTCGCTACCGAGAAGCCCTACTCCTGGTTCGAGAACACGGTGATCTACAGCGTGCCGGCCAACTATCCCGGCTTTGGTCGCAAGGTCTACCCGGGCTTCCTGCAGCATGCCGGCTTCGTGGCCATGAACCCGCGCCGCCATGCCCAGAGCCACTGGGACTTCTACATGCACCTGCGTGACGGCGACGACGCCTCCGCCGAAGAACACCGCAAGTTCTACGACGAGTACAACGCCGTGCTGGACATGCCGGCCGAGTTCTATCTGGAGACCATCAAGGTGGTGTTCCAGGACTTCAACCTGGCACGCGGCACCTGGGAGCTGGAAGGCAAGGCGGTACGTCCGCAGGACATCAAGTCGGTGGCGCTGTTTACCATCGAAGGTGAACTCGACGACATCTCCGGCTCCGGCCAGACCGAAGCGGCGCAGGAACTGTGCAGCAGCATCCCGAAGTCGCGCAAGCAGCACTTCACGGTCCCCAAGGCCGGCCACTACGGCATCTTCTCGGGTCGCCGCTGGCGCGAGGTGGTCTGCCCCAAGATCGGCGAATTCATCCGCAGCCACGCCTGATCGGCCCATCGCCCGGCAACACGGCGCCCCGTCCTGACGGTGGCGCCGTTTTTCCTTGATCTCGCGGGCATGACTTCCCCCGCATTTGGCCGGATAATACCGCCTTTGCCTTATTGAACTGCTCCACCGCCCCACCGCCGTGCCGCCATCCGCCACCACATCCGCCACCACCGCCCCCAACGCTGCCGCATCGCTGGCCGATCGCATCGAAGACCTGCTGCCGCAGACCCAATGCACCAAGTGCGGTTACCCGGCTTGCCGTCCCTATGCGCAAGCCATCGCTGACGGCCAGGCCAGCTACAACCAGTGCCCGCCCGGCGGTGCCGAGGGGGTGGCGCGGCTGGCGCAACTGCTGGGTCGTCCGGTGATCCCGCTGAACCCCGTCAACGGCAGCGAACAGGTGCGCCGCCTGGCGGTGATCGATGAAGCCGCCTGCATCGGCTGCACGCTGTGCATCCAGGCTTGCCCGGTTGATGCGATTGCCGGCGCGGCCAAGCAGATGCATACCGTCATCGACGATCTCTGCACCGGTTGCGACCTGTGCGTGGCGCCCTGCCCGGTGGACTGCATCACGATGCAAGACATCACCCCGGGACGCACCGGCTGGCATGCCTGGAGCCAGGAGCAGGCTGACGCCGCCCGTGCCCGTCATGACTGGCGCACTGCGCGGCTGCGTCGTGACAAGGAAGAAAACGATGCCCGCCTGGCCACCAAGGCCGCTGCCAAGCTCAAGGAAGTCGAGGCGGCCATGGGGGGCACGCCTGAAGAACAGGCCGAGCAGGCCCGCAAGAAAGCCATCATCCAGGCCGCCATGGAGCGCGCCCGCCTGAAGAAGCTGCAAGCCGCCGATGCCGCCACCTCCGCCGCCCCCTCCCCCAGCGACAAGCCACGCCCATGAACCCGACCAAACGCCGCGAAATCTTCGAACGCCTGCGTCAGGCCAATCCGACGCCCACCACCGAGCTGGACTACACCACGCCCTTCGAGCTGCTGATCGCGGTGCTGCTCTCGGCCCAGGCCACCGATGTCTCGGTCAACAAGGCCACGCGCAAGCTCTATCCGGTGGCCAATACGCCGGAGCAGCTCTATCGCATGGGGGTGGACCAGCTCATGCCCTACATCCAGACCATCGGGCTGTATCGCACCAAGGCCAAGAACGTCATCGAGACCTGCCGCATCCTGATCGAACAGCATGGTGGTGAAGTGCCGCAGACGCGCGAGGAACTGGAAGCCCTGCCAGGCGTGGGCCGCAAGACCGCCAATGTGGTCCTGAACACCGCCTTCGGCCATCCCACCATCGCGGTGGACACGCATATCTTCCGCGTCTCCAACCGCACCGGCATTGCGCCGGGCAAGGACGTGGACGAGGTCGAGCGCAAGCTCATCAAGTTCGTCGCCCCCGAGTTCCGCCAGGACGCGCACCACTGGCTGATCCTGCATGGGCGCTACACCTGCATCGCCCGCAAACCGCAATGCTGGAACTGCATCATCGCCGACCTGTGCGAGTTCAAGCAGAAGACCCCGCTGCCGGCCAAGGGCGTCTGATCGCGCCGATGGGCGCCGGCGCGCCCCGGACTAGCGCGGCAAGCCGTTGAAGCGGGCCACCGGCGTCCAGTGCTGGTCCTGCACCTCGTACATCGTATAGCTAGGATGCAGCAGGTCGCCTTCCTCGTTGAAGGCCACCACCCCACCTACCCCCTCGAAGCGCAGGCGGTGCATGGCCAGCGCAATGGCGTCGGGATCGGTGCTGCCAGCCAGACGGATGCCATTGATGATGGCTTGCGCGGCGTCGTAGGCGAAGACGGCATAGAGATCGATATTCGAATCGAAACGCTGGTTGTAGCGCTGGCGGAAGGATTTCCAGCCCGGCATCTTGTCCTGCGGCGGCCCCGGCTCCAAGACCAGGGTGCCATTGCCGTCGGTGCCGGCGCGCATCAGGAAGGTCAATCCCACCGTGCCGGACGAAGCCATCAGCCGTGCATCGAGCTTGAGGCGCTTGATCGCCTTGGCCAGCACCCCGGCCTGCCAGTCCAGTCCTCCGAAGAAGATCAGGTCCGGACGCAGCTTGCGCGCCTGCATCAGCGCCGCGTTGAAATCCGAGGTCTTGTCGCTGACCGAATAGCGCGCCGCCATCTGCAGGCCCATCCGCTCCACCGTCTGGGCGAACTCATCGGCCAGCCCGGCCCCGAAGGGGGTGCGGTCGTCGATCGCCACCACCGTCTTGGCGCCCAGGGTGCCCACCGCATACTGGGCGGCCAGCCGCCCTACGCTTTCATTGTTGGGAATGGTGCGGAAGATGCGCGGATAGGACAGCAGCGTCAGCTGGCGACTCATCGCCGACGGCGAGATCTGGATCACGCCGGCTGCATGGTAGACCGGCGCGGCCGCCAGGCTGGTGCCACTGGTCCAGTGGCCGACCACGGCGGTGACGTGCTGCTCGACCAGGTAACGCGCCACGTATTCGGCCGCCGCCGGATCGGCGCGGTCGTCCTGGGACAGCAGCTTGAGACGAACTTCCTTGCCGCCCACGCGCAGGCCGCGCCGGTTGGCCTCATCGAGCGCCAGCTGCACGGCGTTCTGCATGCTCCGCCCCACCCCGGCGGCACCACCGCTCAAGGGGCCGGCAAAGCCGATCAGCAATGTGAGGGGTTCTTGCGGCTCGGACGGCTCGGCAGCGCCGGCCCAAGGCAAGGCCAGCGCCAGGCCCAGCGCGAGCAGGCCATGCAGGAGGGAGACGCCCCGGCGTCGACGCATTAATCGGCTGCCCGCTGCAAGCATGTGCCATTCCCCCTTTTTGCTTTTCGCTCTGTGGTACCAGCACCAGATCCCGCGCCGCAAACCTTGCGGTCGCCGTGGACCCGGATGGATCATTCAGACAATTGCCAATTGGAAAGAATATTACTGCAACATCGCGCCCCGTGGCACATTCAGCTGCCCGCCTGAACCTCATGGCGTTGCAGCGTACAATAGCAGTTTGCCACCGATTCCTGCACCACCATGTTCACGCCGTCCCAGCACGATGTCCGCCGCTTCTTCTGCGAAGCCTATCGCAAGCACCAGGGCCACGAGATCCTGACCCCGCTGGAGGCCATCGCCCGCGACTGGATCATCCAGCACCCCGAATACCAGGACGCGCTACGCGACGTCGACGAAGCCCTGGCCGCCGACTACTCGGTCGAGCACGGGCAGACCAATCCCTTCCTGCACCTGTCCATGCACCTGTCGATCACGGAGCAGATCTCCATCGACCAGCCGCCCGGCATCCGCGCGGCCTTCCAGTTGCTGGCGCAGCGCCGTGGCTCCGAGCACGATGCGCATCACGAGATCATGGAAGCCCTGGGCGAGATGATCTGGAATGCGCAACGCAATGGCCTGCCCCCGGATGGCGCAGCCTATATCGAGAACATCAAGCGGCGCGCGCAGGGCTGAAGCCGCGCTGCGCCCATGAAAAAGCCACGCCGGTGACGACGTGGCTTTTTTTTCGGTGCGTACCAGCGGCGGGCTTACTTGCGCAGCACCAGCGAGCCCGGCAGGCTGTGCAGATAGGCTGCGATGTCGTTGATGTCGCGGTCCGTCAGCGGCTTGGCCTGGGCCGACATGATGGCATTGTTGCGGCCGTTCATGGCGGTGTCGCCGCGCCGGTAGGCGGTCAGGGCATGCTTGAGGTAATCGGCATGCTGGCCGGCCAGCTTGGGATAGCCAGGATCGATGGGGGAGTTGTAGTCCTTGCCGTGGCAGGAGGCGCAATTGTATTTCTCGACCAGCGCGCGGCCATTGGCCAAGTCGGCGGCAGAGACCGCCAGCGGTGCCGTCCAGGCCGCTACCAGCAGCGCCGGGACCATCAGGATCTTCTTCATCTCGTGCATCCCCCTCACTTCTGCTGCGAATAATAAGCGGCCAGGTCAGCAATGTCCTGGTCCGACAGGCCACCGGCGATACCCATCATGGAGGGATGCTTGCGCTCCCCCTTCTGGTAGGCGCGCAGCGCGTTCTCGATGTACTTGGCGGATTGCCCGCCCAGCATCGGGACCTGGTAGACCTCGGGGAAGCTGGCTTTGTAGCCGGGGATGCCATGGCAACCGATGCACATGGAGACTTTGTTTTCAGCAGCCTTGGCATTGCCGACGATGTCCGCTGCGGACGCACTGCCGACGACGCCAAGCAAGGCAAGAAACACGAGGTGTTTTTTCATGTTAGCAGGGTAAGGTGAATGGGCTTGCAATCCGTCCCTCCGGGAAACGGATACTCGACAACACGCATCTTTTGCTACCAGCAGCAAACTTTATCGTACTCGTTAGATTGTCCTGGTGTTGCAGGTTTGGCTGTTCTGCTTTGGCTCAACCGGTGTTTCGGCTCAAGCTTGTCTCTCCACTCCCCCTGCCTTACGCAAAAAACGATTTCGATTCTAACCAATAAACCCGGCATCGTCATCCCTGGGCAGAAAGCCCCACAATCGGCCGCAACAGCCCACCCATGGCGGACTGCGGGCCGATTCCCTGCTTATATGCGCTGCAATATTAACGGTATTACATGTTCCTGATGGCAAGTTCAGGCGGCATGGCGCTGTTGGCTGTCCTCATCATCGCCGGGATCGTCCTCGTCGTCGTCCTCTCCGGCCGATTCATCCCGCACTGCCGCACGCGGGCCTTCGGGCAGGATGAAGAACAGCGGACGGACGACAAAACGACGCAGCACCGCGCGCATGGCCACATTGCGCGCGCGACGCGGCAGATCGCGTGCACGCAGGGCCAGGGCCAGGGCGCAGGCGAACGCGGTGGCCACCGACAGCAGTGCGGTGATCGCCACGCCTCCGGCGGCCAGCCAGAACGAGGGGGTGATCAGAACCTGCCAGCCCAGGCTGAAGGCGGCCGCCGTCACGGTACCGGCGGCCAGCGTGACCTGGCGCACATCCAGCGGCAGGCTGAAAAAGGCCGCCACCACCGGTGCCATGCCCAGCATCAACGCCAGCGCCAGGCTGCCGGCGATGGTGGCGACGTTGCGCTCCAGCCAGGCGGCGCAGCGCTGGGCACGCATGGGCCCCAGGCCATGCACCAGGCGACGGTGGTTGGACACCACCTCCCCCACCCGGCGCAGCGCAAACCAGTTGTCGGCAAAGCCCGCCGCCAGGCTGGCCAGCCACAGCAGCACGCCAGTCATCGCGGCATACAGGGGCGTGGGGCCGACCAGGGACAAGGCTGCCAGGTCCTGGCGCGCCTGCTCCGGCGACATGGGCGGGCGCCCCAGCAGCAGCCAGCCCAGGGCAGCCAGGCCGACAGTGACCGGGATCACTGCCAGCAGGTTGCCGAAGATACCTGCCGACTGCGAACGCAGCAGTCGCCCCGATTCGGCGATCAGGCCACGCATGCCCTCGGCATCGAGTTCGCCCATGCGGGCGGCCAGCGCAGGCGCGGTCACGGCCGGCTGGCGCGTGGCCAGCACGCCCCCGAGCGCGGCGATCAGCAGGAAGCTGCCCGCATAGTTCAGCGAGGCCAGCACGCCATCAACGAAATGCGTTGCGCCCCAGCGTGACAGGCTGGATTGCACCAGCGCCGTCGCCGCCATCACCGCACCACCCAGCAGACCCGCGCGCAGCACCTTGCGGTAGCTGGTGCGGTCATGGGCGATGGCCTGCTCGCGGTGATCGGCATTGCGCTCGACCATCTTGCGCGCCAGCAGCGCAAAGCTGCGCCGCATCAGGCCGCGTACCGAGTCGCGATGATGATGCGCCGAGATCAGGTCGGCCAGCAGCAGCTGCATACGCCCGGCACCGGCTGTGCCGGCAGCGCCGGACACTCCCTGCACACTCGGCACACTCTGCACACTTGCTACGCCCGCGCGCACGTCGATGAGCCGACCGATACGCTGCAGGTGGGCGCGCATGCGCTCGACCCGATAGACCAGACTGACCGAGACACCATACTCATCCAGGTGGGCATAGATGCGATCGGTCTGCGCGTGGCACACGGCCACCAGCATGCGCACGCTGCGCAATGCGCCGACATCGCCGGGCTGGGCGCGCAGCCAGCTTTCCACCTCGCGCCGCAGCGCCAGGAATGGCGTGGCGCGCATGGGCATCTTCGGTTCCAGGCGCTGGCGGAAGGCCGGGCTGATGCCATCGGCCACCACGGTCATGGTGAGGTAGGTGATGGCTTCCTCGACCTGCTGCCAGTACATGTGGGAGATGCCGTCGTCGGCCATGAGCTTCCACAGGCGCACCAGCAGGTCATTGTCCAGCTCCAGCAGCCAGGCGGCATCGTCCGGATCGGGGAACATGGCGGTGAAGAGCGAAGACAGGTCGGTCGGCGACAGATGACGCGGCAGCAGCAGGCGCGCCAGCCGTTCGGCCAGTTCGCCGAAGAAGCCGGGCTCGTGCGGCAGGCCGGTGGTGGAAAACAGTTCGGGGCCGGTGGCCTCGCGCAGCGTCTTTTGCAGGGCATTCTGCACCGTGCGACGTACATCGCGATGCTGGTCCAGCCAGTCGAGCATGATGGCCAGGCGCTGGCGCCGTACCTGGTGCCAGGACTGGCGATCCAGCAGCGAGACCGCCGGACGATGGCGCAGCCACTCGGCCAGGTCGATCATCCAGTTGGCGCGCTCGTGCCAGCTGGCCGAGGGATCGATGCGGCGCATCAGGACTTCCAGCTGTCGTCCGACATCCTGCCTGTCCATGTAACGCGCCTGCATGCCGTGACGCATTCGTCTCCACATCACCAGCATCTTGAAGAAAAGAAATTTCATGAGCAGTGAGCGCCTTGGGCGCTATCAGTTTGTTGCATGCGGAGCCCCCTATATAGGAACGTTTTCGCCGATTTCAAGCGGTGCCGGGAAAGCCCGCGTTTTCCCTTATACTCGAACAAATCGACTGCCCCCGGTGGTGCAGCGCCACATGCGACCGGGCCGGCAGCTTCCAGAGCGAGACCTCACAAGGACAACATCCATGCCCGATCATTCCGCCACTTCTTCCGGCAAGACCAAATTTACCGGTAGCGAGAACTACGTCGCCACCGATGACCTCAAGCTGGCGGTCAATGCCGCGCTCACCCTGCAGCGCCCGCTGCTGATCAAGGGCGAACCCGGCACCGGCAAGACCATGCTGGCCGAAGAAGTGGCCGCCGCACTGGGCCGGCCGCTGCTGCAATGGCATATCAAGTCCACCACCAAGGCCCAGCAGGGCCTCTACGAATACGATGCGGTCTCGCGCCTGCGCGATTCGCAACTGGGCGACGAGCGCGTCAAGGACATCCACAACTACATCGTCAAGGGCGTGCTGTGGCAGGCCTTCACCTCCGAAGAACCGGTGGTATTGCTCATCGACGAGATCGACAAGGCCGACATCGAGTTCCCCAACGACCTGCTGCGCGAGATCGACCGCATGGAGTTCTACGTCTACGAGACGCGCGAACTGGTCCGCGCCAGGCACCGGCCGCTGGTGGTGATCACCTCCAACAACGAGAAGGAATTGCCGGACGCCTTCCTGCGCCGCTGCTTCTTCCACTACATCAAGTTCCCCGACAAGGCCACCATGCAGCAGATCGTCGACGTGCACTTCCCGCACATCAAGCGAGAGCTGCTGGCGCAGGCGCTGGAAGCCTTCTACCAGGTGCGCGACGTGCCCGGCCTGAAGAAGAAGCCCTCGACCTCGGAACTGATCGACTGGCTCAAGCTGCTCATGGCCGAGGACATCCCGCCCGAAGCCCTGCACAGCCAGGACAACAAGGCCGTGGTGCCGCCGCTGCATGGCGCCCTGCTCAAGAACGAGCAGGACGTGCATCTGTTCGAGCGGCTGGTCTTCATGTCGCGCAACAACCGCTAACACCTTGCTGAAACATCGCTGACCTCATCCGGAGCCGCCATGCAATTCCTGTCGCCGATCACGCTCAAGGGCCAGTTCGCCAATGTCGAGCCGCTGCACCCCGAGCACCACGATGCCCTCATCGCTGCTGTCTCCGACGGCAAGCTGTGGAAGCTCTGGTACACGGCCATCCCCAAGCCGGAGAACATGCGCGCCGAAATCGAGCGCCGCCTGCAGCTGCAGCAACAGGGCAGCATGCTGCCCTTCGTGATCCGCCGCAACGACACCGGCGCGTTGTGCGGCATGACCACCTACATGAATGCGGACGCCGTCAATCGCCGCGTCGAGATCGGCTCCACCTGGTATGCCGCCAGCGCCCAGCGCACCGGCATCAATACCGAGTGCAAGCTGATGATGCTCAACCATGCCTTCGAGGACATGCACTGCATCGCCGTCGAGTTCCGCACCCACTGGATGAACCAGCAATCGCGCGCGGCCATTGCCCGCCTGGGGGCCAAGCAGGATGGCATCCTGCGCAACCACCAGCGCATGCCCGACGGCTCGCTGCGCGATACGGTGGTGTTTTCCATCATCGAATCGGAGTGGCCGACCGTGCGCCGGCACCTGCAGTTCAAGCTGGGCCGTTGATCGCTCTCCCCCGCCATGCTGATCGATTTCTTCTATACCGTGAAACAGGCCGGCGTGCCGGCCTCGATCAAGGAATTCCTGACCTTGCTGGAGGCGATGGACAAGCAGGTCATCGTCCCCTCGCTGGATGAGTTCTACTATCTCTCGCGGCTGACGCTGGTCAAGGACGAGGCCAACTTCGACAAGTTCGACCGTGCCTTCGGCGCCTACTTCAAGGGCGTGGAAACCATCTTCGAGAAGCGCCCCGATATCCCGCTGGAATGGCTGGTCAAGCAATTGCAGCGCGACCTGACGCCCGAGCAAAAGGCCGCCATCGAGAAGTTCGGCTACGACAAGCTGATGGAGCGCCTCAAGCAATTGCTGGAAGAACAGAAGGAACGCCACGAAGGCGGCAGCAAGTGGATAGGCACGGGCGGGGTCTCGCCCTTCGGCCACGGCGGCTTCAATCCGGAAGGCATCCGCATCGGCGGCAAGGGCGGACAGCGCAGCGCCGTCAAGGTATGGGACGAACGCCAGTACCAGGACTACGACGGCGAGCGCGAACTGGGCACGCGCAACATCAAGGTGGCGCTACGGCGCCTGCGCCGCTTCGCCCGCGAAGGACTGGAGGAAGAACTGGCGCTGGACGACACCATCCGCGCCACCGCCAGCAATGCCGGCTATCTCGACATCCGCATGCAGCCCGAGCGCAAGAACAAGATCAAGGTGCTGATGCTCTTCGATGTCGGTGGCTCGATGGACGACCACATCGCCCGCACCGAGGAATTGTTCTCGGCCGCGCGCACCGAGTTCAAGAACATGGACTTCTTCTACTTCCACAACTGCGTCTACGACTACCTGTGGAAGAACAACCGGCGCCGCCATGCCGAGCGCTTCCCGACCTGGGACGTGCTGCGCAAGTACACGCCCGACACCAAGCTCATCTTCGTGGGCGACGCCACCATGAGCCCCTACGAGATCGTGCAGCCGGGCGGCTCGGTGGAATACAACAATGCCGAGGCCGGGGCCGACTGGCTGCAGCGCTTCACGGCCACCTTCCCGCACTTCGCCTGGCTGAACCCGGAGCCGGAAGGCCTGTGGCAATACCGCCAGTCGATCGCCCTGATCCGCCAGCTGATGAATGGCCGCATGTTCCCGCTGACCATGGATGGGCTGGAAGGGGCGATGCGGCTGTTGAGCAAGTGAGCCGCCCCGCCCTGGCGAAAAAAACTACCGTTCGGACTGAGTAGCCGCAACGCGGCGTATCGAAGACGCTCCGATGATTACCGGAACGCGCGTCTTCGATACGCCGCAAGCGGCTACTCAGCCCGAACGGTTTGCAAGGATTCAGCCAGCAACTGGCGTATAGCCGGCTTCCTCAATCGCCTCGGCAAAGGATTGCGCCGGCAGGTTGCTATCGATGACCACGCGCTTGTCGGCCACGGCAATCTCGACACGGGCATTGGCGTCAACGTCCTTGACGGCCTTGGTGATGACGCCGGCGCAGTGGTTGCAGGTCATGTCGTTGACGGTGAAGGTGGTGCTCATCGGATTTCCTTTCATTCAAGTGGTAGTGACAATACCGGAAGCTTAAACCTTCCTACCATGGCAAGGTCAACCACCCTCATGGTGCATTCGTGCGAAAATCAGGCTTGACCTTCCCATCATGGGAAGGATGAACATGATGCTGTCCGATTCATCCTTTCCGGAGTATTCGCCATGACCACCACCTCTTCCGCCGCGAGCGAGATCAGCCTCGATATCGAAGGCATGAGCTGCGCCTCCTGCGTCACGCGGGTCGAAAAGGCCCTGAAAAAAGTCCCTGGCGTGACCGACGTCAGCGTCAACCTCGCCACCGAGCGCGCCAGCATCACCACCCAGGATGCTGCCTCACCGGCAAGCCTGATTGCCGCCATCGAGAAGGCCGGCTACCACGCCCGACAGCACGTCCCGCCTGAAGCAGCCGGCCGGGACGCCGCTCCCGGCACTACCCTGCCCTCCTGGTGGCCGGTGGCACTGGCGGCGGCGCTGTCGCTGCCGCTGGTACTGCCCATGCTGCTGGCGCCGCTGGGCCTGCGCCTGGACCTGCCACCGCTGTGGCAATGGCTGCTGGCCACGCCCGTGCAGTTCTGGCTGGGCTGGCGCTTCTACCATGCCGGCTGGGGCGCGCTGAGGGCGCGTTCGGGCAACATGGACCTGCTGGTCGCGCTGGGCACCAGTGCTGCCTATGGGCTGTCGCTGTGGCAATGGCTGGCCGGCGGCGACATGCAGGCGCATGGCATGGCCGCGCCCCACCTGTATTTCGAAAGCTCGGCCGTGGTCATCACGCTGGTCTTGCTGGGCAAATGGCTGGAAGGCCGCGCCAAGCGCCAGACCGCCGACGCCATCGCGGCCTTGAATGCGCTGCGCCCGGACCGCGCCCGCGTGCGCCGCAATGGCCAGGAGTTCGAGGTGGCGCTGGCGGAGGTGCGCGTGGGTGACATGGTGGTGCTGCGTCCGGGCGAACGGGTCCCGGTCGATGGCGTGGTGCGCGAAGGCCGCAGCCACCTGGATGAATCCATGCTGACCGGCGAAAGCCACCCGCAAGCCAAACAGGCCGGCGACACCCTGGCAGCCGGCGCCGTCAATGCCGAGGGTGCACTGGTGTTCGAAACCACCGCCATCGGCGCCGAGACCGTTCTGGCGCGCATCGTGCGCATGGTGGAGCAGGCCCAGGCCGCCAAGGCGCCGATCCAGCGCCTGGTGGACAAGGTCAGCGCGGTGTTCGTGCCGGCCGTGCTGCTGCTGTCGCTGGCAACGCTGCTGGGCTGGGGCCTGGCCGCCGGCGACTGGGAGCAGGCCTTGCTCAATGCGGTGGCGGTGATGGTGATCGCCTGCCCCTGCGCCCTGGGCCTGGCCACGCCCACGGCCATCATGGCCGGCACCGGTGTGGCGGCGCGCCACGGCATCCTCATCAAGGACGCGCAGGCGCTGGAAATCGCCCACCGCGTCAACGTGATCGCCTTCGACAAGACCGGTACCCTGACCGTGGGCCGGCCCCGCCTGACCGAACTGCAGGCGGCCACCGGCGTGCAGGCCGACACCCTGCTGGCACTGGCCGCCGCCTTGCAGGCAAGAAGCGAACACCCGCTGGGCCGCGCCGTGCTTGACGCCGCAACCCAGCGCCAGGATCTGGCCATCCCCACCGCCACCGAAGCCCGCAGCGTGGCCGGCCTGGGCATCGAGGGGCAAGTCGATGGTCATCTGCTGTACCTGGGCAGCAGCCGCTGGATGCAGCAATTGCAGGCCCCCACCGAGGCCATGGCGCCCCAGGCGCAAGCCTTGCAGGAGCAGGGCCGCACCCTCTCCTGGCTGGCGCGGCGCAATGACGATGGCCACGGCGCCCAGGTGCTGGGCCTGCTGGCCTTCGGCGACCAGGTCAAGAGCGGCGCCCGGAACGCCATCAGCACCCTGCACGGGCTGGGCATCGCCACCGTCATGCTCAGCGGCGACAACCGCGGCGCCGCGCAGCGCGTGGCCAGCGAACTGGGCATCAGCGACGTGCGTGCCGAGGTGCTGCCGGGCGACAAGGCCGCCGCCGTCAACGCGCTGCGCGCCGACGGCACGCGCGTGGTGGCGATGGTCGGTGACGGCGTCAACGATGCCCCGGCGCTGGCCGCGGCCGACGTCGGCATCGCCATGTCCACCGGCACCGACGTGGCCATGCAGGCGGCCGGCATCACCCTCATGCATGGCGACCCGGGGCTGGCCGCTGACGCCATCGACATCTCGCGCCGCACCTACGGCAAGATCCGCCAGAACCTGTTCTGGGCCTTCATCTACAACCTGGTCGGCATCCCGCTGGCGGCACTGGGCATGCTCAATCCCATGCTGGCAGGCGCGGCGATGGCCTTCTCCAGCGTCAGCGTGGTCAGCAATGCCCTGCTGCTGCGCCGCTGGCAACCCCATGCGAAGGAGTGAAGACATGAACATCGGAGAAGCCGCCAGCGCCTCGGGCGTCTCGACCAAGATGATCCGCCACTACGAGGAAACCGGCCTGATCCCCAAGGCCGGCCGTACCGATGCCGGCTACCGGGTCTATCGCGAGCGCGACGTGCACCTGCTGCGCTTCATCCGCCAGGCACGGCAGCTGGGCTTTTCCATGGTGCAGGTGAGTGACCTGATCGGACTCTGGCTGGACCAGTCGCGTCCCAGCCGCAAGGTCAAGCAGCTGGCGCAAACCCACATCGGCGAACTGGACCAGCGCATCGGCGAACTGCAGGCCATGAAGGCGACCCTGGAGCAACTGGTGCATGACTGCCATGGCGACCATCGCCCCGACTGCCCCATCCTCGATGCCCTGGGCGGCGATGCCCACTGCTGCGCCACGCCGGCCGGAGATGCCGCATGACGCCGATCCGCTGGGGCATCATCGGTTGCGGCGCGGTCACCGAGAAAAAAAGCGGCCCGGCCTACCAGCATACGCCCGGATTCGAACTGGCCGCCGTCATGCGGCGCGACGCGGCCCTCGCCGCCGACTACGCGCAGCGTCACGGCGTGCCGCGCTGGTTCAGCGATGCCGATGCCCTGATCAACGATGCCGACATCGACGCCGTCTACATCGCCACTCCGCCCGACAGCCACCTGCACTACGCCCTGAAGGTTGCCCGTGCCGGCAAACCCTGCTGCGTCGAAAAGCCCATGGCCCCCAGCCACGACCAGTGCCTGCAGATGCTGGCCGCCTTCGAGGCCGCCGGGCAGCCGCTGTTCGTGGCCTATTACCGCCGCTCGCTGCCGCGCTTCGAGCAGGTACGGCAATGGCTGGCCGAGGGCCGCATCGGCACGCCACGCCACATCCACTGGCAACTGGCCCGCACGCCCGGCCCGGACGACCTGCAAGGTCGCTACCGCTGGCGCACCGACGCGCGCATCGCGCCGGGCGGCTATTTCGATGACCTGGCCAGCCACGGCCTGAACCTGTTTTCGCATTTCCTTGGTGAGGTGGATCAGGCAGCCGGCAGCAGCGCCAACCAGCAGGGCCTCTACAGCGCGCGTGACGCGGTAGCGGCCAGCTGGCGCTATCACAGTGGCGTCACCGGCAGCGGCAGCTGGCATTTCGGCAGCTTCGAACGCGCCGACCGGGTCGAGATCACCGGCAGCGCCGGCAAGATCGTCTTCTCGGTATTCGAGGAACAGCCGCTGGTGCTGAGCACGGCGCACGAACGACTGGAACTGGACATCCCCAACCCCGCGCACATCCAGCAATACCACGTGGCCAGGCTGCACGAGCACCTGCGTGGCGGCGCGCCCCATCCTTCGTGCGGCGCCAGCGCGGCACGGACCGCCTGGATGATGGAGGCGATCCTGCAGCATCGGTGAGGAATTTTCATCTGCCAGCCGCTTTTCGGGATTGCCGCACGCGCTCCTTGCTGAGATGATAATCTCCAGTCGTCGCAATGTGCTTCTTTGACCAAGTCTGTGTGCACCAACAGGGAGAATACCCGCCATGCCCCAGTCCAATCATCTGAGCTTCATCGATACTGACAAGCTGCGTATCGGCTACGAAGTCAGCGGCCCGCCCGATGCACCACCGGTGGTGCTGGTACACGGCTGGCCCGATGATGTACGGACCTGGGACACCTTGCTCAAACCCTTGCGCACGGCCGGCTACCAGGTGATCCGCCCGTTCCTGCGCGGCTACGGCCCGACCCGTTTCCTGTCCGACGACACTCCCCGCAGTGGCCAGCTGGCCGCGCTGGGGGCCGACCTGATGGCCTTCGCCGATGCCCTGGGCCTGCAGCGCTACGCCCTCATCGGCCACGACTGGGGCGCGCGTGCGGCCTATATCGCCGCCTCCCAGACGCCCGAACGCATCTCCCATTGCATCACCCTGTCGGTGGGCTGGGGCACCAACACCCCCGACCAGAAGCTGTCGCTGCAGCAATCGCGCAACTACTGGTACCACTGGTTCTTCGCCACCTCGCGCGGCGAAACCGAGCTGCGCGACGACCGGCGCGGCTTTACCCGCTTCATGTGGAATAGCTGGTCACCCTCGTGGAAGTTTGCCGAGAGCGAATTCGGCAATACCGCCGCCTCCTTCGACAATCCCGACTGGGCCGAAATCTGCCTGCACTCCTATCGCCATCGCTGGGGCTTTGCCGAGGGCGACCCGGCCTATGCGGAACTGGATGCCAGGCTGGCCCAGACGCCGCGCATCATGGTGCCCACGCTGCTGCTGCATGGCGCCGAGGATGGCGCCAACCATCCCTCCACCTCGGAGGGCAAGGAAAGACTCTTCGGCAACGGCTACCGGCGCGTGGTGGTTCCCGGCGCCGGCCACTTCCCCCAGCGCGAGAAGTCCGATGAAGTGATCGAGGAAGTGATGGCCTGGCTGGCGCGCTGATCCGGCGCCACTGGCTCAGTGGCAGCCACCGCCGTGACTGCCCAGGTTGGCCGGCTTGGCTTCATCGGGCAGGTTGGCCAGGCCCTGCAGGATGCCGCAATCGCGCGCCGGCTGTTCGGCCTCGCACTGGGCGCGCAACTGCAGCAATTGCAACTGCAGACCCTGCAACTGGGCGATACGTTCGGCGACGTGGCCGATGTGCTTGTCCAGCAAGGCATTGACGCCGCCACAATCCTGTTCGGGCGCATCGCGCAGGCGCAACAGTTCGCGCACCTCGTCCAACGTCATGTCCAGCGAGCGGCAATGACGGATGAATTGCAGCCGCTCCACATGACGCTCGCCATACAGCCGGTAGTTGGCCTGCGAACGCGTGGGCTCGGGCAGCAGCGCTTCCTTCTCGTAATAGCGGATGGTTTCCACGGGGCAATCAGCCCGTCCGGCCAGCTCACCGATCTTCAACGTATCCATGCCAACTCCTTGCTTGACCTTGTAGTTACTTCAGGGTTTTTAATATACCCCTGAAACCTGTTGGCTGCACAAGGAGCATCACATGGCTGGACAAGAACACGCACATTCGCACGTAAATTCGCACGCACATTCGCACCCCCATCCGCATGACCACGATCATGACCGGCATGCACACGATCACGATCACGGACATGCGCACGAGCATGCCCACGCCTGCTGCGGCAGCCATGCCTGCGACGACAGCCCGGCCGTGCCCGCCCCGGCTGCCCGTCGCCTGGAAGGCAGCACCGAGCAAGCCGTGTTCTTCATCCAGAAGATGGATTGCCCCACCGAGGAAAAGCTGATCCGCGAACGCCTCTCCCAGATGGCGGGCGTGGGCCTGCTCGAATTCAACCTGATCCAGCGCGAACTGACCGTGCAACACCAGTTGCCCTCGATCGCCCCGCTGGTGTCCACCCTCAAGGCGCTGGACATGCTGCCGGCCGTGAAGTCCGATTCGCTGGACGCCGAGGCCGCCCGCAACGCCCCCGACCAGGCTGCAGCCTACCGCATCCCGCTGCGCCGCTGGCTGCTGCTGGGCGCGGCTGGCGTCGCCGCGCTGGGGGCCGAAGTGCTGGCCTGGACCAGCGGCGACGACCGCTCCCTGCCGGTGATCGCGCTGGCGCTGCTGGCCATCCTGCTGGGTGGCCTGGGCACCTTGAAGAAAGGCTGGATCGCGCTGCGCAACTTCTCGCTGAACATGAACTTCCTCATGTCGCTGGCCGTCATCGGCGCGGCCGTGATCGGCCAGTGGCCGGAGGCGGCGGTGGTGATCGTGCTCTTCACCCTGGCCGAGATGATCGAGGCGCTTTCGCTGGACCGCGCCCGCAACGCCATCGCCGGCCTGATGGCGATGACGCCCGACCTGGCCACGGTGCGCGACGCCGACGGTCAGTGGCGCAGCATGCCGGCCCGCGAGGTGGCACTGGCGGCGACCGTGCGCGTGGCGCCCGGCGAGCGCGTGCCGCTCGATGGCGAGGTCAGCGCCGGCAGTACCAGCATCAACCAGGCCCCCATCACCGGCGAAAGCATCCCGGTAGCCAAGCAGGTGGGCGACGCCGTCTTCGCCGGCACCATCAATGAACATGGCGCCTTCGAACTGCGCGTGACCGCCGTGCAGGGTGACTCCACCCTCTCGCGCATCGTCAAGAGCGTGCAACAGGCGCAAGGCCAGCGCGCCCCGACCCAGCGCTTCGTCGACAATTTCGCGCGCTACTACATCCCCGCCGTGGTCGCCATGGCGGTGCTGGTGGCACTGCTGCCGCCGCTGCTGGCAGGCGCGGCCTTCACGCCCTGGCTCTACAAGGCGCTGGTGCTGCTGGTGATCGCCTGCCCCTGCGCGCTGGTCATCTCGACCCCCGTGACCATCGTCAGCGCCCTGGCCTCGGCGGCGCGCCATGGCATCCTGATCAAGGGTGGCGTCTATCTGGAACAGGGCCGCAAGCTGCGTGCGCTGGCGCTGGACAAGACCGGCACGCTCACTTTCGGCCGGCCGCAGGTGACCGATGTGGTCTCGCTCAACACCGACAGCGAACAGGCAGCGCTGCTGCAGCTGGCCATCTCGCTGGCGGCCCGCTCCGACCATCCGGTCTCGCGCGCCATCGCCGCCCAGGAAAGCGGCACCCCGCTGGAGGTGGAACAATTCGCCGCACTGGCCGGGCGTGGCGTGCAAGGGATCATCGGCGGCCAGCTGTTCCATCTCGGCAATCACCGCCTGGTGCATGAGCTGGGCCAATGCAGCCCGGCGCTGGAAGCCCGCCTGCAGGAATTCGAAAAGCAGGGCAAGACCACCACCCTGCTGTGCCGCGCCAATCGCCCCGAACTGCTCATCGCCGTGGCCGATACCGTGCGCCCCGGCAGCAAACAGGCCGTGGCCGAGCTGCGCGCGCTGGGCGTGGAGGTCATCATGCTGACCGGCGACAATCCGCACACCGCACAGGCCATTGCCGCCCAGACCGGCATCGCCGATGCACGCGGCGACCAGCTGCCCGACGACAAGCTGGCGGCCATCGAAGCGCTGGCGCGGCGCCATGGCGAGCAAGGCGTGGGCATGGTGGGCGATGGCATCAACGACGCCCCGGCACTGGCCCGCGCCGGCACCGGTTTCGCCATGGGCGCGGCCGGCACCGATACCGCACTGGAAACAGCCGACGTCGCCCTGATGGATGACGACCTGCGCAAGATCCCCGACTTCATCCGTCTCAGTCGCCGCGCCCATGCGGTACTGACGCAGAACATCAGCATCGCCCTGGGCATCAAGGCGGTGTTCCTGGTGCTGGCGCTGGCGGGGATGAGTTCCCTGTGGATGGCGGTCTTTGCCGACATGGGGGCCAGCCTGATCGTGGTCTTCAACGGTCTGCGCCTGGTCCGCGGCCTGCCGCAGCGCAGCGGCCAGCAGGCCGGTTGATCGCGGACCGGCAGCCGGTCTATACTGGCGCCCATGATGCTGCGCGCAAAAATCCTCCTGCTCTGGCTGTTGACGCTGGCGATCCCCATCCAGGGTTTCGCCGCCGTGCTGCAGGCCTGCGCGCCGGCCATGGCGCAGGCGGCACAGGTGCAGCCCGTGCAACCCGTGCAACCCGTGCAGCAGCATCGCATGGACACCATGGCACCCATGGACCACGGCATGAGTGCCGATGCACATGCGCATCATGGTCATCACGATACTGTCCCGATGTCGGTGGCCGCTGGCGATGATGGCAGCCCCGCGCATCACGGCCAGCATCACGCCAACCTCAGCTGCAGTTTCTGCGCCGCCTGCACGGTAGGCGCCCTCCTCCCCCTGGCGCTGGCGACCCCGCCGGCACCTGAGCTTCCCTCGCGCGAATACCTCGTGCAGCCGACCGCAGGCTTCGTCGGCTACCTGCCGGAAAACCCCGACCGACCGCCTGCCCTGGCCTGATCGACGACACCGCACGCCTGCGTGCGCCTGAGCTGCTGCGCGCCCGTCACCCGGAGCGCAGCAGATGACGTTCATCATCAGACGAGGATGCCATGATTCCCCCCGTATTACGTCCCCTGCGCGGCGTTGCCGCGACAGCGGCCGCCTGTGCGCTGCTGGCCGGTTGCGCACAGATCACGCCCGACGCCGGTTTCAGCCAGGTCGAGCAGTTGAGCCAGCAGCGCCTGGGCCAGGCCCCGGCCTGGAACCGCACACCCGGACAAGACCAGGCCAGCCGCGAGCGCGTCGCCCGGCTGCTGCACGCCGATGGCCAGCAGCACGCGCGCCTGGCCGATGCCGACACCGCCGTCCAGATCGCCCTGATCAACAATCCCGACCTGCAAGCCGCCTTCGCCGAGCTGGGCGTGGCCGACGCCGACCTGGTACAGGCCGGTCGCCTGCCCAATCCCGGTTTTTCGTTTGCGCGCACCCATGCCGGTGACGACATCAAGATCGAACGCAGCCTGTCGCTGGGCCTGATGCGCCTGATCACGCTGCCTGCCGCCGCGCGCATCGAGGCGCGCCGCTTCGAGCAGGTACGACTGACGCTGGCCGCCCGCGTGCTGGCCACCGCGGCGCAGACCCGGCAGGCCTACTACAAGGCCGTGGCGGCACAACAGGGATTGCGCTACCAGCAACAGGTGGCCGAGGCCGCCGAGGCCGCCCACGAACTGGCCGCGCAGATGGCCCGGCGTGGCAACATCAGCGCACTCGATGCCGCGCGCGAACAGTTCTTCTACGGCCAGGCCCGCGCCGACCTGCAGCAGGCCCGCCGGCTGGCCACGCAAGACCAGGAAGCCCTGGCCCGCCTGCTCGGCATGGCGCCCGGTTTTGCCCTGCCCGAACGCCTGCCCGCGTTGCCGGCCAGGCTGGAAGAAGCCGGCGACATCGAACAGCAGGCCCTGCAACAAGGGCTGGATGTGCAAGCCGTCCGCACCGAACTCGATGGCCTGCAAGCCTCGCTGGGCCTGACCCGCGCGACCCGTTTCGTCAATGTGCTGGACCTGGGCGCGCTGCGCACTTCCGAAAGCGGCAAGCCACCCGAGATCGGTTACCAGATCTCGCTGGAGATCCCGCTCTTCGACTGGGGCCAGGCACGCGTGGCCAAGGCCGAGGCGATCTACCTGCAAGCGGCCCACAAGCTGGCCGGTGCCGTGCTGGACGCACGCGCGCAGGCACGCCAGGCCTGGCGCGAGCGTCAGGATGCCTTCGAGCTGGCGCGCCAGTACCGCGACGAACTGCTGCCGCTGCGCCAGCGCATCGCCGATGAAAACCTGCTGCGCTACAACGGCATGCTCATCAGCGTCTTCACCCTGCTGGCCGACGCCCGCGAACAAGCCAGCGCCGTCAACGCCGCCATCAATGCCCAGCGCGACTTCTGGATCGCCGACGCCAGCCTGCAACTGGCCCTGGGTGGCCGTCCCACACAAGGAACACAACCATGACTCCCCCCAATACCGATACCCGTCGCCGCGCCTTCCTGCAGGGCGCGGCCCTGGCCGTCTCCGCCGGTGCCGTCAGCCGGGTGGGCGCAGCCGCCCTGCCCGAGGCCCCGCTACAAGCCAGCGCAGTCACCCAGCCACCGCTGCAGCCAGCCCAGGGCCGGCCCTACCAGCCGGTGGTCACGCTCAACGGCTGGAGCCTGCCCTGGCGCATGAAAAACGGCGTCAAGGAATTCCACCTCGTGGCCGAACCGGTGGTGCGGGAAATCGCCCCCGGCATGAAGGCCAACCTGTGGGGCTACAACGGCCAGAGCCCTGGCCCCACCATCGAAGTGGTGGAAGGCGACCGGGTGCGCATCTTCGTCACCAACAAGCTGCCCGAAGCCACCTCGGTCCACTGGCACGGCCAGCGCCTGCCCAATGGCATGGACGGCGTCTCCGGCCTGACCCAGCCGGCCATCCCGCCGGGCAAGACCTATGTCTACGAATTCACGGCACGGCGCGCCGGCACCTTCATGTACCACCCGCATGCCGACGAGATGGTGCAGATGGCCATGGGCATGATGGGCTTCTGGGTGACCCACCCCCGGGACCCTGGCTTCATGCGTGTGGATCGCGATTTCGTGTTCCTGATGAACGCCTACGACATCGCCCCCGGCGCGGCCACGCCCAAGGTCAGCACCATGCTGGACTTCAACCTCTGGACCTGGAACAGCCGCGCCTTCCCCGGCATCGATCCGCTGGTGGTGCGGCAGAACGACCGGGTACGCATCCGCGTGGGCAACCTCACCATGACCAACCACCCGCTGCACCTGCATGGCCATGAATTCGCCGTCACCGGCACCGACGGTGGCTGGGTGCCGCCAGCGGCGCGCTGGCCCGAAGTCACCACCGACATCGCCGTGGGCCAGATGCGCGCCATCGAGTTCGACGCCACCGAGGAAGGCGACTGGGCGCTGCACTGTCACAAGGCCCATCACACCATGAATGCCATGGGCCATGACCTGCCCACCATGATCGGCGTGGACCAGTCCATGGTGGCCGGCAAGATCGCCCGGCTCATCCCCGACTACATGGCCATGGGCGAGACCGGCGGCGCCATGGGCGACATGGAAATGCCCCTGCCCGAGAACACCCTGCCGATGATGACCGGACGCGGCCCGCATGGCGCCATCGAGATGGGCGGCATGTTCAGCACCGTCAAGGTACGCCGGCAACTGGCCCGCGACGACTATCGTGACCCCGGCTGGTACCGCGCCCCGGCCGGCACGGTCGCGCGCGAATGGAGCGGCGGCGATGCCACCACCCCGACTGCACCGCGTGCCCCCGGCAGCGACAGCGGCAAGGCCGACCTGGATGTGGTCAAGCCAGGTTCACAAGGCGGCCATCAGGGCCACCACTGACCGGATTTTTTAGACTTCTCCCTCACCTCATAGAAAGCCGATACGATGAAAACACTGTTACGCACCCTGCCGCTGCTGGCGGCCCTGACACTGGCACTGGCGACGCTGAACGCCCATGCCCAGACCGACGCCCCCAAGGTCGACGGCGAGATCCGCAAGATCGACGCCGGCGCCGGCAAGCTCACCATCCGTCATGGCGACATCCCCAACCTGCAGATGCCGGGCATGACCATGGTCTTCAAGGCCAGCCCCGACATCGTCGGCCGCCTGCGTGAAGGCGAGAAGATCCGCTTCACCGCCGACCGCGTCGAAGGCGCGTTGACGGTGACCTCGGTCGAAGACAGGCCCTGAGCGGCGGCATGCCGTGATGTGCCGGGGCGACGAGTTGCCACATGTAAATTTCGTCGTCCTGGCGACCATCCTGGAGGGCACTTGGCGGTATCATCGGGCTTCATTCGAACAACGGACGGCCCCGCCGCCACAGAGGAGACCCGGTATGCCCCAACCCATCAGCCAGACGCCCTCCGCCTATGGATATCCGCTGCTGATCAAGCAATTGCTGCACAGTGCACTGGCCACCGCGCCGGAACAGGAAATCGTCTACGGCGATCGTCGCCACAGCTATGCCGAGTTCTACCGGCGCGTGCAGCGCCTGGCCAACGTGCTCAAGGAAATGGGCCTGCAGGCCGGCAACACGGTGGCCGTAATGGACTGGGACAGCCATCGTTACCTGGAGTGTTTCTTCGCCATCCCGATGATGGGCTGCGTGCTGCAGACCGTGAACGTGCGGCTCTCTCCGGAGCAGATCGCCTACACGCTCAACCATGCGCAGGCCGATGTGCTGCTGGTCAATTCCGACTTCATGCCGGTGTTGAAGCAGATCCGTGGCGAGCTCAACACCCTCACGCGCTGCGTGGTGATCACCGACGACGGCACGCCCTGCCCGCAAGGCCCGGGCTTTGCCGGCGAATACGAGGACTTGCTCTCCAGGGCCGAGGCCGCCTACGACTTCCCCGACTTCGACGAGAACGCCCGCGCCACCACCTTCTACACCACCGGCACCACCGGCCTGCCCAAGGGCGTCTACTTCAGCCATCGCCAGCTGGTGCTGCACACGCTGGGCACCACCGCCGGCCTGGCGCTGGCACCGCAACAGGGGCGCCTGCACCGGGATGACGTCTACATGCCGCTCACGCCGATGTTCCACGTCCACGCCTGGGGTCTGCCCTATGTGGCGACGATGGCCGGCGTCAAGCAGGTCTATCCGGGGCGCTATGTGCCTGACACCATCTGCAAGCTGATCCAGCGCGAGAAGGTGAGCTTCTCGCATTGTGTGCCGACCATCCTGCAGATGGTGCTCAGTTGCGAGATGGCGCGCGAGGTCGACCTGTCCGGCTGGAAGATGATCATCGGTGGTTCGGCCATGACGGGCAGCCTGGCGCGTGCCGCGCGCGAGCGCGGCATCGATGTGTTCACCGGCTATGGCATGTCGGAGACCTGCCCGGTGCTGACACTGGCGCAAGTGCCTACCGAGGAACTCGGGGGCGAGAATGAGGCTGCGATCCGCGTCAAGACCGGACGGCCGCTGCCGCTGGTGGCGATCCGCACGGTCGATGGCGACATGAACGACTGTCCGCGCGATGGCCAGAGCACCGGTGAAGTGGTGGTCCGGGCGCCCTGGCTGACCCAGGGTTACCTGCACCAGCCCGAGGCTTCCGAAGACCTGTGGCGCGGCGGCTGGCTGCATACCCAGGATATCGGGCATATCGATGGCAGGGGCTATCTGCAAGTGACCGACCGCATCAAGGATGTCATCAAGACCGGCGGTGAATGGGTCTCCTCTCTGCAGATCGAGGACATCATCACGCGCCATCCCGCAGTGGCCGAGACTGCTGTCATCGGGATTCAGGACGGTAAATGGGGGGAGCGGCCGTTGGCGCTGGTGGTGCTCAAGAAGGATGCCGCTGCTTCGGGTGTGACGGAGCAGGATATCCGGCAGCATGTGTTGGCGGCGGCTGAGTCTGGGCAGATTTCACGTTATGGCGTGCCGGATCAGGTGCGCTTTGTTCCTGAACTGGCGCGCACTAGCGTGGGCAAGCTTAACAAGCGGGTTATGCGGGAGCAGTTTCCTCCTGCTGCTTCCTGATGGCTTCCTGATTGATTTGCTGCTTTCCTTGGTCTTGTTGAGCTTTGGTTCTGATACCAGCCTTCTGGGCCATTTGCACGGAATGCTTGTGTACGCTCTAGCTTAATGCTGATCTTTCTCCGGTCGGAGGAGCGCGCCGGGGGCGGCCCGGCAGCCGCTCACTTTTCTTGTCTCGCCAAGAAAAGTAAGCAAAAGAAGGCGACCGCTACTGCCTCCGCCCTCCTTCGGAGGGTTCCCGCGTTGGCGCGTACCAAGACGGGGAAAATAGATTCGCTTCGCTCAAACTATTTTCCTGATCCGTCTTGGTACGCGCCAACGCGGCGGGGGGGGAGAGGGACCCCCCACACCGACCCGACAGCCCGGTGGGG